>JBAZMD010000044.1:0-2529 GCA_041649955.1 Patescibacteria group bacterium | reverse complement strand
ACTCTGGTATGCCTTATACTTTGCCAATGGATTATAGATAAAAGGGGTAAATAAAATGATTAGGGATAAAGAATTAGCAATAGATAAGCCAGTTGTAGCTAAGGTTAAGTGGAGTAAATTCGACACACTGATAGCATCTGTGATAATTATAATGCTAGAAGTTGCAATAGTTGGTGGTTGGCTACTATATGGTGGTGGACTTGCATGGATATTTAGCATGGATTTGGCTCACAGAATAATATTTAACGGTGTTTTAATTGCAATGGCAATAATAGTGTTAAAAATAAATAAAAAGGGTAAAGAGGTAAAATAAAATGAAAAAAGGGTTAGTCAATTCAGCATTAATCATGGCAATCGGTATATTTGGTGGATTGTGCTATCTAGCAACAAGTATGGCATGTTCACCAGACCCCAATGTAGCAGTTGGTCTACGTGCACAGGTAATAGGAATTTACAGGGATGCTAATAATGTAATCTGTGTGCAAACTAGGGTCGATAATCAAACTATACAACTCCAAAAAGGTATTACTTACAACATACAGTTTGATGGTTTGAATGAATATTTAAGGGATTTCGTAAAATGATTAAGGTAGTAATCGCATTGGCTGTAATAACTATATCAATGGTTGCTTGTGTGCCTACAAAAGAGCAATTCCAACAACAGTTCCAGCAACCGTATCAACCACAAGTGCAACAGCAAGCAACTCCAACCCCTGTTACGCCACGTGTAGTCGTAACGCCTAGTGTGCAAACACCTGTATTTACTCCAAATGCACCAGTTCCATTGTCTACAACAAATAATACAAAGGTAGGTAAATAACATGATTAGAGATTGGGCTAAAGAATGTGAATGTGAATATAGCTACTTTATAGGATTTATTATAGCAGGGTGTTGTGCGTTGATAACTGCTGCCACAGGCAAATTGTGGGTTTCGATTTTTGAGCTTGGGCTTGGCATATTCATATTAATGATAGGGTATTACATATATAAGAATCCTGTAAAAAACGAAGCTAAAAAGCCAGTAGGTAAAAAAGATGTTAAAGATAGTAGCCATAATTGAAACTGTAGTAATAGTAGTTTTAGGGTTTATGAGCTACAACTACTATAACACAGTGGTTTCATTAAGTAGCCAATTATCGGCAGCAGAATACGCTGCTAAACAGGCTACTAATGAATCAAATGTGGCTAAAAGTTCATTGATTACTGCAAATAATAATATCGAGAAACTAAATAGCGATATATCTACTTATCAATTACAAATAACAAACTTGAATAATGATAAAAACATAATGCAATCCACTATTACAGCACTTCAAACGAATGTCACAGCTTTACAAGGTCAAGTTGTAGCTCTTACTAAGAAGTTACAGGGAACTTTGCCATATGCAAGCCCCACTGGTACTAATTTAAAAACTACCAATCAGGATAATGTACATAACCCTACATGGGCTGAATTAAAATCATTCCTAGTATCTGATTCTACAGACCAATTAAACTATGTTCTAGGCTCTTTTGTATGTGGTGACTTTGCACAAATTGTACATAATAAGGCTGAATTAAGTGGTATAAGATGTGCAATGGTAGTTATCAGTTTCATGGATGGAAGTAACCCACATGCCTTAAACGCCTTTATGACATCTGATAAAGGTCTGGTATACATAGATGATACAGGGCAAACACCTACCAGCACTAATAGTTGCAAATATGATGCTATTGGATATGTAGTAGTTGGTCAACCGTATGGGTCTACTGACATAAACTTTATTATTGGGTTATCCTACTCTGACTATGTATCATTAAAAAATACTTTCAACAAGTATCAGTCTGATACAGCTATTTTGAATGATTTAATTAAAAAATTTGAAGTAATGCCAATGACTAATGCATCAGCAGCAGAAGTTTTAGCTGCTAAGAATCAAATAGAATCAGAGATTGTACGGTTAAGAGCCATTAAAGGCACATTGCCTAGTTGTTGGCGTGGTGAAATGGGAATAGTTAAAACAATAGAAGTATTTTGGTAATAAACAATATAAGGATGGTGTAATTATGACATATCGAATACCGAACAAAAGGTACAGTAACATCAGGGCAATCATGGATAGATGCGATTATTTAGAGCATCTAAGCCAACCTACTTACAGGCAAGCAATGGAATTACTGGCAATAAAGAAGTGGAATAATGATAAGCTCGTTAAACCACACGATAAAATGTCTTATTGCCACCTACCAGATTGCTATACTTGCCCATATTTGAAAGGGAAGTAAGATGATTACAGATTTTGCAGAGCTATTAACAAAGGATGAAATAAATACACTAGTGTCAAAATTGCGCCAAATGCGCCAAAATCAGGGCTTAGTGGCTTCTAATGATGAAATCCTTGTGTTAGTTTCGTGGGCACGTGCCATCAGGCGAAATGACAGGCTTTTGACCCTATTCCTGATGTCACCCAATGACGAAATGCTTGTTGATGTCTTTATAGACCCTGTAGATAGGATTTTAAATGAGAAAAATATGGACAAATCTAAGG
>JBAZMD010000043.1:0-2576 GCA_041649955.1 Patescibacteria group bacterium | reverse complement strand
GCATAAATTTTATAAAAATGAAATTTTCTAACCAATCCTTTCAAATCTCTGATTTTTATTTCTTTGGTTCCTAATTTTTCAACTTGTGGAATCTTGCTGTTATAAGTTATTTTTCCGCTTGAATCTTTAATATCTATGACAATGGCGTTTAATTCTGTTCTATCAATTAAATTTATCAATTCTTCCATCATTTTCGGCTCGCTGGCTGTCCAGCCGGAAACATAAATACCTTTTGCGAGGACGGGACCTCTATGGCCTATTCGTTTTATTTCAAGTCCCATTCCTTGTTCTATTTTTTTGATATATGTTTCGGCATTTTTCGAAAAAACCAATAGAAAACTCAAAAGTCCGACAAAAATAACAAAAACTAGAATCAACCTCAGACTTCTCGGCGAGAAATCCGGTAAAAATTTTAGTTTTTTTGAATTCATGAAATTTTATTTTAGGTTTATCGCAAAATTTTAGGCGGATTAAAGGTTAAATCAATAATCGCTGAGGCCTTGCCGGTCATCCGCTTAAATTTTGTGTTGCAAAATTTTGGCGGACCCTTTAAAATCAATTCTACTTTTTTATCACCAAAAATATTTGCTAATTTTTTAACATTTAAGGTCGGCTTTTGACCTGAAATATTGGCGCTGGTAGCGGTTATCGGCATTTTGTAAGAAAGTTTTTGGCAAATTTTTGAGTCCGGCATGCGAACACCAATCGTATTTTTTCCACCGGTCAAAATTTTATTTATATTTTTTTTCTTTTTTAAAATAATGGTAAACGGTCCGGGTAAAAGAGCTTGAATAAAACGTTTTTGATTTTTATTGACCAAAGCTATTTTTTTAATATCTTTAATATTTGAAACCATTACTGAAATCGGCTGTTGAAAATTTCTTCCTTTCAGAACAAAAACTTTTTTAATCGCTTCTTGATTGTTAATATCGGCTCCCAAACCGTAAAGCGTATCAGTCGGATAAATAATCACTCCGCCATTTTTTAAAATTTTCCGCGCTTTTTGAATATTTTTTTCTGTCGTTGATAAAATCATACCAAAATTATTTAAATTTTAGATCTGCCAGCTGGCGGAGAAGAAAATTTAACCATAATTTTGAGTACCCTGTTAAATAATTTCGCTTTAGCGAAATTACTGCAAGGCAGTATTTAACAGGGTAAAGGTTTTGTTCCTGCTCAGACTTCATCCTTCGGATTCGTCTTTGCAGACAAAACTCTTTACAAGCCTATTTCTTGAGCTGCGTCTTGCATCGCCTTTAAACTGATTTTAAAAAATTCTTCCAGTGATAAATTCAAATCATCGCAGGCGGCAATATGTTCTCGATTCGCTCCTTTGGCAAATCCTTTTTCTTTATAGCGATTTAAAATATTTTCTACGGTTAAATCTGATATTTTTTTGCTTGGTAGAACTAAAGTTAAGGCAACAATTAAACCCGTTATCGGATCGGAACAAAATAGCGCCTTAGCCATTCGGCTTTGGCGCGGCAATCCGTGCATGGCATTGTGCGCTTTTATTGCTTCAATAATTTCTGATTCAATGCCTTTTTCGGCTAAAAATTTTGCTCCAATTAAACTGTGATTTATGGGGTCTGTTTTGGTTTCTTCATAATCAATATCGTGTAAAAGTCCGGCTAAAGCCCATTTTTCTTCATTTTCGGAAAAATATTTTGCCAAATTTTTCATCACCGCTTCAACGGCCAAACAATGTTTAATCAAATTCGGCGTTTTTATTTTTTCTTCAACCAACTTTAACGCTTCTTCGCGAACCATATTAAAGTAATTTAAAATTATTAATAACCAAACCGAATTTATAACCCAAATAATTGGCCGCTTCGCGACAATAAGTCATTCTTTCGGTAAAAATTTCAAAATATTCCATAATTGAACAAAATTTAGTGTCAATTTTCAAAATTAAGGTAATTCTTTTTTTCTTAGGATCAATTTTATGCATTGACTTGGTCGTCGCATAATTAACCCGATCATGAATGTCGGCTTTTGAACTTTTAATATTAGGCAAGGTTACTCTGGAACGATGAACGTCTGATTTATCGGCTAAAATAGTAATCGCGGAAATTTTATTTACTATTTTCATCGTCTGTTTGTCGTGATTGACAATCGCCTGTAAAATGAAACTTAATTCCTGAGGAGAAAAATCTTTTTGAAAAAGTTGATTAAAAAGAAGAGCGCTCCAATAATGGTGCTGCTGCCGGCCCAAAAAATTGCCCATATCATGGCAGAACCCGACAATAGCCGCTATCTCCTGTTCTTTTTTGCTTAAACCGATTTTTTTGGCTATCTCAGCCGACCGCTCGGAAACTAAATTGGCGTGGCGAAAAGCATGTTCTGTGTATTCTAAAGCTTCTAAAGTAATTTCTGTCTGATAAATAAATTCCTGAACATAAGGATGATTTTTGATTTCTTTAATGCTTATCATATAGATTTAATTTATATTTTTAATTTGGTACCGCTACGGGGAATCGAACCCCGGTTACCAGGATGAAAACCTGGTGTCCTAACCACTAGACGATAGCGGCATAATTTATTCATATTATCATAATTAAATAAATTTGTCAAAA
>JBAZMD010000042.1:0-2662 GCA_041649955.1 Patescibacteria group bacterium | reverse complement strand
TTTTGATGTATATCCCGAACAGTGTTTTGCCGAAAGAAGTTGATTTATATTCTTCAGGTTTGGATTTCGCGCCAACGATTTTACAAATGCTTGACATTAATGTCCCGAATTCTTTTGAAGGACATTCCATTTTTGACGACAGGGCGAAATACCCGAATCTTTTGGGTATGCACGAGTTCGGACTTTTTATCAATCAGGCTGATGAAAAAGGGGAAATAAAAACGGATTACGCGGTTCCGAGCGGTTTAACTTGCGGTTCAGAAGATTTTTCGTCCTCCGCGTCCACACCGCTGTCATTGTGTGAATTTATGGAATTTTACAAATGGAAAAGGCGAATGTTAGAGGAGGGAAGATTTTGGGAAAAGTAAGATTTTTGCTATAATATACCCATGAACGCAAAAATAAAAAAACGCAATTTAGGCCAATTTTTTACTACCAATTCCGACTGCATATTGCAAGGATTCGGTGAATTTGTTAAAAACAAAGAAATTACAGATCCATTTGCCGGTAATCAGGACTTGTTAAGTTGGTCAAAAAGCAATAAATGTAAAAAAGTTACAGGTTTTGATTATGATAAAAATTATATTGATGAACAAAACGTCTTTTTAAATGATTCCATAAATTCGCCAAAAGATTATAAATTCGTTTGCACCAATCCGCCATACTTACATAAAAATAAAGCCACAAAAGAAATTAAGAAAGAATTTTTTTCTGGAAAAAATTCCAACTTTGAAGATTTGTACCAAGTTTCCATCTTTTCAATTTTAAATTGCGAGGAGGGCATTATTATTGTGCCATTAAATTTTTTATGCGCGGAAAATTCAAAAAAAATCAGAGAATTATTTTTTGCAAAATTTGAAATTATAAAATTAAATATTTTTTCGGAACAAGTTTTTGACGATACAACTTACAATGTAATTTCATTTTATTTTAAAAGAAAACAAAAAATATCCGAAAAAAACATTATAAACGCCACGATATACCCTGAAAATAAAAAAATTAAATTAACACTTGAAAAAAAATCAGGATGGCAGTTTGGCGGAGAATTTATTTATAAAATAAAAGATGCTAAAAATGAATTAGGCGTATTTCGTCTTACGGAGAATTATTTAAAGTCCGGAGAGTATAAGGTGGAAATTGCGTTGCAAAATATCAAAGATAAAAAAATATTAAAACTAAGCGACAGCATTAAAAAATTACTTGAAAAAAACATTTTATTTTTAAGAGCCATAGACAGTAAAAACGGCAAAAAAATACAGCTTGAAGATATAAGAAAGTATAAGATAGCAGGTCTTGTCGGAAAAAATACCTCGCGAAATATGGCTCATTTGATTTTTAAAAAAGAAGTATCTATCAATGAACAAATTGAATTAATGAATAAATTTAATAACCAATTATCAGCCAATCGTGAAAAATATTTTTCATTTTTTCTTACTAATTTTAGAGACAATAATCGCAAAAGGATATCTTTTGACTTTGCTTATAAATTTTTAAACCTTATTTATTATGAAAAAAATTCAAGACAACCTGCATTATTTTGAAATATCAAAAAATCATCAAGAAAAATTGCTTGATGATTTTTATGTATTTGACGAAAAGCACCCGGATTTGAATAAATACATTAAAAACACCAAAGAAATAAAAAATATTTTAATTACAATAAGAACATTGCGAAGTAAAAAAGAAAAACCGGCCGTGGTTGATAAATATTTTTTAGAGTTATCAAAAATTATCGGTAAATACTCCAACTGCTCCGAATTCGCTTGTTTTGTAAACGCTTGCGATAATATTATTGGTGAAGCAAAAAAAGAAATAAATCTGCTGAAAAAAATCACTGAAAGATATTTTGCCAAAAGAATATTAAATGAAATGTCGCCGGAAGAATGGGTGCAGGCGATATTGGACACTAATTCATCTCGTAAAAAAGGAAAATGCGGAGAAAATAAACTCATCCATATTTTAGAAAAACAAGGATTTAAGGAGGTTTTTGATTGGGATAATTTTTTTAAAACTAATTATTGTGTAGTAAAATTTTCTAAAAAATTTAACTTAAAAAATGTACGCAAAAATTTAGACGTAAAAATTAAAACCAAAAAGCAAAACAAGAGGCTTGATTTAATAATCAAAGTAAAAAATAAAATTTTACTCTGCGAAGCAAAACATCTTAATACTTCCGGCGGAGGTCAAGATAAGCAAATATCAGAATTGATAGAGATTTTGGGATTGACTGAAAAAAATAATGTTTCTTTCATTTCTTTTTTAGACGGCAAATACTCCAATATCTTGCTTGGCGATAACGGATATGGAGACAAGGTGGCCACACAAAGAAAAGAAATAAAAAAATTTCTTAATAATAATCCTAATAATTATTGGGTAAATACAGTTGGTTTTGAAAATCTTATTTTAGATTTAAAATAAAAAATTTTAAGTTTTGGGCGTTCATTTTTAATTTATGATTTTTAAAATAAAAAATTCAAAATCCGTTGAAGGGGAGTATGTTGATTTGCGAAAGGAAAAATCAACCGCGATTGACGGAGAGGAGGGAAGATTTTGGGAAAAGTAAGATTTTTGCTATAATATACCCATGAACGCAAAAATAAAAAAAGAAAACGGCGTTGTTTTTACCCCCGAATGGGTGGCTGATTTTATGGTTGGCGAAGCG
>JBAZMD010000041.1:0-2711 GCA_041649955.1 Patescibacteria group bacterium | reverse complement strand
GCACGATATTAGAATTGTCATTCCTTATTATCGGCCGATTAAAGAAAAGAAATTTGGCGGGAAAATAATTGCTCAGTTTAAAATAAAAATTGGCGCTGGAGAAGAAATTGTAAATATTTACAAAACAATTTTACCTAAGACGGATATTTCGGTTTATCTTTTGGAAAATAAAAAATATTTGACCAATGGCGGAGTTTATTTGGATATTAAGAACTTTGATCACATAAAAAGATTTTTATTTTTTTCTCTGGCCATTCCGGAATTTTTAAAAGTCATTAATTGGCAGCCGGATATTATTCATGCTCACGATTGGCAGACGGGTTTTATACCGGTTATATTAAAACTTAAAAAAATCAAAATCAAAGTTCTTTTCACAATTCATAATTTACTAACTCAGGGCTGCTGGAATTCAGACGAATGCTTGAAATTTATTGGCCTGAAAGCAGATTTTAAAAAAAGCAATGATTTTAATACCATGAGACAAGCCATTTCGGCCGCGGATTTAATTACCACGGTCAGCCCTAGTTATGCTAAAGAAATAAAAACCAAATTTTATGGCCGCGGGTTGGAAAGAGAAATCAAAAGCCGTAGTAAAGATTTCTACGGAATTTTAAATGGAATAGACACGGATATTTTTAATCCTTTAACCGATCCATCGCTTGTTAAAAATTATTCAATTAAAAATTTGGAAGATAAATCGTTTAATAAAATTTATTTGCAGAAAAAATGCGGTTTTGAAATTTCCAAAGATATTCCTTTATTGGGAGTTATTTCCCGTTTGGATGAGCAAAAAGGAATTGATTTAATATATAAGATAACAAATGAATTAATTGAAAATAATTGCCAAATAATTATTTTAGGTACTGGCTGGCCGGAATATGAAAAAATAATCAAAAAAATACAGGAAAAATATCCGCATAATATCCGTTCTTTTATTGAATTTGATCCGAAATTAGCCCAGCAAATTTATGCTGGCGCAGACATGTTTTTAATGCCTTCTAAATTTGAGCCCTGCGGTTTATGCCAGATGATTGCTATGCGCTATGGAACAATCCCCATAGTCAGGGCGACAGGAGGCTTGCGCGATACTGTAAAAAATGTAAAATTAAACAATGATTTGTTAGATCTTAATAAAAGGGTAATCGGCGATGGATTTTCTTTCTCCGATTATAATTCTCAGAAATTTCTGGTCGCGATAAAAAGAGCTTTAAATTTTTATCAGAATAAAAAAATTTGGAGAAAAATCCAAATTAATGCCATGAACCAAAATTTTTCTTGGCATCAATCGGCAAAAAAATATCTCAAATTATATAATAAATTATTAATCACATAACCCATAACATGGAACAGATAACATAATACGAAGCGAATTGGCGAGTTTTATGTTTTGTTGTTCTATGTTCTATGCTTCATGTTTTATGATAATCACTTGGTACGGACAATTTTGTTTTAAAATTCAAACAGGTGAAAAAGTGGTCTTGATTGATCCTTATAGTCCGAGAAACGCGGGATTAAGAGGACCTAACTACAAAGCCACGATTTTGGTTTTAACTAATCCGGAAGAAACAAAAATCGCCCAGAAAGATTCAAAAGACGAATGTTTTTTGATTTCAGGCCCGGGAGAATATGAATCAAAAAATATATTTGTTTATGGCACTGATGCTAGCGAAGACAAAAAACCTTTAACCATTTATCAAATTATTGTTGATAATATCAGAATCGGGGTTTTGGGAGAAATTAATAAAACATTAACAGACGGCCAGTTGGAAAAATTGGATGGTATTGATGTTTTATTGATACCAATCGGCGGAAAAGGCATGATTGACGCGGAAAAAGCGGTAAAAATTGTTCATCAAATTGAACCCAAAGTTACTATTCCCTGCTGTTATAAAATCAAAGGGCTTAAAATACCTTTGGCTCCTCTTGATAACTTTTTAAAGGAAGCGGGCGCTAAAAATCCCGAAACAATGGAAAAATTATCTTTGCACAAAAAAGATTTGGAACAAATAGAAAATAAAATTATTATTTTGGAGCCGAAATAATAAATGATTATGAAAAAAGCTCCTCAAAATAAGATAGTGAAATTGTGGACTATGGTAATTTCGCTTACAGTCTTGATTTTTATCGGCTGGATTTTCAGCTTAAAATACAGTTTTCAAATTATTAATAAAAAAGATTCTTTCATTTCTATTATTAAAAAGACATATTCTGATGTTAACCAATCTTTTAAAGAGGCGCGCCAAGAAATGAAACAATCGCCGCCCATTCAAGAAGATTTGATAACTAACGAAGAAATTAATCGTTTAAAAGAAAAAATTTTAGAAGAAAATGAAAACCAAACACAAAAAAATTTACCGGTTGCCCCATAAAGAGTCAAAAATTAAACCAGAAATTTCCGACGAGATAATAACGGGGAGAATAGATACGCAATCTTTGGAAGATGAAGTGAAAACTTCTTATCTTGACTATGCCATGAGCGTAATCGTCGCCCGCGCTTTACCTGATGTCAGAGACGGTTTAAAGCCGGTTCATCGCCGCATTCTTTATGCCATGCATTCTATGGGTCTGAAGCACTCGGTTAAATACAGAAAATCAGCTACGGTTGTCGGAGAAGTACTCGGTCATTATCATCCGCACGGCGATATGGCGGTTTACGATTCAATGGTTAGAATGGCTCAGGATTTTTCTTTGCGTTATCCTTTAATTGACGG
>JBAZMD010000040.1:0-3268 GCA_041649955.1 Patescibacteria group bacterium | reverse complement strand
ATAATTTTATAAAAAATATGTCAAATACGAAAGATTTCATCATTGAACAGCTTAAAAGCCGAATTTCCGGTTATCAAGCTGAAGCCAAAGAACAGACTGTCGGTCGAGTTTTAAAAATTTCTGACGGCATTGCTTTGATCTCGGGATTATCCGATGCGATGATGTCGGAAATTTTAATTTTTAAATCCAATGGACAGGAAATTGTCGGCGTGGCTTTGAATTTGGAAGAAAATTTGGTCGGAGCTATTATCTTGGGTGAATTTGCCGTTATTAAAGAAGGCGATGAAGTTGTTTGCACTAAAAGAATTTTGGAAGTTCCGGTTGGTCCGAATTTAGTCGGCCGCGTAGTCGATCCGCTGGGCGCTCCGCTTGATGGAAAAGGAAAAATTGAAGCGGCTAAATTTTATCCGGTGGAAAAAATCGCTCCGGGTGTTATTACCCGCGCTAAGGTTAAAGATCCTGTTCAGACCGGTATTAAAGCCATTGATGCCATGATTCCAATCGGCCGCGGACAGAGAGAATTGATTATCGGCGATCGACAAATCGGAAAAACAGCCATTGCGATTGATACTATTATCAATCAAAAAGGCCAGAATATGAAATGTATTTATGTGGCAATCGGCCAAAAAGAATCCAAAATTGCCAATATCGTGGCTAAATTGGAAGAAGCCGGAGCCATGAGTTATACAACAATTGTTTTAGCCGGCGCTTCAAATTCCGCTTCATTATTATATATCGCTCCTTATGCCGGTTGCGCCATGGCCGAATATTTCTTAGACCAAGGCGAAGATGTTTTGATTATTTATGATGATTTATCCAAACACGCTGTTGCTTATCGTGAAATTTCTTTATTATTGCGCCGACCGCCGGGACGCGAAGCTTATCCGGGTGATGTATTTTATCTTCATTCCAGATTGTTGGAACGCTCTTGTAAATTAAATGCTGATTTCGGAGGCGGTTCCATTACCGCTTTGCCGATTATTGAAACTCAAGCCGGCGATGTCTCGGCTTATATTCCAACCAATGTTATTTCCATTACTGACGGCCAAATTTATTTGGAACCTGATTTATTTTATCAAGGCCAGCGTCCGTCCGTAAATGCCGGTTTATCGGTTTCTCGCGTCGGTTCTACAGCACAAATTAAAGCCATGAAAAAAGTGGCCGGAAAAATGCGTTTAGAAGCCGCTCAATATCGCGAACTGGCCGCGTTTGCCCAATTCGGTTCTGATTTGGATGTTGATACTAAAAATAAATTGGAAAGAGGCAAGAGATTATATGAAATTTTCAAACAAGATCAATATTTGCCGGTTCATGTCGCCAAGCAAGTTTTAATTTATTATGCTTTGATTAACGGCTACATTGATAATGTTCCGGTGGAAAAAACCAGAGAATTTGAACAAGGACTGATGAAATACGCAGATTTGAATAATCAAACTTTGAATTTGATTGAAGAAAAAAAAGAATTAACCGAAGAAGTGGAAGTTAAAATAAAAAAATTAATTGAAGATTATAAAGCCACTCTGGATTATCTGACTAAATAATATATGGCTAAGACCAAAGAAATATCTCGGCGCATCAAATCCGTTTCCAATACTAAAAAAATTACCAAAGCAATGGAAATGGTGGCTGCGTCAAAAATGAGAAAAGCGGTGGAAGCCGTGCTTAAAACCCGCACTTACGCAAATTTAAGTTGGGAGATGGTTTTGCGTTTGGCAAAAATTTCCGCAGGCAACAATGAAATCGGACATCCGCTTTTAACCCGAAAAAAAGAAATAAAAAAAGCCGCTTTGATTTTAATTTCTTCCAATCGCGGTTTATGCGGCGGATTTAACGCCGCGGTTATCAATAGAGCCAAAGAATCATTAAAAAAACATAATTTGGAAACTGATATTATTTTAGTCGGAAAAAAGGGAAGTGTTATGGCTCAGCAAAAATATAATATTGCGGCTGAATTTCCAAAATCTGATTTGGTTTTATCGGCAGCCGAAACAAATCCTATTGCCAGAATGGCGATTAATGACTACTTATCGGGCAAATATGACAAAGTGATGCTGGTTTATACTGATTTTGTCAGCGGCGTAAAACAAATTCCCAGAGTTAAACAGCTTCTGCCGATAAATATTGAATTTCAAGATCAATATTTGGGCATGGCTGAAAAAGAAGAAAAAAATTCTCAATCTGAAGAATTTACATATGAATATACTTTTGAGCCGACTCCGACTGAAGTTTTGGATAGAATTGTGCCTCGCTTGATTGAAGTTCAATTATATCAGGCCTTGCTGGAATCAAATGCTTCGGAACACAGCGCCAGAATGGCTGCCATGCATCAGGCAACCGAGTCAGCGTCTGATATGGTTAACGAATTGACTTTATTCTACAACAAGGCGCGCCAATCAAATATTACGGCTGAAATTGCCGAAATCAGCGCCGGAGCCAATGCTCAGCAAAATTGACCTAATTAACCTAATTTTTAATTTCTAAACAATGACCCAAATCCCAATTTTTCAAAAAATAAATAATTGAAATTTTAGTCATTGGGTCCGCCAGCTGGCGGATTAGGTCAATTAGAAATTAGGAATTAGAAATTTTATAAAAAAATTTTAAATTAAAAAATATTAATTAATTATTAAGAATATATGTCTGAAAAGAAAAACATTGGAATAATCAAACAAGTCATCGGCGTAGTCGTTGATGTCTATTTTGCTGAAAAACTTCCGGAAATTTACCATGTTTTAGAGGTAAATAATAATGGAAAACGGTTAGTTTTGGAAGTTGCCCAGCATACAGGATCTAATTTGGTCAGAACTATTGCCATGGGAACCACTGATGGCATAAAACGAGGTGATGAAGCCATTGATACCGGCGAAATGATCAGTGTTCCGGTCGGCAAAGAAACTTTGGGCAGAATTTTTAATGTCTTGGGTGAAGTGGTTGATGGCGGCGCTAAAGTTAAAACTGAAAAAAAATATCCGATTCATCGCGCGGCTCCGAAATTTATTGATCAATCCATTAAAACTGAAATTTTGGAAACCGGAATTAAAGTTATTGATTTGATTTGTCCGATTGTCAAAGGCGGAAAAGTCGGAATGTTCGGCGGAGCAGGCGTGGGAAAAACGGTTATTATTCAAGAGTTGATTCATAATATTGCTTCCGAGCACGGCGGTTATTCTGTTTTTGCCGGCGTTGGTGAACGTACGCGCGAAGGCAATGATTTGTATAATGAATTTAAAGAAAGCGGCGTTATTGATAAAGTTTCAATGGTTTTCGG
>JBAZMD010000039.1:0-4399 GCA_041649955.1 Patescibacteria group bacterium | reverse complement strand
AAAACAATAACTCCGTCAAAACGATTTAAAAATTCCGGTCTGAAAAAAGGTTTTAATTTTTCTCTGATTAAAATTTCTTGAATAGTTTGAACTGAAGTGCCCTTGCGTATTTCTTCCTGGATGAAATCAGTTCCGGCATTAGATGTCCCGATAAAAATTACATTTGTGAAATCAATGGTTTTTCCCAAAGCATCGGTCAAGCGACCATCATCCATAACCTGCAAGAAAACATTTAAAATATCCGGATGGGCTTTTTCAATTTCATCAAGTAAAAGAATCGCTGACGGATTTGCCCTTATACTTTCGGTAAGCTGCCCTCCTTTTTCTCCCCCCGGCACGCCGATCAAACGATTGATACTGTCTTTTTCTTGATATTCACTCATATCAAGTCTGACCATTTTATTTTCATCGCCGAAATAAACAGCCGCCACGGTTTTGGCTAATTCTGTTTTACCGACACCGGTTGGACCTAAAAATAACAAATTGACAATCGGTTTTTTCATACTGCGGAGCTCTGTTCTTGCCCGGCGCAAGGCCGTTGCCACCATACCCACTGCTTCATTCTGATCAATAAGGCGTTTATGAATCAATTCTTCCATATGAAGTAATTTTTCCGTTTCTTTTTCCGTGATTTTCGCAATCGGTATTTTTGTTTTTTGAGAAATAAGTTCGGCTACATCTTCTCCTTGGACAATAGCTCTTTCTCCTTTTACATTTTTTACGAAAATCGCCACTTCTTGCAAAAGATTAATGGCTTTTTCCGGCAAATAACGTTCATTTAAATAACGCACGGATAAATCAATTGCTTGATTTAATGCTCCATATGAAAAATAAACTCTTTCTCTGCCTTCTGTTACGGCCATATTGGCTTCTAAAATTTGAATGGTTGTATTTTTATCCGGCTCAAAAATTTCTATTTTTTCCAACACCTGACCCAAAGATTTAGGTTCGATAAGCCGCTTATATTCATTAGGAGTGGAAGTGGCTATAACCAAAAATAATTTATTTTTTAAAGCATTGGCTAAAATTTCCGCAATATCAAGTTCGCCTTTTGTCGTTTGAACACCACTCATATTATGAATATCTTTAATAAAAAGAACAATATTTCTTGATCTGGCAATTTCACTCATAATAATTTGAATTCTCTCTTCAATTTCACCCGGCTGAGAAGCTCCTGAAATTAAAGCCGGAATACTGATACTCACTAATCTTTTATCTTGTAAAAATGGCGGCACATCTTCAGTAACCATGCGCCTGGCAATTCCGTGAATAATCGTTGTTTTTCCGACACCCGGCGGACTGACCAAAACTATGCTTTGCCTGCCGCTTTCAAAAATTCTGAATATTCCTTGAGTCTCCTGTTCTCGATCTATGCAAACGCTTAAATAACCGTTTCTGGCCAAAAGAGTCAAATCTTCGCCATAAGCGTCAAGATATGGCGTAGCCGTGGCTGTATAAGCCCGATTGATTGATCCCTTTGGTTTTAAACGAGCTTGAGAAAAAAAATAACCATGCTCATGCCTTAAATCCTCGTAAATTTTAATCCAAAGACAAACATTTTTTATTTCAGTGATTCCTATTTCCAAATCATAAAGAATTTCTTTAATCGGTCCTTCAAAACTTGCCAATGATTCCAGAATATCAAGCGAACTTAATGATTTTGATTTTTTTTCACCAGCCAAATTATAAGCATAAATCAAAGCTTTTTTCGCTTCCAAAGAATAATAAATTTCTCTTTTCTTTTTATCAACGGGAATTTTGGACAAAACACTGCTTACCCTTTCTTTTAAAGCATCCCAATTTAAACCCAAACGATTGATAACTAAAGCAATATTGGGAACCTGCAAAGAAGCAAGAAAAAGATGAATCGGTTCTATTTTTTTATGGCCAAGGCGGCAGGTTAATACCCATGCTTTTTCCATTAAAATTCTTGCTTCACTGGAAAGTGATTCAACAACTTCTATTTTTAAACTATGCGATAAAGCGCTGATTTCCGGCCAAGAAAACGGCAGCCATTCTGATTTTCTTTTTGTTTTGGGCGAAATTTTTTGTTTTTCTTCGTTAGCGCGTTCTATGGAATAAAAAAGATAAGCATCTGTGATAATTGATATCCAAAAAAGTAAAAATAAAACTTCTTTTTGTATTGCAAAAATTAACCATTCTCCTCTTTGTATTTCCCAAAACGCTTTTAATAAAGATAATATTCCTATAATGCCAAAGGTAATTAACAAAAACCTGCCTACGCAATTAAAAATTTTCCTAATTTTATCAATTAATATTTCTTCTCTGTCTAAAACTTTTTTGGAAAAAATCAAATATCCGCCGGACCAAGCATATATGCCGCGGCCATTGCAAGTCCGGCATAATTTATTGCCGAACAATCCCTCGCCATTGCAAGTTGGACAAATAATAAATTCCATACTGTTTAAAATTTTATTACGCGATAGATAAAAGGCTTATTATTTCCATAACCGCCGCTATCGGCAAAACAATCCATAAAATCAGTAAAATAAATAGTCCTATTGTTCCCAGTATAAATAAAAATAAAAGCCAGATAAGCAAAATTATTCTCATGAAAAAACTGATTATTCTTCCTGATTTGGATGTTTCTCCGAACATCGGACTAAAAAGATGAGTCAGCATAATTTTCAAGCTCAGATCATGAGCTAGACGAATGACGCCAGAAGAAAAACTGAAAATTCTTTTAACCAAGCCTTTTGTGTACCACCAAATGGGAAAATAAATAATTTTCCAAATACCTTGTAAAAATATAGATTGAAAAACTGGCATATTTTTTATTTTGCAATATTTTTATCTTTAACGGAAAAAATCATTTTTTGTTCCAAGAGGGTCAATAAAAGATTGACGAACCAATAAAGCATCAAGCCGCTTGGCAAGGAAATACCGATAAAAATAGTCATAATCGGCATCATAAATTGCATCTGCTTGTTCATCATTGTCATCATATTCTCGTCTTTTGCTCCCGGAGTTTTGGCAATCTGAGAATCAACTTTGGTGGCAGTGAGCATTTTAGTCTGAAAATATTGTGAAACAGCGGTGACTAAAGCTAAAATTACATTTGGTTTGGCTAAATTCAAGAAACCAAAAGCAAACGAATTTAACTGACCCGGATTATAAATAAAAGAATAAACCGGCAGATTAGTACTGGTTAAACCGGTGCGAAAAACTTGATAAACAGCGATTAAAATGGGAAGTTGAATCAAAAGCGGCAAGCAAGAAGAAAAAGGATTTATTTTATTCTCCTTGTAAAGCTCCATAGTCATCTTGGCTTGTTTTTCTTTTTGATCCGAATATTTCTTTTTGATTTCTTCCATCTTGGGCTGAAGGCTTTGAAGCGCTTTTTGAGATTTCAACGACTGGCGGGAAAGAGGCAAAAGTATTAATTTCAAAATCACTGTCAAAGTAATAATCGCCACGCCTAAATCATGGCCCGGGATTATATTATAGAAAAATACTAAAAGATTTAGCAACGGCTGATAAAGAATGGTGTTAAAAAATTGTATCATGGTTTATTTTTAATTTTTAATTTTTAATAATATTATTTGTTGTTTATTTTTTCACGGAGTGTCCCATCCGCCTTTTGACCAAGGATTACAACGGCAAATGCGATTAATTGCTTTAATAGTTCCCTTGAATAATCCGTATTTTTCAATGGCCTGATAGGCATATTCGGAACAAGTCGGCCTGAATTTGCAAGTGCCGGACCAAGGATGAATCAAAGAAAAAGGGCCGTGATCGGGCGAAAAAGTTTTCTGATAAAAACGGATTAATTTCAAAACTGATAATTTGAGCAAGATGGAAATATTATTTTTCATTGGTGAATAAATTTTCTTTATGAAGAATATTTTTAAATATATCGTCTATTTGCCAATAGTCCAAATTTTTGATTTCCGGCCTGGTTAAAATCATAAAATCAAAACCGCTTTTAATATCTTTCTTTCTTATATCTAAAATCGCTCTGATTCTTCTTTTGATTCTATTGCGAACCACCGCTTTCTTGTCAACTTTCAAGGAAACAATAATGCCGAAGCGCGAATTTTTCAAATCATTTTTCAGCCATTTCAGACCAAAATATTGAGTCCAGGCCTGCTTGCCTAATTTCGCCACTTTTCCGAAATCATTATTTTTAGTTAAACGATACTCTCTTGAAAGCATGTATATATCTTACCAAAAATAAAATTATTTGCCAACCCCTATAAAAACAAAAAGAAGATTTTAGCAAATAAGCAAAAATCTTCTTTTTTAAAAACTAAAAAAATCTCATCTAGACGGTTAATCTTTTTCTGCCCTTGGCTCTTCTTCTTTTTATAACATCTCTGCCGGATTTAGTGCGCATTCTCTTTAAAAAACCGTGAGTGCGGACTCTTTTCTTTTTTTT
>JBAZMD010000038.1:0-4457 GCA_041649955.1 Patescibacteria group bacterium | reverse complement strand
TATCTTTGGCATGGACTAAAGGTACAGGCTCATATACAACCCCAATTTGGTACAAAGATTCTGGATACCCTGCATCTGTTGCTGATGGTACTTTAGCAGACAACTCTACAGGTACAGCCATTATAGTAAATGGGTTAGATTATACTAAAACATATTATTTTAAGGCATGGGGTTGGACTTCAAATGACACTTTAGCTACATATGCATATAGTAACCTTACTATGACAGCATCAGCTAGTCCTGTCGCTGCATCCTTACCTACAGTTTCAACGATAGCAGCATCATCAGTGACCACAACTACTGCTGTGATAGGTGGTAATATCACTGCATCCACTACAAATATTAATAAATATGGTACGCAATATGGTACAACTGGAAGTTATGGCTCATGGATTAACAGTACAGTTACTAAAGCTGCACCATTTACTTTCACAAATACAACACCAAGCCTTACACAAGGCACAGGTTACTATTTTAGAGCCTTTGCTATTAACAATGATGGTGTAGGTTATGGCAGTCAATCCACATTTTTGACATTACCAGTTAAACCAAATTATTTGACAGCAACAACGTATAACTCTACTGCTGTAATGTTATCATGGGAAGTTGGTGCTGGTGCTGACTATACAGTAGTTAGATATAACACTGGCACAACATATCCTAATACTACGGCTGATGGTACATTAGCTTGTAACGTAACAGCAGGTACAAACTCTTATATTCTTAGTGGGTTAACAGTAGGTAATACGTATTACTTTAGCGGTTGGTCATGGACTTCTGATTCAGGTGGTACTGGATTAACAGCATATAGTAGTGATTATTCAACTTGTACAGGTACATCGTCAAGCACGTATACATTTGATGCAAAGATAAGTACTGGAAGTGATGATGCAACAGTATCATTCAATGGTGCAGCATGGGGTATAGATACTACACGTATAGTAAATGATATAGGCTATTATTCAAGCACATATCAGCGTATGGGTTCTGGATATAGATTTAGTAGTGTAACTATACCGTCAGGTGCAACTATTACCTATGCTAATATAACATTTCGTTCGTATGGTGCATATTCTGGTGCAACATGTTATTCATATATATTAGGTGATTTAGAGGCTGACCCTGCTACATGGACTACGTTAGCAAACTATCAAGGTCGTAGAGGTACAGCCGTAGGTGGTGCTAATAATAATTACCATACAGTATCTAATGTTACATGGACTGTACCTGCATTTTCCTCTGGTGTAGATTATGCAACGCCTGATATAACATCAGTAGTACAGGAATTAGTTAATCAGGCAGGTTGGACAAGTGGTAATCATATGGCATTTTGGGTTGATGACCATAATGCTAGGTCTAGTGTTAGTGCATATCGTTTTATGAACTCTTATGAAACATCTGCTACTACGTGTGCTAGGTTACATATCGAATATACAATACCTATTCCTACAGTGATTACAGCAGCAGCCACTAATTTGAATACTACCAATGTTACGATTGGTGGTACTGTAGCTGCAATAGGTAGTAGCAACGTTACACAATGGGGTAGCCAGTATGGTATGTCAACATCTTATGGCTCATGGGCTAATAATACAGGTACAGTAACAGGTTATTATAGTTGGAGTGATAATATTACTTCACTTACACAGGGTAAAGGTTACTATTTTAGAGCTTTTGCTAAGAACACACAGGGTTATGGCTATGGCACACAAAAGGCTTTATTGACACCACCAGAGCCACCTACCGCTTTTACATTGACATCTTATAATACTACTGCTATTCAAATGAACTGGACAGTAGGAACTGGATATTCATACACACCGTTTTGGTATCGAACTGATACATATCCTAGTGCAGTAGGTGATGGAACTTTAGCCTGTAATACTACTACTAATAACTATATGTTAACAGGTTTAGATAATACCTTAACATATTATTTTAGAGGATGGTCATGGACAGGTAATGATACGGTAGGGTTGACAGCTTACAGTAGCACTTATGTATCTGCTAATGGCACTGCTGTAGGGTTAGTTCCTACCATAAATACAACTGCTGCTACTAACATAGAATCAACCCATGCTGATATAGGTGGTAACATTACAGCATCTACATTCCCTGTAAGTAAATATGGCACACAGTATGGTATGTCAACTTCCTATGGGTCATGGATTAATAGCACTACATTCCAATCCGCACCGTTTACATTTTCTAATACAACTACTGCCTTAACACAGGCTAAGGGTTACTATTTTAGGGCATTTGCCACTAACTCTGTAGGTGATGGCTTTGGTAGCCAACTTACCTATTTAACTCCACCTGATGTACCTGCTGCATTTAGTGCTACTGCATACAATACTACAGCAATAGCATTAAACTGGACTAAAGGAACTGGTGCTTATACTACACCAATCTGGTATAGGACTGACACATATCCTAGTGCAGTTGGTGATGGCACATTAGCTGATAACAGTACTGGAACGTCAGTAATGGTTACTGGATTAGATAATACACAAACTTACTTCTTTAGGGCATGGTCATGGACTTCTAATAGCACTGTAGGTTTAACAGCATATAGTACTACCAGTTTGACAGATTCAGAAGTTCCTGTTGGTGGTGCACCTACATTAACAACATCAGATGCATCTGCAATATCGTCTACAGGTGCAACTTATGCAGGTAACGTATTAACATCTACTACAAACGTTACTACATATGGCTTCCAGTATGGTTTATCAACTTCCTATGGCTCATGGATTAACTCTACTGTCTATCAGGAAGCACCGTTTAGTTTTAGCAATACTACAGCTTCATTAACACAAGGTAAGGGGTATTACTTTAGAGCTTTTGCAGTTAACTCATGGGGTACAGGATATGGAAGTCAAAAAACTCATTTAACAATGCCTGATGCACCTATTACATTTACAGCTACGGCATTTAATACAACTGCAATAGAATTGGCATGGACTAAAGGTGCTGGTGCTCTTTATACACCAGTTTGGTATAGCAATACATCATATCCTGTTAATGTGGGTGATGGTACTTTGGCATGTAATAATACCGCAACATCAGCCATAATTGCAGGGTTAGATAATACACAAACCTACTTCTTTACAGCGTGGGGTTGGACTTCAAATAGTACGGTTAGCTTAACATCATATAGCAATACTTCTATGCAAGCCTTTGCAAGCCCTACTGGTACAGCACCAGTGGTAACAACATCGGCAGCTTCGGCTATTACATCGACAGGTGCTACTCTTAATGGTAGCGTTACAAGCTCTACTACTAACGTAACCCAATTTGGATTCCAATATGGACAAGGTAGCACATATGGATTTGTAATAAATAGTACAGTTTACCGTGAAGCACCATTTAGCTTTAATAATACTACTGTAGCATTGAATCAAGGGCAAGGTTATTATTTTAGAGCTTTTGTTGGTAACACATTAGGTATAGGTTATGGTGGTCAATTAACCTATTTGACACCACCTGATGCCCCTACAGGATTTACTGCATCGTCCTATAATGCCACTGCTATCCAACTTTCATGGTTTAGTGGTACAGGTAGGTCAACAACTCCAATCTGGTATAAAGATACAGGATATCCTGCAACTACAGGTGATGGTACGTTAGCATATAATTCAACAGCTACATCTACTATAATTAGTGGATTAGACTATACTAAAACATACTATTTTACAGCATGGTCATGGACTAGCAACTCTACTGTAGGTTTAAACGCTTATAGTAATACATCGGTACAAGCGAGTTCTATGCCATTATCCATAGTTAGAACATTATCCTGTACTGGATTTACTAGCTCTACAGCAGTATTAAATGGTCAAGTTCTATCTACACCAGATGCTATTGATTCTTATGGTTTTGATTATGGCATAGACACTGGATATGGTGGGAGTGTCATTATTGCAGGTGTATTAACATCTAACGATTACTTTTGGCTAAATGCCATCAATCTTAATGCTGGCAGCGTTTATCATTTTAGGGCTAAGGTTCATACTGCATTAGGTTGGGCATATGGTCAGGATAGCTTATTTGCCACTAAAGGTAGCCCTGTGCGTTGGGAATATTGGAATACTGGATTAGATACAAACTCTGCACCTACATATTATGCAAATATGACATCAATGCAATTTACAGCGAATACAACTTCACACACCGTTACTTCTATTAGGATACCGCTAGTAAGAGTAGGAACTGCTGCAACTAATACTACAGTTCAAGTTGGATTATATCATGCTGATGCAGCAAACAAACCTACAGGCACAGTATTAGCTTATGGCACTATGGATGGTAGTTATATAAGTACATCATCTTATGCATGGTATGGATTTACATTGAATCAGGAAGTTAGTATACAGGCGTTTCAGCCTTATTCAATAGTATTGCAATATCAAGGTGATAGTTCAAACTATATTATGTGGGGTATTGATACAGGTGGG
>JBAZMD010000037.1:0-4655 GCA_041649955.1 Patescibacteria group bacterium | reverse complement strand
ATAGCAAATTCAATCAATATGTTCTATAGGTCTGAATCTCACCCATCGGCATTTGAGTTCATTCGCAGTGAATATATGATACCAGCAGCAACAGGTGTTGATTATAAAAAGTCTGTAGAAGCACGTGAAAAGGATATAAATAAAAATAGGCAAAAGGCGTTAATATCTAGGGCTAGAATACGTGGCTGGGCTAAGGGTGTGATAGGAAGAACATATCTATCTAAGTCACCACCGCAACGCAAATCTCATTTTGATGGCAAGATGATTGTTAAAAATGCTGTTAATCAAGAAAATAAGTTAATATAGCGATTAAAAAAGTTTGACAGAACTCTCGTATATATAGTATAGTTAAATCGTTATGGACGCAACAGCATTTATATCAGCAAATGTTGGCACACTAATAGGTGCAGCAGTAGTTATGACTATTGCTATGTTTTGGATTAAATTCAAGATATATCCATTACTTCCAGCAGCCTTTTGGGTTATTTTAGCAAACTTTGAATTAAATATAGCTGCTGTCAAGTATTGGAATAACATGGATTGGGATATGGGGTATCTCTTTTATGTATTTGCCGTATTTTGTTTTATCTGTGTAATTATGCTTAATAAAAAAGAGAAACCTGTTGTAGAGGAAGTTAAGGATGATAGAGAGGATTGGGAAAAAAGGGCAGATGAACATGAAAAGAACATGCGTAGAATACGATACTATAGACCTAAAAGGCGACCTAAAAGACCACAGGATTATTTTAATGATTAATGGTAGCTAACTATGAAAAGGAATTTATTTACTTTTGCGGTTATAGTAGTTTTAGGGATAGTATCTCTTTTAGTTAGCTCATGTACACCAGTTTATACAGTGTCATATGGTGGTAAGTACTATACAGGGTGTTCGGGTAATATAACACCATGTGTAAATAACACATTCTATATTGGTGATTACAAGTTCTTAACACAATACGATGATATGCAAATATCATTAGCAAATGTTAAGACACCTGCTGCCAATGCTCCAACTTGGCGATACTTTCAGGGTAGTGAAGTTCCAGCATTTAGTGCTTCGCAGGTAAATGTATTATATTTTTCAGCACAAGTGCCACATTCTTATTTAGAAGGTAGCCCTTTGGAATTGCATATACATGTTGCCTATCCCGATAACTTAGCAGGGAATAGCACGTGGTATTACACCCTTTCATGGGCAAACATTGGTGATGTATTCCCTGTCCCTGTAATGGATACTATTTCTCACGTACCTAGTCCAGCTACTACAAGTAGCCAGCAGATGATTGAATTAGTCGCTAATATAGATGGTACAGGCAAAAAGATATCATCTGTATTGGTATGTTCTGTACAGAGATTAGGTAATGATGGTGATGATAACTATCCGTCAGAGATATATGGTGTAAGTGCAGACTTTCACTATATGAAAAATACTTTAGGTAGTAGGACTGAATTAGTAAAATGAGAAACTGGAAGTCACTAAAAAGGTTCTTAAAATGCCCATATTGCGGTAGACAGCATATGATAAAACGTGGCTTTGTATTGGTAGGTAAAGGTAAGTTGGCACAACGTTATGAATGTAGGAAGTGTCACCATACTACTGTAAATCCTATAAGGATAAAGCAATGAAAAATAAAAAGAATCAATTGTCAAGTGTTGTAAATGCAGCTAAAAAGCGTGGTCTGACTGTAAAGTTGGTAGATACACGTAGATTAAAGGATTATGCTGGAATGAATGACTTGATTGCTAAGAAAATGGGGTTTAAATGCCCACCTAAAACAATCATGGCAGATAAACATATGTCAATCCCAAAGCAAAGGCAAACACTAAGACATGAGATTATAGAACGTGGACATATGGCAAATGGTATGCCTTATTGGAAGGCTCATAAAATAGCATTAAAACGTGAGAATAAGAGACTGATATGATTAAAAAGTGGTATGGGCGTTCGTTACTTCCCTTAATAATGGCTATATCTATTATAGCTATGGTGGTTGTACCTGTATTTGCTGTTGATTCAATTATTTTAGGCAATGATGGTGCAGGTGGCAGTAATAGTGGTGCTAATTATGTTACATATACTAGGTCACAGGCTGCTGCTAACTCTGTAGCTCATAGTATAAGAATAGATACAAATGTTAATGGTAATACTAAAATAGCACTGTATAGTGGTAACAGCACTCAACCAATTACGAAGTTGCAATCTACCAGTGGTGCATGTACGGCTGGTGGATATAATACATTCACAATAGCTGATACCAATATCGTAAGTGGTACTTATTATTGGATAGGTTGTATATCTGATACTGCTGGTGTATCTACATATAATGCTGGTGGCAGTACACGTAAATATCTAGGTACGGCATATGCTGGTTATACCTTTCCTGATACATGGTCTGGTGCTGGATATACAGATGATACAGTTTCAGAATTTGTGGCAGTAATGGGTGTAAGTGCAACAGCACCATCCGTAACAACTTATTCAGCATCATCTATCACTTCAACATCAGCAGTTATTGGTGGTAATGTGACAGCATCAGTTCCATTGGTAACAAAATATGGAACGCAATATGGCATGTCTACGGCTTATGGTAGTTGGATAAAC
Source organism: Patescibacteria group bacterium (assembly GCA_041649955.1). Lineage (GTDB taxonomy): Bacteria > Patescibacteriota > Patescibacteriia > UBA2591 > JAQUPP01 > JAQUPP01. The sequence continues at coordinate 2,053 of JBAZMD010000037.1, read as the reverse complement.
AGTACTGTTAGCCAATCAGCACCTATATCATTTACAAACACAACGGCTGCATTAACGCAAGGTAAAGGATATTATTTCAGGGCATTTGCAGAGAACTTTGTAGGCATAGGATATGGTAGTCAGACTACATTCCTTACATTACCAGACCCACCTACAGCCTTTACTTGTACATCATTAAATACTACGGCTGTAACATTAAACTGGACGGTAGGCTCTGGATATCTTTATACTCCAATATGGTATAAGACTACAGGCTACCCTGCTGCACCTGCTGATGGCACTTTGGCATGTAACACTACTACAAATTCTGCTGTTATAGCAGGGTTGGATAACACTTTAACATATTATTTTAGTGCATGGTCATGGACATCTAACTCTACCGTATCTGCAACGGCTTATAGTGATACTTGGGCACAGGCTACTGGTGCACCATTTGGTGTAGCCTCTTTAACTACGTTGCCATGTTCAGGTTTCACTTCCAGCAGTGCAATATTAAATGGTCAACTTAATTCATCTATAGACCCTGTATTGGAATATGGGTTTGAATATGGGGTAACTACAGGATATGGTACTAGCACAACCGTAACAGGTTCGTTAGCTGCTGGAACTAAATATTGGGCTAATGCTATCAACCTCAATGCTGGTAGCATTTACCATTATAGGGCTAAGGCTCGTACTATGGCAGGTTGGGGTTACGGTAATGATGTGGTGTTTGCAACAAAAGGTAGTCCTGTAGCATGGGAATACTGGAATACTGGTGGTGATAGCGATTCAGCACCTACTTATTACGCTAATATGACTGCTATGCAGTTTACAGTTGGTGCAACTTCCCATACCGTTACTTCAATCAGAATACCACTTAAAAAGACAGGTACAACCCCAGGAACGGCTAGATTAAGCCTATATCATGCCGATGGTGCTTTTAAACCTACTGGTAATGAGATTGCATATGGAACTTTAGATGCAAACTATGTAAGCTCTGCTGCATATGCATGGTATTCGTTTACTTTAAACGCTGAAACAGATATACAGGCTGGACAGATGTATAGTTTAGTGCTAAAACTTCAAGGTGATAGTGCTAACTATATAACATGGCAAGTTGATTCAGGTGGTGGTATAGCTAATGCTGTTTACAGTTATTCAGTAGATTCAGGTATTACGTGGACAGTAGATGCGCCAAAGGATGCTTTATTTGAAGTTTGGGGTAATCCTAGTATATCCATATTGGATGCTAAGGTATTCCAAAATTATGCCACTACAGGCGATTGGTTAGTTTGTGCTGAAACTCAAAACACTTATTTACCCTATTATCCTAATGCGGATGCAGGGTTATACTTCACTGTACAACTGATTAATGGCTCTACTGTGGTTGCCAGTACACCTTTACATGAGTTTGGACGTAGACCAATAGCTATATTGCTAAATAAAGCTACTGCTGATACATTAACATGGGGTAGCAGTTCCTTAAAGGTACGTATTACTCTAAATTCAAGTGCTACACAATATTCGGAATATGCTCTAGTAGCTTCCGATTGGCAAGCTGGTGGCAACACTTATGTAGATAATTGGGTTAGATATACTGCTGTAGATATACAATCATATGATTCTACAATTTTAGGTGCAACCCAAAGTTATATAGTTCAAACAAATAATGGTAGGCAACTTACAAATAATGGTGGTCAGATATACATCACTGGTGTGCCACTTATTATGAGCATTAGACCTAACTTATTTCAAATTCAATCAACTACACTAACACATACAGCTAATACCGCAACTGATACATGGTCTGCATCACACGTTGTATCTGATAAGATAGGCTCTGAATTATATGGTACTGCTACGGTAGTTGGCAATATATTTGGCATGGATGGTAAGAATCTTATAGCTGCATTAGTTTGGATAGCATGGATAATAATGGTTGGGCTGATGTTTAAGGTTGGCACTGGTGTATGGGGTTTAATTGTTGGTATACCTATACTGGTAGGTGGCTGGTATATAGGTGCAATAGATATAGCGTTCATGTTGACAGTAAATATAATATGCGTAATCA
>JBAZMD010000036.1:0-4717 GCA_041649955.1 Patescibacteria group bacterium | reverse complement strand
AAGAGCATAATTCGGGCAAATCTGTTTTTACTAAAAATAATGGACCATGGAGTTTAATTTATTATGAATGTTTTCTCTCAAAAATTGATGCGGAAAAAGAAGAATTATTTTTAAAGTCAGGAAAAGGCAAAGAGAGAATAAAGTTTTTGTTAAAAGATACGTTGGAAGGGAAATAAAATCAGAATGGAGGCGTGGCTGAGCGGTCGAAAGCGGCAGTCTTGAAAACTGCTATACCTGTAAAGGTATCAGGGGTTCGAATCCTCTCGCCTCCGTTTTTATATATCATATGTTTCAAGAAAATTCTTACGAAAAAATAATTCAAACGGCCATACTTACTGCATATCCGCGAATATTTACCGATATACCTCTTTCAAAAGAGATTTTTGATGAATTGGAACGAATGAGAAAAACCGAAGGCAGTGAAGAAATTTCAGTAGAATTAAAGGTTTCTAAACTCGCGCCGGAGTTGGAAGCACGATATAAACTGGTAGACCAGCTCCTTCATCAAAATAATGCGACTCAAATTTTAGAAATCGCCGCCGGTCTTTCTCCTCGAGGGGTGGAATGGACGAAAAATCAGGCGATTGAGTATGTTGAAGTTGAATTGCCAGAAATGGCGAGAGATAAAAAGAAAATTTTTAAAGCCCTTATTAAAATTCCCCCAAATTTGCACTTAGAGGAAGGAAACGCGCTCAATCTTAAAGATCTTCAGAAGTCAATAACTCACTTTAAAAAAGACAGGCCGATCGCCGTGGTGAATGAAGGGCTGTTGCGCTATCTAAATTTTGATGAAAAAGCGATAGTTGCAAAAAATGTTCGCGCTCTCTTAAAAATATTCGGGGGAGTTTGGATTACACCTGACATTACTTTGCAGAAATTGCTGCAGGTACAAAATAAAGTTACCATGCCGGGAAAGAACCAAGAAATTGTACAGCGGACCGGAAGAAATATAGAACAAAATAGTTTTAAAAATGAAGAGGAAGCAGAGAAATTTTTCAATAATCTCGGTTTTATCGTTGAGCGGCATAGTTTACTTGAAGTGATGGACAAGCTGACGTCTCCCAAAAAACTCAATATTTCTCAAGAGGAAGTCAAAAAAATGCTTGAGCCGGCCGTTGTTTTTGTAATGAAATTAGCAGATTCGGGTGCCTAAAATTTACCCTGTTTGTCCAAGAGCGAAGTGATTAGTGACAAACAGTAATCTCGCTGTAGTGACCACCTTCTCCGTTAGAAATATTTTTTATTATAAGCCCCCATTAAATAGATATGACTACTAAAAATAAAATAGTGAATATTCAAATACCCAAGACATCAGACACATTTGTTTTACTTGACACACATACTAAAATGTATACTTCTAATACTTATTTATGTACTCAAACGATTGAGAGGGAAAGAAATGCAAATTTTTCGAATACGAATAATGTTATCATAGTAAACGATTTACCTATAAGTTCTACTAGTAATAAAGATTTAAATGGTCTCACGATTGAACTTACTACTTCGACAAATACTGTTCTAATTAAATTAGAATGCCAAAGCGGTCAGTGGTTTGTAAAGGGACCAACTATCACAATTCCAATTCACAATCGTATTCTCGAACCGAATAGTCAAAAAAATGGAAATTACCGTGCAGATCTTGCATATGTAATAATAGGAATGGGTTGTTATGAGTTAGGGCAGAAAATTGTATGTGGCTCACACGAAAAAGCTATTAAAAAAGCCTTGCAAAATTATTCAATTTTAATTAACTAATTAAAATTATATGTTTAGAAAAGCATGTGAAAAAATTCGAGAAAGTGTTTATGGCACTATGGGTACTTCTGTGGTAGCACAAAATGGTCCACAAAGTACATTGAATGCAACTAATGGAACTGCATTCATGATAGCGCCAGGATATTTAGTTACTGCCGCACATTTTGTTCATCAAGAAAGTGACCCAAATAAACCAGTTCATCAATATTTTGAGGTTATTAGAGCGCCTGAGATTGGTCAGTCAACCGAAAAAGCAATCTTAATAGCAGAGGATTCAGTAAGAGATATAGCTATACTAAAAATAGAAAATCCTAAAAATAAACAAACTGTCAAATTAAAGAATGAAATTGTGCCGCGTGGCAGTAATTGCGGATTCTTAGGATTTCCATTATCTAGCGTGGAGTTTATGCAAAATGGCACAAGGAATTTTAAACTTTCTGAACGTTTTCAAGGAGCTTATATTTCAAATTATACAGAAATTTTAATAGCTTTAGGGAAATTATTACCTTTTTATGAAATAGATACTCTTATGTATTCTGGTTCTAGTGGATGTCCGGGATTTAACTCTGAAGGAGAAGTAATTGGTATGCAGGTTGCTTCTGTGATGCAGAGCAGTAAAACCGATGGTAAGTCGGAACGTATTGCAATCTCTTTGGTTGTGCCGTCAGTAGACATTTTAAATTTTTTAAAAATTCAAAATATTCTACCCTAATCAAACCATGAAAACTCAAAAATCAATTTTTATCAGTTTTTTAAATGCGGTTGGCGTAGCGATTTATGTCATCGGCATTTCGTTTATTCTGCGAAACGGCAATCAAATATTCGGCAAAATGGATAATTTTTTGGCACCAGTGGCATTTTTATTACTTTTTGTTTTATCCGCCGCAATTACCGGCATGCTCGTTTTGGGCAAACCACTTTTATTATATTTTGAAAATCGCAAATCTGAAGCCATAAAAATGTTTTTTTACACCATTGGCTGGCTTTTCCTGATTACATTAGTCATTCTTATCGCGCAGATTAAGCATTAATTTTTTTATGCATTCAAAAGAAATCAGAGAAAAATATTTAAATTTTTTTAAATCAAGGAAGCACGCGGTTATTCCGAGTTTTTCCATAATGCCGGAAAACGATTCTTCCACGCTTTTTACGAGCGCCGGCATGCAGCCGCTGGTTTCTTATCTCATGGGTGAAAAACATCCGGCTGGAGCGCGTTTAGTGAATTGCCAAAAATCTTTTCGCGCCGAAGATATTGACGAAGTGGGCGATAATCGCCATACAACTTTTTTTGAAATGTTGGGCAATTGGTCTTTGGGCGATTATTTCAAGCGCGAGCAATTGCCTTGGATTTATGAATTTTTAATTGACGAATTGGGTCTGGATATAAACAGATTATATGCCACGGTTTTTCGCGGCAGCGAAGAAATCGGCGTGCCGAAAGACACTGATTCAGTCACTTTTTTAAAAGAATTTTTTTCATCGCGCGGAATTGACGCCAAGGATGTGGATTTTTCGGAAGATAAAGGAATGCAAGGCGGCCGCATATTTTATTACTCAGCCAAAAAAAATTGGTGGTCTCGCTCAGGCGCGCCGGAGAAAATGCCTGTTGGAGAAATTGGCGGTCCGGACAGCGAAATTTTTTATGATTTGGGGGCTGACTTGAAAAAACACGAAAATTCAATTTATAAAGACAAACCGTGCCATGTTAATTGCGATTGCGGCCGTTTTATAGAAATCGGCAACAGCGTTTTTATTGAATACAAACGCATTGAGGCCGGATTTGAAAAATTAAAACAGCAAAATGTTGATTTTGGCGGAGGATTGGAAAGAATCACCATGGTTTGTCAAAAATTGGACAATATTTTTGAAACAGATCTTTTTATCAATATAATCAAAAAAATAGAAGAATTATCCGGCAAGAAATATCATGATAATTTTCGTCCTTTTGAAATAATTACCGATCATATGCGCGCGGCCACTTTTATAATGGGCGATAATAAAGGAATATCCCCGAGCAATACTGGACAAGGTTATTTGGTTCGCCGCTTAATCAGGCGCGCGGCCATATACGGCAAAAAATTAGGCATAAATGATTCTGTTTGGACTCACAATATCGCGGAAATTATTATTAAAGAATATGGCGACATATATCCGGAATTGAAACGCAACGCGAATTTTATTTTGGATCAATTAAAGAAAGAAGAAGAAAAATTTAATTCCACTTTGGAAAAAGGCTTGAAAGAATTTGAAAAATTATCGGAAATAACAGGACAAGCTGCTTTTAATTTATATCAAAGTTTTGGTTTTCCCATTGAAATGACCAAAGAATTGGCTGCGGAAAAAGGATTATCCATAGATATGGACAGCTTTAATCAGGAATTGGCAAAACATCAAGAACTTTCGCGCACTGCTTCGGCAGGCATGTTTAAGGGCGGATTGGCTGATTCCGGCGAGCAGACGACAAAACTTCACACCGCGGCGCATTTGATGTTGGCGGCTTTGAGGCAGGTTTTAGGAGACCACGTTTTTCAAAAAGGAAGCAATATCACGGCCGAGAGATTGAGATTTGATTTTTCTCATCCACAAAAAATGACACCGGAAGAAATAAAAAAAGTTGAAGAAATAGTTAATCAAAAAATTAAAGAAAATTTGCCCGTGATTTGCGAAGAAATGACTTTAAACGAAGCAAAAGAAAAAGGCGCCATGGGAGTTTTTGAAAGCAAATACGGAGAAAAAGTAAAAGTTTACAGCATCGGTAATTCTTCGACAGGCTCAGAACCTCCTTTCAGTCGGGAAATCTGCGGCGGTCCGCATGCCAAAAATACTCAGGAACTTGGCAGTTTTAAAATTATTAAAGAAGAAGCAAGCAGTGCAGGAGTTAGAAGAATTAAGGCAGTCCTAGAATAAAAATAAACAGCACATTATTTTTACAAATTTGTTAAACTGAAATTAAGATAAAAGG
>JBAZMD010000035.1:0-5049 GCA_041649955.1 Patescibacteria group bacterium | reverse complement strand
AAGAACAAAAATAATCATCAAATAAATCATAAAATTAAAGTTAAATAAATAATAAAAACCCAGTGTTATACTCGGTTTTCAAAGAAAAAAATTAGATAATACTCGCCTTTTGTGATTTTTGCCCTTTCTATTCTGAAAAAGTTTAATTTTAAAATGTTTTCCAAGCTCTCTTAATAAGAGAAGTTGGATGGCAAAAATTGTTATCTCAGGCTAAAATATATTATAATAATTTAATTATAGATTTAATTTCAGAAATCAACTGATTGAATTGAATTCACCTATTTTTTTCTTTGAAAACCGATAAAAACGTTCTTCAACTGACATTTTAAGATCAAAAGCGTTAAATGCTTAAGATTTTACTAACTATAAACAAGATAACACATTCAATCCAAATTGTCAATTTAAATTAAATGTGGATAACTATTCAATAGTTTGGGATTCTTTCTTGATTTTATTCAAAACATGTTCAATTTGGCTGGCTTTTTCTTCGGTTTCGTCTATGACAAATCTTATTCTCGGCAAAGGGCGCATTGCCAACCGGCGATTTAAAAAACCTTGTATTTCGCCTATTCTTTTTAACAATATAAAAAGCACTTTTTTGCTGTGGCTGAAAGGAAAAATGCTGATCAATATTTTCGCGTCGCTTAAATCCTCGGACGTTTCCACTCTGGTAATGGTAATCAAAGATCCGTCCGGCGCTTCAATTTCCCGAACTATAATTTGGCTCATTTCTCGTTTTATCAATTCATTGATTTTCTCAATTCTTTGTTTCATATTGTATCATCTTAACATTCTGACATTTAATATCAAGTCCCAATAATTTTAATCCGCTGTTCCAATTTTTCTCTCAACTTAAAAGAATTACAATGCTTGAGAACGCCGAAATAAGATTGAATGCTTTGATTTAATGTTTCTTCACTGATTTGTCCTTGTCTGAATTCGTCAATCTTTTTTTCCAATTTTTTGAACATTCTTTTTTTCGTTTTTGTTCTCAATACTCGCCAATACGGCAAACTGACATAACCCAGAAAATCTATGCCCTGTTTGTATTTTCTGATTATAACTTTATTCGGGTGCAGGGTTAATTTCAGTTTATCGCCCAAAAAATTATTGATTATTGGAATCAATGCCTCTAAATATTCTTGACTTTTGCTTAAAATCACGAAGTCGTCGGTATAACGAATATAATATTTTATTTTCAATTGATGTTTAACAAATTGGTCCAATTCATTAAGATAAATATTGGCGAAAATTTGACTGGTCAGATTGCCCAACGGAATGCCCTGTGGAAAACTGTCTATAATATTTTTGATTAACCATAAAATATTTGGCTCGTTTATTTTTTTAAAAATAATTGTTAATAAAATTTGATGATCAACGCTGGCGAAAAATTTTTTAATGTCGCATTTGAGAACAAAACAATTTCGGGTGCAATTTTTACTGATTCGCCAATAAAATTTTGCCAATCTTTCAACGGCTCGGTGCGTTCCTTTATTTTTTCGGCAAGAGTAGGAGTCAAAAATGAAACTTGGTTCAAAAATTCGCTCTAAATACCTGTAAATCAAATGATGGATGATTCTGTCTTTGACCTCCGCTTTATGGATATGGCGAAGTTTCGGGTCTTGAATATAAAATGATTTATAGGTAGAATGTTGATAAGTTTTATTGTTCAAATCTTTGTAAAGTTCAAAAAGATTATCTTCCAAATTTCTCTCAAAAATTTGGACATCAATTTTTTTTCTCTTGCCTTTCTTGAATTCGTCCCAAGCCAAAAATAAATTTTCCAAAGAAATTAAATTTTCAAAATTATGACAAATTTTTCTTTTAACAATACCCCCCCGGAGGATCCAAAATCGATATTCCTATTTTTCATAAAACATACGAGCTATACAAATTATTATATCAAAATCTAAAATCATTTCCCAAAAAAGACAAATACACTTTGGGACAAAAAATTGACAATACTGCTTTGGAGATATTGGAAACGATAACTTTAGCCGGCATTTCAAACCAAAATAAATTAAACCTTTTGGAAAAAGCCAGTCAAAAATTAGATCTGCTAAAAATTCTTATTCGGCTGGCTGATGATTTAAAAATTCTTGATAATAAAAAATACTTGGAAATTCAACAAAAAATTCAAGAAATAGGCAAAATGCTCGGCGGTTGGATAAAATCAAGAGCGCGTGAATAGCGCTCTTGATTTTTTTAATAGAAACTGCCGCAAGAAGCAGAACCATAGCGGGAATTCGCATTGTCAGAATTGTTGTAGTTCAGCTTAGGCCTGTCGTCATTGAGGTTAAGATAAGGCACGTTGTCGGAGTCATAGCGAGAACTTCTTGTATCACCGGCTTTCATCCGTTATCACCGAAGAAATATTTCTGTTTCTTCTGTATGCTATTCGGCCGGCAGCCTGACTTAAAAAATCAGACACCCGCCCTAAAAGCCGGCAAGGAGTTTCTTAAAAATTCGGCGACCCTAAACCGTGATTTAGAATGCATTAACCGACTTTTTATAATATAGCAAATTTACCGAAAAAAAACACCCCCCGACACTTTGTGTCGAGGGGATATTAATTTTCCAAGTTTCCAAAAACCAATCTCCAAGTTTCCTAATTCCTCCCGCAAGAAGCAGAACCAAAGCGGGAACTCGCACCGCCAGAACGGCTGAAGCTCAGCTCAGGCCCGTCGCCAACGAGGCTAAGATAAGGCACGCCGCCGGAGTCATAGCGAGAACCGGGAAGATCAATATAATGATCTTTTAAGACATCCGGGTCTTGAACAACAATCGCAATGCCCTCAACCGTGATCAATTCTCTGCGTTTTTCTTTCTGAAAAATTTTCACGCAGGTATTAGGGTCTTTACCGCACATTTTCTTGCCGTTCTCCACATCATAAATCCAATATGGAGTTTTGGGCGTTTCAATCAAGTCTTTATGCGAGGACAAATTAAGATAATTTGTTCCATCGATTAATTCTATTTGCTTGTCAATCGGAACAAGATTGGCTGGGATAATCAATAATTTCCCCTGCTTATTTTCAGACAAAGGAATCATACTGATAAACTTTTTCTCTGTCATACCGGCTGCTTTGGGATAACCGAGTTTGAGAAAACGAATTATTTGCTTTTCAATCGCGGCATCTTGAGGCTTGCCTTGCAAAAGATTTACTATATTCTTCATTACTACTGCATCTTCAATTGCTTTTTGAAGTAAATCCGGATTACCGCCTACTCTGCCAAAAGCTCCCACAAATTCATGAACTTGTCCGAGCGAAAAATCACCCGGTTTAAATTGCGCACGACTTGTCATCGCACACCTCCTGTTTTTTTATCCTGATACCGTCAAGACAACGGTTCATTCCTTTATTGGGATGAAATATTGTTTCAAAGAACTTTATTTTATTATGATTATCATATCACAAAATTCACTTTTTGTCAATACCACCTCTTTATTACTCTTTATTACCCTTTATTATTATTTATTACTTTTATTATTAGTTATCATTTGACACGGCCGTTACTTTTAGTATACTTATATATAATATGAAAAAAATTAAAAAATTTTTAACAGAACAATTTTTGGAAAGTTTGTCGGGTTTAAAATTATTCGCTAAATACCTTTTATTGGCGCCATCAATTCGACCCACCACATTTAATTACCAAAAATTATCAGACGAACTTATGGACGATTGGGATGGAAAAAATATCAAAAAAGCCATTAAACATCTTATCCACTCCGGACTCTTAAAGAAGACTGAAAAGAATGAATACTTTTTGACTGCCAAGGGTATAAGTAAATTGTTAGAGCTAAAAATCAAAAAGAAAATCGAAACAAAACAAAAAATAAAAAATAAATATTTTGTTTTGATTTTTGACATCCCTGAAAAAACAAGATTTAGACGAGATTTATTCAGACGACATCTCAAAGAACTAGGGTTTGAACAAATTCAACAAAGCGTTTGGATAACCCAATACAATGTTTTAGAAGAAATAAAGGCCTTGATAGAAATTTTTGGCTTGAATAGATATATAAAATTCTTTATTGCTGAAAAGGTTTAAATAAAAATCTGAAATAATCAACAAGCTATTGGTTACTAAAAGTAACGGCCGTTACTTTTAGTATCAAAATGATATTTTTAATAGTTAAGAAACTAAAAGATTATAAGCCAAAAAGTTATTATTTTAAAGCTGATTCAATTTTAGAATAATTATTGGAGGCATTCCATAAGAGCCAGCCATAACCTTCGCCGTCGGTTACGGCCTGTTTTTGTTTTAAAATCATATCCGGCGTATATTTGGCGCCAATGTCAAAAGCTTGAATCCACGGCCTGATTTTCGGTTTGGCAATTCTTTTCCCTTCGGAATCCATAAAAAGCGGCTCAGCTGATTTTAAACTTTGATAAATTATTTCATAAGGATGTTCAGCCGGATTTTTAAATCCGTTAAAATCATTTGGAAAATGAGACGGGTAAAGCATTGGACATATAAAATCAAAATATGGCAACGCGTCTTCCAATCTTTGGCCGATATTCATATCGCTTTCATCCGCAGTGTGCCAAAAAGTCATGCCGAAAAGATCAACCGAGGTCGGTCCCAAATTTGTTAATTCTTTATTTTGATATTCAAAGAATTTTTTAATAACTTCATTTTTCGGAGTTTTATTATCCCAAAAAGGATAAGTAATATTTGAAATTTTACCGTCGGAAGGAAAACGGATATAATCAAAATTAACTTCATCAAAACCCTGCGCGAATACTTCTTTGGCCAATTCTATGTTGTAAGCCCAAACTTCTTCCGAGGCCGGATCCACCCAGGATAAACCTTTATTGTCTTTCCAAATTTGCCCATTTTGTCCGTTTTTCAGAGCCACGGCCGGATTTTTTTGAGCCAAAATTGAATCTTGAAAAATAGGAATTCTAGCAATGGCATAAATTTTATAAAAATGAAATTTTCTAACCAATCCTTTCAAATCTCTGATTTTTATTTCTTTGGTTCCTAATTTTTCAACTTGTGGAATCTTGCTGTTATAAGTTATTTTTCCGCTTGAATCTT
>JBAZMD010000034.1:0-5290 GCA_041649955.1 Patescibacteria group bacterium | reverse complement strand
TGACAATTCAATATTCTAACGGCTATGTCGGTATTGGAACGATGACGCCTGGATTCAGACTAGAGGTTACTGACGGTCAATCTACTTCATTTAATTCATCTAATTTTTCAGGTAGCGAAATTTTAGGAAGACATGGCGGTGGTACAGTAATTATCGGCGATACTTATGTTCCTACTTGGGCAAAAATTGGCGGTAGTTTTATTTCTTCACATATCGGGCAAAACTATACTAATATTGGCGTCTTGGGTATAGCGCAGTCAACTAGTGGGGTAGACGGTACCATTGGCGGTCTTTTTGATGCATACAACGCAGGAGCTAGTGGCGATACAATTGGCGTGAATATTCGGTATGTTTCGGGTGGCGCGAATCAATATGGCATTTATCAATCTCAGTCTGCTGTTAAAAATTATTTTGCCGGCAACGTCGGTATCGGGACGACAAATCCTGGTAGCGCGGCTCTAGCCGTTAATAATCTTGTAAATATTTTAAACGGTGGTTTAAATATAGGCGGTGGCGCAGGTATAACTATGACGGGCAATATTAGTAATGTTGCCAAACTTACTGTTGCAACAATTGACCCGGTTTATGAAATTAATGGTAAAAAGTACGCGACTTATGCTGCTTCAATCGCCGGCGGAGTAAAGGAAGAATATACCGGAAAAGCAAAACTTTCTGAAATAAAAAGTCCAGAATACGAATACATAATTGATTTTGATAAAATAGAGGTTGGCTCTGACTTATGGGTTTGGAGAAAAGCAGTTGATTTTTCGCGCGATAACGTGGATATATTGATTACCCCTTATGGAGAATCAGCTGACATATATTATTTAATTGAAGGCAATAAGATTATTATTCGCGGCGACAAACCGGTGGAATTTTCTTACCGTTTAACCGGCAAAAGATTTGATTGGCAGAATTGGCCAACCTTATCTAAAGACCAAAACGAGAAAGCTTCATTTATTATTAAATAGAATAATTAATAATCTAATTAAAAAAACTATGAGTAAAAAAATTATTTGGATAATTATAATTGTCGTGGTAATTATTGGTTTAGTTGTCGTTTTTTTAAATCTTCCCAAAAAATCAACTCTTCCGCCAGTCACGGGTCCAAGTGAAGAAGTAAATCCCGTAGTAGTTCCTGAAGGAACTACGGTTGCTCCGGAATTAAATCTCTCGCAAATTGTAGAGCCGAAAGCGATTGTGCCGGGTGCTAGTCCTGTCACTGGAGATGGAAAAATTTTAACAGATGAAGGAACAATAGCCAGTCCGGAAGGCGTTGCCCCGGGGGCGAAAGAAACGCCAAAACCATCAGCGCCGATTGAAGAAAATAAAATTCCTAAATCCGCTTTGACAATAAAAGTAAGCGCTCAAAATGGTTATGAACCTTCTCAATTTCGAGCCAAAGCTGGTCAAGTAGTAACTCTTTGTTTGGTAGGAACTGATGATAAATCGCATAGTCTTCATTTTCGTCACTCAAGTTTAAGCGGGCTGGTAATTACTATTATCGGAACAGAAACAAGATGTCTTACTTTTAATGCGCCAATCGTGGGAGTTTATGAATTTGCTTGTGGAAATCCGGATCATTCCAAAGAAGTTGGCCAGATGTTTATTACAGAGTAATTTTTGAAGGGTTTTACCCTTATGATTAAAAAAAATAGTAAAAAATTTAAAAAAAGATATTTTTTACTATTTTTTATTTTTATTATTTTAATCTTATTAGCGATTATTTTGCTTACCAAAAATGCTCAAGCGCCGGGATTTTTTTATAACCCCGAGCCGCAACCGGAAACAAAATCTAGTCCTGAGCCCGTTGAAGGGACTAGCCCTGAGCTTGTCGAAGGGGCGGAAAATTCTCTTTCTCAATATTATACAGCCACTTTTACCGATTCATTTTCCGGCCAAGCTTGGCTGGATACAGTTCAGACTAATTTATATTTTGATTGGACCAGTCAAAATCTTATTTTCCCGCCGGTTTTAGATACTAAAGAAGTTTCAACCGGTGATTTTTTAACCAATTTTATTTCGGAAAAAGTCAGTTCGGAAGGCAATTTGGTTTTATTCGTCGGTACTCATCGCATTAGCCAGAAAAAACAATTGTTGATTTGGCAGATGACACGGACTAATACAGACGGAACACAGATCGACACAGACATGGGCAGGTGGTCAAAATTTGACTTTACGGAATTAGGACTTAGCGACACAACATCAATTCTCGGTTTGGAAAAAATTGCTTCGTCTTCAAATTGGCTGCTTTTTACTAATGAAAATAACAACCTTAAAATTTTAAAAATTATTGGTTCGGAAACTGATCATCCGCAAATTGAATCAATTGCCGAAAGATCATGGCCGATTTCATCTTTCAAAGATATCCAAATAGAATGCGGAGAAAAAAACTGCCTGATTGCCGTAAGCGAGCCTTTAACCCCGCCAGACAAAAATGGTGATTTAAGACTGGCGGGGTTAACTATTTTTAAAATTGACGCCAATGGCAATTTAACGACTTTAGAAAATTTGACAAAATCTTTAAAAGAAAAAAATCCTGATCAAGTGGTTATTGCCAAAGGATTATCAGCGGAAAATTGGCTGGTGGTTTGGTCAAAGAAAGTTCCGCGTCAGTCCGCGCCAAATCCGTCTGGGTCCGAGTTTATGTATCAGTTTGAAGTTGATGAAATTAAGGGTGAAACTTTAAATAATAAGGGTCATATTCTTACGGCTGAATATCCGGGCCGGCCTTCATTGGTGGTTTTAAAAAATAAAAATATTTTTCTTTTTTGGGGAAGTTATTTCACTCAGGCTTATGAAATTCAGCCAAACGGAGAAATTTCTGATTTATCCGACAATTTTGGCTGGCGAATTTCCGCTAATAAACCATTTCATCTTTATCAATTTTCTCACTCAATTTATATCAAAAATGAAGACCGTTCCATTGTTCGCTGGGGAGGAGGAACTAACGTAAAAATTGACCCGCAATTTTGGCTGACCTTTAATCCTGATTTTTTAAAAATTATTCCCCGCCAAAATTTTGTTTCACAAAATTTAGGCGGGCAGGCCAATCCTGAGAATTCTGATTCAGGCTATCTTATTGCGGGTGTGCCGTCAGCTGGGACAAAAATTTATCAATTTAATGATTTGGGTTTTGATTTATCCAAAACCCGCCAAGCTGTTTCCGCTAAAATTAATTTTTCCGTGGCCGAAATTAAAGCGGCTCAAATTAATTTACAGGGAAAAACAGACAGCGTCCAAACAGAATATTGGCTCTCAAATGATGGCGGAAATAATTGGCAAAAGGCGGAGATAGGCAAGCCGACAATTTTTACAACAATCGGTAATGACCTTAGATATAAAATTATTTTAACGCCCGATTCCGGCGATTCTTTTACCACTCCGGTTTTAAACTCAATCAATCTGCAGTATTGGTATAAATAGTAGGATTCAAAATTCTAAATCCTAAACTTTAAATACTAAATAATTTTAAAATTTAAAAATGGAAAATTCAAAACAATACGATTTAGAAGATAGAACTTTTAATTTCGCAAAAAGAACAAGAGATTTTGTAAAAAACCTGCCAAAAACAATTTCAAATATCGAATATGGAAAACAATTAATTAGATCTTCGGGTTCAGTTGCTGCAAATTATATTGAAGCAAACGAGTCTTTAAGTAGAAAAGATTTTGGCATGAGGGTAAAAATTTGTCGCAAGGAAGCGAAAGAATCCAGATTGTGGTTAAAGCTATCAGAATCAAAAAAAGAAGATGAATTAGAAAAAGATGATTTAAGCAGAGAAGCTACTGAACTAACTAAAATATTCGGTTCAATGGTAGAAAAATTAAAATAATGTTTTATCTTTTAAAATTTGAATTTTGGGCTTGTTTAGAGTTTAGAATTTAGTGCTTAGAATTTAAAGTGGGGATATCCACTTTATATTGTTGACCCACCCATAAAAAAGGGGTACGATATAAGAGACGAATCACTTTTTAAATTTTAAAGTTTTTAATTTTATGACCAAGAAAAAATTGTTTATCCTTATCGGAATAATCGTCCTTATTGGAATCGTGATTTTAATTAGTCAGTTAGGGAAAGGGGATAAAAAAATAACTCCAAAAGAAGGAGAAATAACTTTAGGAGTTAATCCTGTAATTCCCGATTTAACTCCAACCGGTCCGATTACGCGCGAAGAGGTGCCGGAAAATATTGTCGTGCCCGAATTGGGAGAAAAACCGACTAGCGAAAAAATTGCCGTGCCCGAAACCGTGGTTGACGCCGCACCGGGAGTAGAAAGTAAATTTAGGCGATTTGAAATTCGGGCGGAAAAAAATACTTATATCCCTTCGGAAATAATTGTTAATCAAGGCGATATTGTTCATATTGATTTTACGGCTATAGATAAAACTTATGATATTACTTTCCCTGATTATGGAATGGACCAAACCGCCAATCTTGGTGAGACAAAAATTTTAGAATTTGGAGCCGGGACTTCGGGAAAATTTCTCTACTATTGTGAACTCTGCGGCGGCATTGAAGGTAAAGTTCAAGGACATATTATTGTCGTGCCCAAAAAATAATTATTTAATTTTTTTAAATACGTTAATTTTTTAAATATTAATATTATGCGTAATAAAATGAAGTCCGCCGAAGCCTTTGGCGAAGGTGGAAAAAATAAAATATTTTCTTCAAAAATTATTTATTTTCTGATTTTTTTATTTGTTATTTGTTTTACTTGTTGGGGAATAAAAAATGTGGGAGCGGCTCCACCGGATGAGGGGACCACGATTCAAATGGAAAAACATTTAGATATGGGAACGCCAGGTGGTAGATTAAAAATTATTAATTTAGGTACTCCGGAGGAAAATTACGACGCAACTACTAAATCTTATGTTGATTCAATCGCTGTTGGGACAAGTGATATTGGTCTTTGGAGAGATACCGGTACTTATATTTATAATGCTAATTCAGGCAATATTGGTATGGCCACTGTTTCTGGCAGTGTCGGCATCGGGACGGCGAATCCTTCTGTCTTCAAACTTCAAATGGGCGGCAGTATTGGTCCATATTTAACTGGTAGTTACAATTTAGGTTCTTCTGCTTTAAAATGGGGTACGGTTTATGCCGATGCTTTTTCCGGTTCTTTAAGTGGGACGGCTAACGCTAGTAATGTTTCTGGGGGAGTTGGAGCATCATCCGCTTTTGGCGCAAATACCGGTTATGGCGATTACGGTTTTTATGCCGATGCCTCAAATCCTATTCTTTACATTGATGATACTGGCAGTACCGGCAACGTCGGCATCGGGAC
>JBAZMD010000033.1:0-5410 GCA_041649955.1 Patescibacteria group bacterium | reverse complement strand
AGCGAAATTTTCCGAAGCGATTAAAACCAAACCGTTTTTTTGGCGGTCCAATTCTTTTTTGATTAATTTGGCTATTTGCGGGTCTGTTTGTTGAAGTTTCATAAATTTAAAAATTTTAATAATAAATAATTATTTTTTGGGTTTTAAAATAAAATTATAAACATAATCTGCCGCCGGCTCAGCTACCGGATGATATTTAAGATGATGAAGAGAAATAATTTTAAAGTGTTTTTGAAGCATCGATTTAAGCTTCTTTTCAGTGGCAATATCTACTTCAATATAATAAGTATTTGCTCCCAGTCCCGGCGTCCAGCATAAATCTTTCACCGCCCTATCGGACAAACCTTGTTTTTTGGCTTCCTGAATCAGTTTTTTCAGTAAAATATGAAATTTCAGTCCTTGGGCTTTATAGTCATAAACCCCCGGTTCATCAGCCAGTCGGTATAACATAAATATTCTATTCACAAAATTTTTAAAATATTCAGGGTTCTTTTTATATTTTTCCACCACTTGTTTAAAGGTGATTGGATTTTTTAGGCAGCTGTCCAGACAACCTCTTGCCATTATTACATAACCATTTTTTTTAACTAAATGTTTTATGTTTATATAAAATAAATCGTGTTTCTCAATTTTAATATTTTCAAAATTTCCATGGCCGATAACAATGTCAAAATAATTTCGCGGAAAAAGTTGGTCCATTTTCAACCAGTTGCCCGGTATTAATTTTTCTCTCGGATTTTTTCTTTTCATTAAACGCGTCATGGCCCGAGAAACAGGAATATTAAGGTCTATCAGAGTCACCTCAATTGTTTTGTATTTTGCCAGCATATCGCGAATTTCCGGCGTAGAGCCGAGAACTAAAACTTTGGGATTTTTATTTTTTTTGACAACTTTCTTGACGATTTTTTCGTAAAATTTAATATCTTCTTTTGCCGGCCGCCAAGGCGATTTAACGGCCTTCCAAAGGTTATACCAAAAATTTTCCTGCTTAAGCCAAATTGGATTATATTGTTTTTTTTCTTTTTTCATATTTTAGGCGTTAAATTATAAATATGATGAAAAATAAGAGCGTTGTTTTTTATCTGAGGAGATTTTTTGGATAAAATTTTAAAATATTTTTTAAGCATTTTGTCAATATCTTTTGAGAGGGGACAGCAGCATTTCCATCCTTCCCAGGGCGAAGCCAAAATTTTATAATCTTGGTTATTAATAACTTTTTGTTTTAGTAATTGTTTTAATTGGTCATTTAACATTGTCAGATTTTTCATATATTTTTGTTTTCCATAATCTTCCAATCCCCAAAAAATACGATAATGATAATACCACATATCTTGGCGGTTAAATTTTTTCGGATTTTTTTTATAAGCTTTGACCATCTCGGAAACAGTGGCAGTGTCGGAGGCCGGCATGGTAATAATATTGGTTGTTAGATAGCCATTTGGTTTTAGTAATCTTTCGGCTTCTTTTAAAAAAATCGGCCAATCATTGAAAGCAATGTGATGAAGACCGTGGTCGCATAAAATCAAATCATATTGATGGCTTTTTAATGGCACTTTCAACCAGTTGGCAATGATTATTTTTTCGTCGCCTTTGGATATTTTAATCAATTCTTGCATTGCCCGAATCATATTCGATTCTCTATCCACTAGTGTGACATCAAAATTATATTTCGCCAATAAGTCTCTTAACTCAGGCGTGGCGCCATAAATAATAGCTTTGCCGCCAGCTTTTTTCTTAGCCCATTTTTCATAAAGTTTCACTTCTTGCAATGAAGGTCTCTCCGGCGGTTTAAGCGGCTTCCAATTTTTAGCGTAATTTTTCCATTGATTATGATTTAAAGTAATTTTTGCCATAATTCTATAAATTATACTATTATTTTATTTTTTGCCAAGTAACGTTTAAGGGTTGGCATAAAATGTCAACCCTTAATTATTTTATAACTCTACAATTCTTTGTATTTTTTCCTTTTCAAAAGATTCTGGTGGTCCAAAAACCCTTTCAATTTCCGGATCAAGTTTTATCCTGAGACTTTTTTTGTTTACGCCCTTTAATATTCCTACTCTATCTTGAATCGAAGTTCCACCACCCGTTCCACCACCTATACCACATTTTATAATAGGTTCGTTCACATAAATAAACATCTTAACTTTCTTGCCAATCATTTCCTGAAGAATTCCATTTTCCTTTTCTATGGCCTCTTTTTCGAAGTTTTTATGTTTCTTATCTACTTCTTTGCGCCTTGCTACAAAAGAATAAGTCATTTCTTCCTCCCTTTTTTATTTTCAAACTATTTTTTATAGTTTAATATATTTTAATAATAGCAAATTTTTTGATTTTTGTCAACCCTTTATTTTGCTAAATTTATTCTCTTTTTTTAATAACTTCTTTAATCCATCCCCTTACTTGGTCTATGGGATAATCATGAACCACGGGTTCTCGTCCGCCGATTTTTTCCGGTAATAATTCCTGTAAATCTTTTAAAATAATTGAACCTTTCTTTTTTAAACCCTTTAGTTGATTTTGGAAAAAGGGGAGTGTTTCTCCTTCTAAATCAATATCTTGATCTTTAATAGAATGAATGCCGACAATGCGTATATTTTCCGGTAATTTGTCAGCCGTTAATTCTCTTAATTTTTTGCCGGAATCATTCATACTATCCATTGTCTCATCAACGTTTAGATTTTTAAAATAATTACCCTCAGCTTCACTTTTAAAAGGTTCTCTAAAAGAATTAATTACTTCCGGCCTATTTTCAACCCAAGCGCCCATTAAAACCACATTTTTAATTTTGTCAGCGATTTTTTGGGCTGTTTCTGATTTTTCTCCCGAACCATTCATCTCTTCTTTAAGATCCATTAAAGAGGTAAGGGCTATTCTGCCGCCCCAAGAATGACCAATAATATCAATTTTATCAAGTTGATCAATATTGGCTCCAAGGGATTTTAAAGCAGTTAGAATTTCTCTGTCAGCTTGATTCCATTTAAAATTTTCATCCTTGCCCATATATTTTTGATTTTTTTCTTGGGCATAATTTATTTTTTCAGGGCAATGAATATAACTTTTAACGTCTTCACCTTCAATTCTTATGCCATTGTGCCGCAAAACCACCATTGCTCGGTCGCCGCAGGCAAAATCGTCAGCATATTTTGCTTCTTGTAAAACAAAGTCGCCGCGATATCCGGGGTTAATTATTAAAACTTCCTTAAAATTTTTTGTTCCTTTTGGAAGATAAACCTTTCCTTCTATGACTTCTCCAGTATCCGGATTTTTTAATTCAGTCCATTGAGCTTCATAATTGCCAAGTTCTTTGGGCTGATTGTTTTCATCCAAATCAGAATTTAATTTAATGGTTTTTTCTGAATTAAAATTTTCACCGAACAATTTTTCCAGAGATTCATCTTTTGGAAAAATTTCTTTTTCTCTTCTAAATATTTCTGTCATAAATTTATAATTAAATCATTTAATCTATATTATAAATATAGCATAAAAATCAGTTTTTGTCAATTTTTTTTAATTAGTGGCAATTTACGCTATATCTTTGGTCTTAAAACAAAATTATATTTTACTTTCATTACGGGATGAAATAAATCTTGATATTTTTTTTCAAGTTTAAAATATTTTTCAATCATTGATTTCATTTTTGTTAAACTTTCTAAATCAACCTCTATATAACTATGTAAAGCCGGACCCTGCCAGTCAACCTCAGGTGTCCACATTAAATATTTTGTGTTATATAATTTTTTATTTTTTTCTATAATTTCATCGGCTAAAATACCAACTTTTACGCCCTGTTTTTTATGATCATAAGCCCTTGATTGAGATGAACAGGCCAGGCGATAAAGATAATTAATCCGATTATGAAAATTATGAAAAAATTCAGGATTTTTCTGATACTTTTTAAATAAGGTCGTAAATTTTAGCGGATGTTTAAAAGCATCTTCCATGCATAATCTTCCCATTAAAAAATATCCATCCTTTTTTAAAACTTTTGCGATATTTTTTAAAAGTAGGTTATGTTTTGTAAAATAAACATTTTCAAGTCCCTCGTCATTCATTACAACATCAAAGGAGCGGGGAGGAAAATTTTTTGCCACATCCAGCCAATTACCGAGAATTAATTTTTCATTCGCATTTTTCTTTTTACATAATCTGTCCATTGCTCTTTTAACCGGGGGATTTATATCCAGCAAGGTAACTTTTATATTTTTATATTTAGCCAACAAATCACGAAATTCGGGGGTGGCGCCAAGTATCAGAACTTGAATAGAATCTTTCTTTTTAAGAATTTGTTGAATCGTCTTGTCCCAAAAAATTATTTCTTTTTTTGAGGGACGCCAAGGTTCTTGGCATTTTGACCAAAAATTATACCACCATTTTTCGGCATTATTTTGCCAGACAGGACTGTCAATTTTTTGTTTTTTCATATTTTGGGTGTTAAATTATAAATATGATGAAAAATAAGAGCGTTGTTTTTTATTTGCGGAGATTTTTTGGATAAAATTTTAAAATATTTTTTAAGCATTTTATCAGTATCTTTTGAGAGGGGACAGCAAAGTTTTAATCCGTCCCAGAGCCAGGTTGAAGCCAAAATTTTATAATCTTGATTTTTTATAACACCTTGTCTTGAAAATTGTTTTAATTGGTCATTTAACATTGTCAGATTTTTCATATATTTTTCTTTTCCAAAATCTTTTAATCCCCAATAAATGCGATAATGCCAATAAAGCATTGTTTGATAATCAAATTTTTTTGGATTTTTGTTGTAAGTTTTAACCATCTCGGAAACAGTGGCGGTGGTTGAATCAGGCATGGTAATGATATTGGTTGCTAAATAACCGTTTGGTTTCAGTAATCTTTTGGCTTCTGTTAAAAAAATCGGCCAGTCTTTAAAAGTAATATGGTGAATACCATGATCGCATAAAATTAAATCATATTGATGGCTTTTTAGCGGCACTTTTAACCAATTGGCAATAACTATTTTTTCATCACCTTTGGATGTTTCAATTAATTCTTTCATTGCTCTGACCATATTCGGTTCTCTGTCTACCAAGGTTACGTCAAAATTATATTTCGCCAATAAATCCCGCAGTTCCGGCGTGGCACCATAAATAATAGCCTTGCCTCCAGCTTTTTTTCTAGCCCATTTTTCGTAAAGTTTTATTTCTTGCAATGATGGCCTCTCCGGCGGTTTAAGAAGGCTCCAAGTTTTAGCGTGATGTTTCCATTGTTTTTTATTTAAAATAAAGTTTGCCATATTATTTCTTGGGTTTTAAAATATAAATTATTTTATTGAGATATTTTGAATCAGACCAGCTAGTTACAATTTTAAAATATTTTCTCAAAAAAACTTCCAAATTTTTACGGTACATATTTATACTTTTATAATTCATATGATACTGCAAATCATTAA
>JBAZMD010000032.1:0-6255 GCA_041649955.1 Patescibacteria group bacterium | reverse complement strand
TGGGTTCATAATTGGACTACTGACTGGATTTGGAGCCGGACTTGGCGGATTCTTCTGTTTAATCATTAAGGCAATAATTAATTTTTATTATTAATTATTGCGAAATTGGTAAATTTTAAAAAAAGGGCCTACTAAAAAAAATAAATTAGTAGCCCTTTTGCTTTTTAGAAAAAATATATATTAACGTAAATAAGCGGCGGCTTTTTCCGGAGACATAGAATTGACAATAATTCCCGAGCCAAGTTCCACTCCTCCCCAAACTGAATCGCGTGGCTGAATTTTCACATAAAAATGCTGATTTCTCTTGGAAACAACTTGGTGGAGAAAAAAATTATAGGAAAGGCCGAGCTTATAAATTTTAGTCAAAACTTTTTTTAAAACCTTGGCTAAAGATATTAATTCTTCTTCGGATAAATTGGTGATATTGTCCAAACGCCGACGCGGAAAAATCCAGGTTTCATAATGAAAAGCTGAGGCATAAGGCGCAAAAGCGACCATATAACGATCGCTGTAAATTCGGCGCGGACTCTTTTCTTCTTTTTTAATAATATCGCAATACGGGCAGGATTTATTTTTGCGCTGATATTCGTCCATTGCCTGAAATTCTTCTTCCAAATCCGGAGGCAAAAGTTTTGAAGCGAAAACTTGGCAATGAGAATGATCCAAAGACGCACCGGCTTTGTTGCCTTGATTTTTAAAAATCAAAATATAATCAATGCCTTTTATTTTGCTGAGGGCTAAGGTTCTGTCTTGGAAAACTTTTAAAAGATCAATAAAATTTTTCAAAGACAATTGGGAAAGTTCTGTTCCGTGTTTTGGCGTTTCTATAATTATTTCGTGTTTTCCGTAAGATTTCGGATTATCAAGAGTCAAAATCGAATATTTATTTTTTATAACCAAAATCTGATTATTAGAAAATTGATAATGTTTGATTATCAATTTTTTTTCTATTCCTGTAAAACAAAAAGGGCATTTGACCCTTTTTTTATTTAAATCTTTGGTAATCGCAACGTGCGGCCTTTTGGCCCGATTAGGAGTAATAATAACGTATTTATTCAAAAAATAATCTTTGCGAATTTCGGTCTCCATAAATATAAAATCTAGTATCCTTTTGTTTTTAATACGGCAATGCTTGTTCCGCCCTTAAATTGTTTTGCATAAGCGTAAAACTGGCTTAGCTGTTTGCTGGAAAAACTGAAAACATTAACCTGGGGTTCCATGCCTTTTTTGGGACTGGTAATGATTTCCGCTTTCTGATCGCCGTCAAAATCAGCCGTGACAAGATTAACTCCTTGATAAAATTCGCGAGAATAAGCTAAGAATTGAAGTCTAAGTTGAAGAAATTCACTGGAAAAAACTCTCACATAAGGAGAAGCGCCTGAAGCCACACTGGCTAAAATTTCGTCTTTTCCGTCGCCGTCAACATCGCCTGAAGCGACGTTTACCCCGCCCAAGAAAGTTTTATTAAAAGCGAAAAAGTTTAATTCCATGACTCCTTGGCCATTTAATACTCTGACATGAGGTCCGCCGCCCGGACCCGCGCCGGTGATAATTTCGTCTTGACCATCAGCATCAATGTCTCCGGCAGCAATATTTACCCCGCCCTTAAAGCTGGACTGGTAAGCGAAAAATTCATTTTTTAAATTACCATAAAGATCAAAAATTTTAATTTGAGTATTACTGGTTGCTCCACTAGTGATAATTTCGTCTCTTCCATCGCCGTCAACATCGCCTGAAGCGACGTTTACCCCGCCAGTAAAAGTTTTTGCATAAGCGAAAAATCCGCCTTTCGGTTGGCCATAAAGATCAAAAATTCTGATATGAGGCCCGCCGCCCGGACCCGCGCCGGTGATAATTTCGTCTCTTCCATCGCCGTCAACATCGCCTGAAGCGACGTTTACCCCGCCAGTAAAAGTTTTTGCATAAGCGAAAAATCCGCCTTTCGGTTGGCCATAAAGATCAAAAATTCTGATATGAGGCCCGCCGCCCGGACCCGCGCCGGTGACGATATAATAAGACTGAGGCAATTCCCCGGCCTGATTAAAAGTGCGTTCTATGGTTTTATAAGCATTAACCCGGCCACTTCCCAATTGATTTTCCAAACCGGGATTTAAAGAATTAATATTATCAGCTTGGCTGATAATAAAATCTTGAACTTGTTTCTGGGTTAATAATGGATTGACCGACCAAACTAAAGCCGCCAGTCCGGAAATAACCGGCGCGGCAATTGAAGTGCCGGACCAATAACCTCCGTAATATTCTTTAAAATTATCATAATTTGGATTGTAAACCAGCGGACCATAAATGCGAGTTCCCGGCGCCGAAATATCAATGCATTTTGAACCGTAGTTGGAAAAAGACGCTTTTTTATCCGCGCTGTCCACGGCCGCCACGCCAATAATAAAATTTTCATCATCCTCGTCTAAACAAACCGGATAATTCGGCGTGTTATTAAGATTTACCGGTTCGCCGGTTGTTTCATTGCCGCCGGCCGCCACAATAATAACTCCTTTTTGCCAAGCATTTTTTAAAGCTTCGGACAAAAAATAACTTTTATTAGTGCCGACAAAACTTAAATTAATCACTTTTGCTCCATTGTCAACCGCGTATTTAACAGCTTGAATAACATGTTCTACCGTACCCGATCCTTCGCTGTTTAAAACTCTTAAAGACATAATTTTACTTTTAAAAGCTATGCCTGCCGTACCCGCGGAATTATCTCCTGTTCCGGCAATAATACCGGCAATTAAAG
Organism: Patescibacteria group bacterium; assembly: GCA_041649955.1. Lineage (GTDB taxonomy): Bacteria > Patescibacteriota > Patescibacteriia > UBA2591 > JAQUPP01 > JAQUPP01. The sequence goes on along the minus strand of JBAZMD010000032.1, from coordinate 3,503 downwards.
TACCATGGTGAATGCCATTAGAATCAAAAGCTTCATCAAATTTCGGTTTTGGATTTGGCACATTATTTATAAAATCCCATCCGTTTATATCATCAATATAACCATCATGGTCATTGTCAATACCGTCTCCTTTAATTTCATCTTTATTGGACCAAATATTATTTTTTAAATCGGGGTGATCAATATCTACGCCCGTATCTAAAACCGCCACCGTAACATCAGCGCTTCCTCCGCGAGTCAAATCCCAGGCTTGCGGAACTTGAATTTTATCCAAATACCATTGTTCAAAATAAAGCGGATCATTGGGAATATAAGCGATTTTAAATGAATAATTCGGCTCGGCCCATTCTATTTCCGATCGCTCAAGAATAATTTTTTGAAATTCTTCAATCGGTAGATCGTTTGATTTGACATTATAAATTTTTGAATAATCTTTTAATTTAATCAAAAGCTCGTCTGTTTCCGGGACAGCGGAAGAATGAGCTATTTTAGAAAAATTGAAAAAAGTTGTCATACTTAAAATAACAACTAAAAAAATAACAAATATATTTTTTTGATTAATAAATTTCATCTGATTTTTAAAACTAATCTAAGATAATGATTTATTTTCTTCAATCAAAGGAACAAAACTAAAACCGGGGAATCTTTTTTTGCTATATTCATCTTTACTGATTCTTTCCACTAAAACTATGTCTTGGGTGTCTTGACCTTCGGGAATAACTAATTTTCCGCCAATAGTCAATTGTTCCAATAAATCATTGGGAATTTTAAAAGCAGCCGCGCCGACATGTATCCGATCAAATGGAGCTTGTTCTGGCATACCTTTGGAACCATCTCCTGTTTTAACCGCCACTCTTCCGGATTTAATAAAATTATATTTTCTAATATTATTGATGCCGAATTCCGCCAATTCGGGAATTCTTTCAATGGCGAACACTTTGCCAGTTTTACCGACAATCTCGGCTAAAATAGCCGTAGCCCATCCTGAGCCAAAACCGATATCCAAAACTTTTTGCCCAGGTTTAAGATCCAGTAATTCCATCATAAAAGCGACCGTCAAAGGCTGGGAAATAGTTTGTCCAAAACCAATAGCCAAGGGCGCATTACATTCAGCTACTTCTTCATTTTCATCCAAAATAAAATCTTTGCGCTTGATTGTTTGAAAGGCTTTGATAATATTCGGATCTTTAAGATATTTAGTATTGATCAATTGTTGGATTAAATCCATAAAAACACTTAATTTATTATTTAAATCAAGGTGCAAGAAACAACAATATCTTTGGAATTAAATCTCATCAATCTCACTCCTTGAGTCGCTCGGCCGGTTGTAGAAACGCTTTTAAGCGGCAAACGTATGACTTGGCCCAAGTGAGAAATTAAAAGTAAATCTTTTTCTGAAATTTTTTCATCCACGATAATCGCTCCGACAATTTTCCCAATTTTGTCAGTAACCTTGGCGGTTTTAATTCCGCTGCCGCCTCGGCGCTGCAAACGATATTCTTTAATTGGCGTCATCTTGCCAAAACCGTTTTCCGTCACGATTAATAATTTTTTATTGGCTATTTCTTTAGTATCAATTACTCCCATTCCAACGATATAATCATCTTTTTTAAGTTTCATTCCTCTAACACCGCTCGCCACCCGTCCCAATGGTTTTAAATCTTTTTCTTTAAATCTAACCGCCTGACCGTGGGCAGAGACCAAGACAATTTCATCATTAGGAGCGACCAATTCAGTCCAATCTAAAGAATCATCATTTTTTAATTTAATGGCAATTAATCCTGATCGGCGGACATTATCAAAAGCGCTTATTTCCAATTTTTTAATCGTTCCTTGTTTTGTCACCATTACTATCCAGCGGGAATTTTTTAAATTAGAAGAAGGCAAGACCACGGAAACTTTTTCCTGATCACTCACTTCCAAGAAATTAACCAAAGCCTGGCCCTTAGCCGCCCGGCCGGTTTGCGGAATTTCATGAGCCTTTAATTGAAAAGCTCTGCCTTTAGTCGTAAAGAATAATAAATTAGTATGAGTGGTGGTGGAAATTAATTGTTTTACTTGATCTTCGTCTTTTACTTCCAGTCCAACCACGCCCTTGCCTCCGCGGCTCTGCGATTTAAAGCTTTCCGAGGCCAATCTTTTAATATAACCGTCTTGAGTAATAACCACTAAGGTTGGTTCATCGGGAATTAAATCTTCATCACTGAATTTTCCCACCTCTGTGGCCACCACTTGTGTTCGACGGTCATCGCCGTATTTTTCTTTCAATTCTTTTAAATCTTTCTTAACGATTTCCAAAATCATTTTTGGCGAAGCCAATAATTTTTCCAATTCTTTGGCAAAGGCTAATTTTTCTTTCAACTCGTCTTTAACCTTGCTTCTTTCCAAATTCGCCAATTGATGAAGTTTCATTTCCAAAATGGCATCTGCCTGAAGATCGCTCAAACGATATTTTTTCATCAAATTAACTTTGGCTTCATTTTTGTCTTGAGATTTTTTAATCAATTTAATAATTTCATCAATATGATCAATGGCGATTTCCAGTCCTTTTAAAATATGAATTCTGTCTTGAGTCTGTCTTAAAATATATTCCGTGCGCTTGCGAATGATAATCTGGCGGTGATCAATATATTCTTCCAAAATTTCTTTAAGGCCGAAAACTTTCGGCTGAATGCCCTCGGAAAGCGCCACCATGTTAACATAAAAAATCGTTTGCAGAGAAGTCATTTGAAATAATTTATTCAATACTTTTTGCGGAAAAGTTCCTTTTTTAAGTTCAATAATCACTCTTATTCCTTCTTTGCCCGATTCGTCGCGGATATCTCTTATATCATCTATTTTCTTATCCTTAACCAGTTCTGCCATTTTTTGAAGCAAATCAGATTTATTGACTTGATAAGGAATTTCATGAACGATAATTTGAAAATATCCTTGTTTCGTTTCAACAATTTCTGTTTTTGCCCTGACCACAATCGGTCCCTTGCCGATCGCGTAAGCTTGTTTTATTTGGTTGACGTCAAAAATAAGACCGCCGGTCGGAAAATCCGGCCCTTTTACAAATTTAAAAAGTTCATCAATTTCAGCGTGAGGATGATCTATTAATAAACCGATTGCGTCGCACAATTCTCCCAAATTATGCGGCGGAATATTCGTGGCCATACCAACGGCAATGCCCATTGATCCGTTTAAAAGCAAGTTTGGCAATCTGGCCGGCAAAACTTGCGGCTCAGTTAAAGTGCCGTCATAGTTTGGCGTAAAATTAACCGTTTCTTTATCAATATCCAAAAGCATTTCATCGGCAATAGCGGAAAGCCTGGCTTCGGTATAACGATGAGCAGCTGCTCCATCGCCGTCAATTGAACCGAAGTTTCCCTGGCCGTCAATTAAAGGATAACGCAAAGAAAAATCCTGAGCCATTCTAACCATTGAATCGTAAACCGCCATATCGCCGTGCGGATGATAATGACCGAGTACTTCTCCGACAACCGTAGCTGATTTTCTGT
>JBAZMD010000031.1:0-6885 GCA_041649955.1 Patescibacteria group bacterium | reverse complement strand
TTTTGGGGCTGATATAGATTAAAATTATCCTTACGGAGGAAAATAAAATAATCATCTTGTTGATTAGATTTTTCCAAATTAGCGATAAGTTCTTGAGTGTAGCGCCCGATTCCTTTGCCCGTTGGGCCAAAAAATCTGGCGTCTATTCCGATTCTCATAAAGTTTTATAAATTTCTTCTGTTTCTTGGGCGCATTTTTCCCAAGAATATTTTTTAATTTGTTCGCTGCCTTTCTGAATTAGTTCTTCGCGAAGATTTTTATTTTCTATGACCTGATTAATAGTTGCGGCCATTTCTTCTATGTTTTTAGGATTAAAATAAAGAGCAGCTGAACCGTAAATTTCAGGCAGGGGTTGATGTTTTGAGGCAATCACCGGCAAACCGAATTTCATCGCTTCCAAACCCGGTAAGCCAAAGCCTTCAGATAGAGAAGGAAACACATAAGCCAAGCCATTTTCATAAAGCCGGGCTAATTTTTCATCAGAAGCTTGGCCCGGGAAAATAACTTTTTCTTCCAATCCTAATTCTTGCGTTAATTTTTGTAAATTTTGATAAAAATAATCCATTTTTCCGACCAAAATTAAATGAATTTCCGGGTGTTTGGATAAAACAATTTTGAAAGCTTTAATCAAGCGTTCCAAATTTTTGTGCGGATAAGCATTGCCGACATACAATAAATAAGATTCTAATCCGCCAGCTGGCTGATTAGAATCTGGAATCTTCGGCACCATATCGGCTGCTTCGTAAGTCACAGAAATTTTTTTCGAATTAATTTTGTATTGCTTTACAATTGAATCTTTAATAAAATTAGAAACCGTAATGATTTTTTCCGCCCGTTGCATGGCATTTTTAATAATCAAATAATAAATAATTTTTTTAAAATAAAAAATCGATTTCCTGTGAGTTGAAGCTTTTGGTGTTGTTTGATTATGAGTCAAATCATGAATCGTTACCACAAACTTGCCGAGATAAAACAGGGGAACATTAAAATGTAAAAAGTGAACCAAGTCAAGGCGTTGAGAGGCGAGTTGTTTGGGGAATAAAACCTGCTCTTGCCAGGAATACCAGGGGTAATCGGCTAAAACCTTGTGAAAATGGGGGTTTTGGGGCTGGTAGAGATTAAAGCCCTCTTGGCGGAGGAAAATAAAATAATCATCTTTTTGATTAGATTTTTCCAAACTAGCGATAAGTTTCTGAGTGTAGCGCCCGATTCCCTTACCTGTTGGGCCGTAAAATCGAGCGTCTAAGCCGATACGCATAAAGTTTTTCAGTTAAAATTTCGTTAATCTAAATTTACTTATTCCTTATTTCTCAATAAAGCGATGTCCCGTACTGAGCTCTGCTCTAGTACTGGGACGAGCATCGATTCCTATTCGCATAAAGTTATAAAATTTAGGGGTTGACAAAAATTAAAAAATGTGTTTAAATAATTACTTATCCAATCATAAAATCCAGACAAAAATTAAAAGGAGGGGGAATGTTAGAAATGTTAATAGAAGAAATTCTAAAAATACTAGAGAAAATTGAAACCTTTAAATGGAAAAAAGAAGTTGAGGATAAAAATTATTCTTACCAAGTAGAAGTGGATGGAATAGAATATTTCATCTTAAGGAACGCTTGTTTCGCAAATTCTATCCGTGTTATTGACAAAAGTAAGAATATACAAAATTATCCCAATATCAAGGGCAGTCTTTCCGAACGAATTAATTCTATTGTTTTTAAAATTAACAATCAATAAAAAACCAGACTAGAGAGAGGAGTAATGAATATTTTGCTCCCTCTTTTTTTATTTATTTTTTACCAAGAGAAAAAATAAAGAGTATTAACCCTTTGATATCTGCGCTTGCTCGGAAAAGCAATTCGCATTAGCGGGTTGCTTTTCTCTCGCTCGCTTGATAATAAAAATTTCACGCCAAACTTCTTGATTGGCTCGGGCGTAAATAATTGATTGCCGTTTAGTTGATTTAATGGTTGGATAATTTGCCACAGAATCAGGTAAAATATTTATTGTCTGCCAACCCATTTTCTTTATTTCTGGCAGAATAAATTCGGAGAAAATTCCGTTATTTTGTTTTAAGTCCTGATAAATCGGGAAAATCATCACCACCTGCCCGTTTGGTTTTAAAATTTTTTGAAATTCTTTAAAAGCGCCAATGTATAAATCTGATAATTTGGACATTATAATCGGCAGTTGAGCCTTTAAGCTGGAAATTTTGGTTGGACCCAAATATGGCTCGGCAACAATTAAATCAATTGATTGAGGATCTATTTTTTTAGAAATTTCTTTGACATCTGCTTGGAAAACCTTGCAATTAGTTGTTGGTAATTGGTCGTTTTCAGCAAGCCATTTTAAATTTCCCTGAGTATCTTTAATCGCCTCTGGATTTAAATCGGCGCCGATAATATTTTTATAACCCATCAAGGCCGCTTCTTGTAAAATCGTGCCTGCGCCGCAAAAAGGATCTAAAATCACTGCTTTTTCGTCCAGTTTACCGGCCAGATTAATCATAATTTTAGCCAGTTTCGGCGGTAAAATTCCCTGTTCCATTGACCGATTCGGCCGACCAAAATCGCGAAAGCCGTATTCTTTAAAATCCTGACAAGCCAAAGTTCTGCCGAACAAAAACCCGTTTTTCTCGGCAAAAAATACAAATTCCGCGCCGGTTTCCAAAAGCTTGTTTGTTTGAACAATAACCGAAGAAAGCGCATCTTCGCGAGAAGTAACCCAGCGGGAAGAAATTCCTTTTTCTTTAAGATCTTTTTTTAAATTCAAAGCCAAATTTTTAATCAAATTTACGATTTGAGAAATTGAAGCCTGATGGTCTAGGCGATAAACACTAAATCCAAATCTAACTTTAGGGGAGTTTTTAGAAAACAAATCAGCCAGATTTTTTAAATCCTGATTTGGTAAAATTTTGCCGATTTTAACAGTTCCACCAATCCGATTTTGCAAATACGCGAAATCAATTTCTTTATTTCCGGGCAAATCTATAATCAAAACTTCTTCTGATATTTTTTTAATCTCAAACGGGCCTGTGAGTATCTTTAAGATTTCAGCTATTGACAAAGTTGGATTATTGCCTAATATAAGAAAATATGTCATAATAACATTATTATAGTTTAAATCATTAATGTCAAATCTTATGTATGAAATTCTCTATATCATTCCCACTCCTTACACGGAGCAAGACGTACCGGTAATTTCAAAAAAAATAAGGTCGTTGATCGAAAAGGCCGGCGGCAAGATTCTTAAAGAAGAAGAACTTGGCAACAAAAAATTGGCTTACCCGATTAAGCATATTTATCGCGGGTTCTACAACCTTTTTCGTTTTGAAATAGAAACAAAAGAAATAAAAGGAATAAACGAAGCAATCAGATTAACGCCTGAAATTTTAAGGCACATGATTGTGACTCTTAATTCCAAACCGATGAAAATTAGAAAACCGAGACACTCTATGGAAAAAAAGGAAGAAGAAATCAAAGAAGTTAAAGAAGAAGAAAAAACAACTGTCAAAACCAGTTTAAAAGATTTAGAACAAAAAATTGACGATTTATTTTAATCTAATTAAATAATTTTTTAATTATGAATCTTAATAAAGTTTTGATTATTGGCCGATTAACCAGAGATCCCGAAGCGCGAACCACTCCTAATGGCCAGAATGTGGCGACTTTCAGTTTGGCCACTTCAAGAAATTGGACCAACGCTCAAGGAGAAAAAAAAGAACAAACCGATTTTCATCGAGTAGTTGTTTGGGGTAAATTAGCCGAAGTCTGCAGCCGCTATTTGGTTAAAGGACAAGAAGCTTATATTGAAGGCAGATTAACCACCCGCTCTTGGCAGGATGCTCAGGGAAATAAAAAATCAACCACTGAAATTATCGCTCAAGCCGTCCAATTTGGCGCTAAACCAAGGGGAGGAGCTTCTGAACCGCGCGAAGCTGAAGAAAAATCCTCGCCTGATGAAGAAAAAGAAAATCTTCCTGAAGAAGAGATAGATGTGGAAGAAATCCCATTTTAAAGAGTTTTGTCTCCGGACGTTAAGTCGGAGCAACAAAACCTTTACCCTGTTAAATAATTTTAAATTTTCTGTAAAATTTAAAATTAAGATTTGAGAATTGCCTAAAGAAAGGCGAGTAAAATCAACAAAGGGTAAACTGATAACAAAGTATTCTTAAAAACATCATTTCAAATCTTATTTAACAGGGTACGCAAAATTATAGTTAAAAATTTTGCTCCGCCTAAATTCCGAAATAAGATTTAATTGTCTAAATAATATAAATTAATCACTTAAAAAGTCTAAATTATCTATCGCCAGAAACTTTGGCGGATTAAATTTTTAAATAATTTTACTATGGAAAATCAAAAACATTGTTATTTTTGCATCAATAGCGTTAACGAAATTGATTATAAAGACATAGAACTTTTGCGCCGATTTGTTTCCACTTATGAAAGAATTTTACCCGGCCGCAAAAGGGGAGTCTGTGCCAAACATCAAAGAAAATTAACTCATGCCGTCAAAAGAGCAAGATTTATGGCTCTTTTACCTTTTGTTAAAAATTAAAATTATTATGTTATCTTTGAATGATTTAAAAAATATCGGAACTATTCTTGAAATTGATGGCGCGCCATACGCGATAGTCAGCTCTCTCCATACTCATGTCGCCAACAGAAGAGCGTCTGTGCGCGTAAAACTTAAAAATCTTATTACCGGCCAAGCTTTGGAAAAAACTTTTTCATCAAGCGATAAAATCGAAGAAGCTTCCACCAGTACCTCCAAAGCAAGTTTTCTCTATCCATCCGGAGAAGATTTTTATTTTATGAATGATTCTGATTATGAGCAATTTGCTTTAAACGAAAAAATATTGGGCACGGCAAAGAATTTTTTAAAAGAAGGATTAGAAGTGGAAGTACTGCTTTTTAACGAAAGACCAATCAGTATAAAAATTCCTAAAAAAATAGATTTAAGAGTGATTGAAGCCCCGCCGAGTGTCAGAGGTGATTCTGCTACTACTCCCAGTAAAACCGTTACCATTGAAACCGGCGCTCAACTTACTGTTCCTATTTTTATTAAAGAAGGCGATATTATCAAAATTAATACTGATACAGGCGAATACGTATCTAGGGTGTAAAAATTTTGTTTAAATTTTTAACTTGCGAATTTATAAATATTAATAATCTAAAAAGCTAATAAGCTAATTCCTAAAAAGCTAAATTATGACTCTTGATGAAATATTTGAAGGCGCAGTTGCGCTAAAAGCATCGGATGTTCACTTAGCCAACGGCTTACCCGCATTTTTTCGCGTTGACGGAATTTTAAGGCCAATACAAAATTGGCCTATTTTTGACCACGAAACTATTTTAAAATTGGCCGAACCGATTATGACTCCGGCTCAAAAAGAAGTGCTTTTAAAAAAGAAAAACTTGGATCTTTCTTATCAAATTAAAAATAATATTCGTTTTAGAATTAATGTTTTTTGGGAAAAAGGACATTTAGCTTTGGCGGCCAGAGTTATTCAACCGACAATCGCAAGTATGGAAGAAATCGGCTTGCCTCCGGTGGCTCATCAATTAATTCAACTTCAAGACGGATTAGTTTTAGTGACAGGACCGACGGGTTGCGGTAAATCCACAACATTAGCGGCAATGATTGAAAGAATTAATACGGAACGGGCTTGCCATATTATTACCCTTGAAGATCCGATTGAGTTTGTTTTTACTTCCAAGAAAAGTTTAATCGCTCAAAGAGAATTAGGACAAGATATGACCTCTTTTGATTCGGCCTTAAAACACATTGTCAGACAAAATCCAGATGTAATTTTTGTCGGAGAAATGAGAGACTTGGAAACAATCGGATTGGCCATTACTTTAGCCGAAACCGGACATTTAATTTTAGCCACTCTTCATACTACAAACGCTCCTCAAACCATTGATAGAATTATTGATGTTTTTCCGCCTCATCAGCAAAATCAAGTAAGATTGCAAATTGCTCTGGCTTTAAGAGGTATTATCTCCCAACATTTATTGCCAAAAATCGGCGGAGGCAGAGTCGCGGCCAGAGAAGTTTTGATTAACAATCCGGCAGTTGCCAATTTAATCAGAGAAAATAAAATCGCCCAAATAAAATCTTGCATCCAAACCGGCGGTAAAGAAGGAATGTGCACTTTGGAAGATGGCTTAAAAAAGCTTTATCGGGAAAAAGTTATTACCCTAGATACGGCCTTGGCCCACGCAACTTATCCGGAAGAATTATTAAAAGAATAAATCAATGACTAATTAGTCTAATTAATCTAATTAACCTAAATAAATCCCAATGACTCAATGACCCAAAAATTTCAGACATTGGGCATTTGGTTATTAGTTATTGATTAGGTTAATTAGAAATTAGGTCAATTGGTCATTTTATATTCTGCCTCCGTGGTGAAAAGGATATCACACTGGCCTTCGAAGCCAAGGTTGCGGGTTCGATTCCTGCCGGAGGCATATGAACGATTATAGACCCCTTAAAATCATTAATTTAACCTATTTTGCCCCCTTAGCTTAACTCCGACGCCTTGAGTCGGAGTCCCGACTGTAACGTCGGGATGGATAAAAATTTTATATTTTTTAGTAATTTATAATTTATTTCCATGCCCCCATAGCTCAATGGTAAATCCGCCAGCTGGCGGACTCTTAAGTAATCAATTATTATAATAAAATTAGATTTCTTTAAAAACTTAATTAGCAAATAATATAAGCCCCCATAGCTCAATGGTAGAGCAGTTGCCTCTTAAGCAATTGATATAGGTTCGATCCCTATTGGGGGTATTTTATACTTTAGCTCAATGGTAAATCCGCCAGCTGGCGGACTCTTAAGCAATTGACGAAGGTCTGATTCCTTCAGGGGGTA
>JBAZMD010000030.1:0-6965 GCA_041649955.1 Patescibacteria group bacterium | reverse complement strand
CCTTTTCCTGACTTTAAAAATAATTCTTCTTTTTCCGCATCAATTTTTGAGAGAAAACATTCATAATAAATTAAACTCCATGGTCCATTATTTTTAGTAAAAACAGATTTGCCCGAATTATGCTCTTTAATTCTTCGTTTTAAATCATTGGTAAATCCTTTATATAATTTGCTGTTCTTTTTACTTTTTAAGATATAAACGTAATACATAAAAATATCGCTCCCAGCCCCAGGCTGGTCGGCCTCGGGCCGAAGCCACCTCTCCAGGTCTATTTAAAACAAAACCAGAATACCCCATTTTTAAACAGGGTATTTCAAAATAACATACTTCCGTTTAAAAACGGAAGGAGTGGGATTTGAACCCACGGTACGGATTAAAACCCGTACAGAGGTTTAGCAAACCTCCGCCTTAAACCACTCGGCCATCCTTCCATAAATCAAATTATTTTATAATTTTTTAGTTAAGCTTTCGTAAAGACCAATAATTTTTAATAATAGTTTAACATCAAAATATTTAATTGTACATGTTCCCCTATAATCAACTCTTTTCATTTTATTCGTTGGGTGTGTAATAGTCGGTTTGTAAAATTGAGCCGACGGCACGTGCAATAAATCACTCCAAAATTTCGTAATTTCTTTGGGGGAATGAGTTGAATGAAGCTGTAGATGAATTCTGATTTTATCTTCGTTGATTTCAAAACCGCGCCTTAAAAGCTCTAAAAATACTTTAACCAAGCTATAATCACTATTGGAAAAAGCGACAAAATTACTGGATGGATATTTTGATCCCTCGCACCAATATAATAAACTGACAAAAATTTTAGCAAGATCTTTATCGATTTTCAAATCGTCGCATAAACTGCGCAAATCAGATTTCAAAAATTCCTCCTTCTGTCTGGCTAAATTAAATGCTTTGGCATCAGAGGGAATGTCTCTAACCCAGCGAGAAATGGTAAAATTAGGAACTTTAAGTTTTTTCTCTATTTCTCTAATTGATAGGCCCTTTTTTCTTTCCTTTCTTACCTCTTGAACGATTTTTTGATCGTAAAATTTCATAAATCTATTTTATTAAAGAACCTCACAAATGTCAATGGTTCACAAACCGCTGCCTTACCGTTCGGCGCAACTCTCCGCTTTAAACGGGATTAACAGATTTAATACCATTTTATTTTATCAAAAAAAAATTAAATGTCAACCTCTAAAATATAGGAGGTTGCCCCCACACCATAACTCAACGTAAAACTTTCTTAATAGATAAAAATGAAAGCGAAGCGGCTTCGCCTTCTAATTTTGGTAATACGTAAATCAAGCGCTAAGTTTGGTGTGAGGGCTTGCCAAAAAATCAAATTTGTATTATAATATTATAATAATTTGAAATTATGCCTAATCTCAAAACACCATTAAGTGAATTGACTTCGGCGAGCAAAACAACCCTAAACCGTTTGGAAAAATTAAAAATTCAAACGGCTGAGGATTTGCTGTATCATTTTCCTTTTCGCTATGATGATTACAGCAAAATTTTAACCATTGCCGAATTGAAAACAAAAAAATCCGGCACGATCAAGGGAAAAATAAGCTTAATTGCCAATCACCGTTCACCGCGAAAAAAAATGGTCATTACCGAGGCGATTATTTCGGACAAAACTGATTCTATCAAAGTGGTCTGGTTCAACCAGCCTTTTTTAATAAAAATTTTGCGATCCGGACTGGAAGTTTATTTAGCCGGAAAAATAGATGTTGACGATTATTACGGAATGCAATTTTTAAATCCGTCATACGAAATCGTAAACAGCAAAGATCCCATCCACACCGGCCGATTAGTGCCGATTTATCCCGCCACTGTCAATTTAAGCCAAAAACAACTCCGCTATCTTATCCGCCAGACCATTCCTTTGACGCAAGACATTGAAGATTGGCTGCCTAGAGAAATAAGAAGCAAATATAATTTAACAAGCACTACTTTCGCTTTGGAACAAATTCATTTTCCCCAAAACAGAGAATGGCTGGAACGAGCCGCTCACCGCTTGAAATTTGACGAATTGTTTTTAATTCAAACCCGCAATCAATTGGTCCGCCAAAAAATAAAAAGTTTGGTCGCGCCGAAAATTGAATTCAAATTGGAAGAAACGAAAAAATTCGTTGACAATTTGCCTTTTAAATTAACCGATGCCCAGAGAAAGTCCAGCTGGGAAATTATCAATAATTTGGAGACAAGCGCGCCGATGAACCGGCTTCTTGAAGGCGACGTGGGCAGCGGAAAAACCATTGTCGGAGTTTTGGCCATTTTAAACGTTCTTTTAAACGGCTATCAGGTGGCTTATATGGCTCCGACGGAAATTTTGGCCGAACAGCATTTTAAAAATATCACCGAACTGCTGAAAGATTATCCTTTTAAAATCGGACTTTTGACTCGCGAAAACGTTAAAATCAATCCGCCAGCTGGCGGAGAAAAAAATAAAAAAGTAAAAATTTACGAAGAAATATCTTCCGGAAAAATAAAATTGATTATCGGCACTCATTCTTTAATTCAAGAAAAGGTAAAATTCAAAAATTTGGCCATGACAATTATTGACGAACAGCACCGTTTCGGCGTAGCGCAAAGAGCCGCGTTTCTGGCAAAGACTAATCCTGACATGACACAGACTAACACGGACGAAACACGGACTGGCACGGACACATCTACGCGGACTAATGCAGACAAAACACAGACTGATACGGACAAAAAGAATAATAATCTGTTATACGAAAATTTAACTTATCAAATTAGAGGAATAATGTTTAAAGTTAAAAAAGAACTTGGTTTGGGTCATAAAGAAAATATCTATCAAAAAGCAATTGAGAAAGAATTTAAAAAAAATAATCTAAAATTTGAAAAAGAAAAAATTATAAATATTCAATACGATAATGAAAAAATAGGCACTTACAGACCGGATTTTATTGTCGATAATAAAATAATTGTGGAAATAAAAGCTTTACCTTCTATCGGCAAATTTGAAACGGAACAAATTTGGCATTATCTGAAAAGTAGTGATTATCATTTAGCCTTATTAGTCAATTTTGGAAAAGATGATATCCAAATAAAAAGAACTATTCATGGTCACGTAATACCGACCAACGCTGACGAAACACAAAATCACACGGAAGGTCAGCGTAAGTCAGTGTCCAGTCTGCGTCAGTCCGTGTTGATGCCGCATTTTTTATCAATGACCGCCACGCCGATTCCCCGCTCAGTCGCTTTGACTCTTTATGGCGATTTGGATTTATCCATTATTGACGAAATGCCGCCGGGCAGAAAAAAAGTTTTAACCAGCATTGTCAAACCTGATGAAACGGAAAAAATTTATAAATTTATCCGCGAAGAAATAAAAAATGGCCGTCAAATCTTCGTTATTTGCCCTTTAATTGACCAATCTGATCAGCTGGGCGTAAAATCAGTCAAAGAAGAATATAAAAAATTATCGGAAAAAATATTCCCTGACTTAACCTTAGGATTTCTCCACGGCCGAATGAAAGCCAAAGAAAAAGAAGAAATAATGAAAAAATTTGATCAAAATAAAATCAATATTTTAATTTCCACGACCGTGATTGAAGTGGGAATTGACATACCCAACGCCTCAGTAATGATTGTTGAAGGAGCGGAAAGATTCGGACTGGCTCAGCTTTACCAATTGCGCGGCAGAATCGGCCGAGCCGAACATCAATCTCATTGTTTTCTATTTTTGGAAAATGAAGGCGAAAAAGCAAAACAAAGATTAAAGGCCCTGATTACCGCTCAAAATGGCTTTGAATTGGCGGAAATGGATTTGGAAATGCGCGGACCGGGCGAGGTTTTCGGCACCAGCCAAGCCGGATTTTTCACTGATCTGAAAATCGCGCGCCTCTCCGATGTTGTTATTTTAAAAGAAGCTCAAGAAGCGGCCGATAAAGTTTTCAATAAAGACAACAGTTTAAAAACTTATCCTTTGCTGCAAAATAAAATAAGCCAATTTGCTCAAACAGCTCATTTGGAGTAGATTACTCGGGTTAGTCGCACGAAAAAAAATAAATAAAAAAAGACTTGTTTAACAAGTCTTTTTTTATTTATTTGATATTATCCCAACACGACTTTTATCGCTTGGCTCAAATTTTCTTCCTGAATAATTTTTATTTTGGGCTGAAAATCCAAAAATTTTTCTTTTGACATCACGATTTTTTCAAAACCCAATTTTTCCGCTTCTTTAATTCTTTTTTCCGGCCAAGAAACATTTCTTAATTCGCCGGCCAGACCGACTTCGCCGAAAAATAAAGTTTTAGCGTCAATCGGCTTGTTGTAAAAAGCGGAAGCAATAGCCATGGCTACGGCCAAATCCGCGGCCGGTTCGGAAATTTCCAATCCGCCGACAATATTAATATGAATATCTTGATTTTCCAATCTAAGGCCGCATCGCTTGGTTAAAACCGCGACTAAAAGCTGCAAGCGGTTAAAATCAAAGCCCGTACTTTTTCTTTGCGGATAGCCGAAATTAGTTTTTGAAACAAGCGCTTGAACTTCTATTAAAAACGGGCGGACGCCTTCCATAATGGCCGCGATTACCGAGCCGCTGATAACTTGAGAATTTCGATTGGCCAAAAAAACTTCGGAAGGATTTTTAATTTCCACCAATCCCTGCTTTTTCATTTCAAAAACTCCGACTTCATTGGTTGAACCGAAACGATTTTTATAAGATCTCAAGAAACGAAAATGGTGATGCGAATCGCCTTCAAGATATAAGACAACATCAACCAAGTGTTCCAAAGTTTTTGGGCCGGCAACTGAACCTTGCTTGGTGATATGGCCGACAATAAAAATAGTTGTTTGCGTTTTTTTTCCGACTTCCATCAGCTTGGCGGTTGAGGCGCGAATTTGATTGACGCTGCCCGCTTCTGAATCAACATCCGAAGAAGAAACCGTCTGGATTGAGTCAACCACCGCTATTTTAGGCTTATGTTTTTCAATCGTGGCGCAAATGACATCCACGTCAGTATCGCCGAAAAATTTTAAATTATTTTCCGAAACTCCGATTCTTTCCAATCGCAATTTTACTTGCTCGGCCGATTCTTCACCGCTGACATACAAAACCGAATCATTGGATAAAGAATGAACGATTTGCAAAACTAAAGTTGATTTGCCGATGCCCGGCGCGCCACCCAAAAGAATCAGAGAACCCGGTACCAGACCGCCGCCCAAAACTCTATCCAATTCTTCAATGCCTGTTTTAAATCTTGAAAAATTTTGGCTTTTAATAGCGCTGAATTCAATAACTTCACCTGCTTTTGTCGTTGTAAAATTTTTGCGCGGAGAATTATTTTGAACAGTTTCCGAAATTGTTCCCCAAGCGCCGCATTCCGAACATTGTCCCAACCATTTTGGAAATTGAGATCCGCATTTTGAACAGGCATAAATTGTTTTATTTTGAGACATAAAGGTTGGTTGATCGGTTACATGGTTAAATAGTTGATCGCGGATTTACATTAGCCGACTTATACATTTTTTTATTATTTCCATAAATAAAAAAATTGTATCCGGCTTAAATAGCCGCCATTATTATAAGTAGATGATAATTTATCTATGGGCAGAGTTGTTAAGTTTCTTCTACTTGGGTCAATAATATCAATATTATTTCCATTTATACCAGACAAGATAACATAGTGACCATTACAGAAACATCCTCCACATGGAAAAATTTTAGAATTGGTGCATTGATTGCCTATAGGAACCGCCCTAATGGATGTAATTAAAAAGTGACCTTGCCGCAACTCTGTTATAGCATCATCAATTGTAGTAATCGTTTTGCTATTCACCCCCCATTTTGTAGCTGCTGCCGGAGCTAAAGAAGCAACATTTGTTCCATTGCTACAATTATTTCTCGCTCCGATTTCAATAGCGTATTGAGCAATATCTTTGGGCGTGATACCTTTTCCTAAATTAGCCAAAGCAATAGCCACGCTGGTTGGCCCGCAACCAGAACTGCAAACATTACAGTCTGCTCCGCCTTGAGTATAAGCCATATTTCCCCAACTTGAATCGCATTGCTTAAAATATATACCAGAACTCGACTGATCAGCCGCACCAGTATCGGATAGTTCTCCATCAAGCTCAACTGTTTTAATTACCCCTAATTGAATCGGTTTGAAAAAAGTCAATTCTGGATTTATAAAACTTAAAAAAGTACTAATACCCAATAATAAAACTAAACCAAACAGAGATCCCCTGATTCGTTCTTTGGCATCGGAAATTTGGCTGCTATTGCCTCCGGCGACCATCCATTCCACTCCGGCCCACATAATCATCACCACGGCCAAAGCGGCGATTAATCTGATCGCCCATTTGTAAAGAGCTATAAGATATTCGCCAATCCAAGGAAAGGAATAACTTTTTTGGCCATTTTCTTCACTGACTATTTTGCTTTTGTCAGAAGTAAATCCTTGAAAACCGGGAATTTGAACTTGAAGTTTTGGGACAGTAATTTCATTCTCTATAATTTTTTCTCCTTCTTTTATATCTTCTTTGGAAGGCTGATTGTAATCTTCTTCAGAAATAATTTTACAGGTTGAGGCGTGGCATGACGGCCAATCTTTACATCCCCCTTTATCCCAAGTTTCTAAATCATAATCCGTAGAAGGACAAGTACAAGTAGCAGTAATAGACGGCTGATAATCGCGGCAAAAACAATCCTGCAAACGGACGGAATTACAAAGACAACAATCGGCTAAGGCCGCTTGTCCGGCTAAAAACCAAAAAAACGCCAAAATAATTAAAATAAAAAATAATTTATATTTTTTAAATTGTTTATTGTTACTTCTCATATAATCTTACATTTTATAATTTTAAAAATCCTAAATCCGAAGCCCTAAATCCTAAACAAATTCAAAATTCTAAAACTCAAATTATAAACAGTTTGAAATTTGGGATTTAAATATTGTTTAGAAATTAGAAATTAGAAATTA
>JBAZMD010000029.1:0-7060 GCA_041649955.1 Patescibacteria group bacterium | reverse complement strand
CCATTATTGAATCAATTAGGTGATCTTTTAATTATTTTGCCGAGCGATAATCTTTCTGTTCTTGCGACACTCAAAATTCTTCAAGAGATCAATAAGCGTCCATTTAACATTAAAACTTAGTATTTTTGAATATTGCAAAATATTATGATGCCAAAAATTAAAGTTTTAATTCAAGGTTTTGCCAAAGAAAAAAACGGGCAAGAATTCGCCTCGTCAACAACCACTTTAATTCAAGAAAACGGATTAAACATAATCGTTGACCCGGGAATGGACAGAAAATTGTTATTAACGTCTTTGAAAAAACAAGGCCTAACCGTTTCGGATATAAATTATGTAGTTTTAACGCACAATCATCCTGACCATTATCTTCTGGCCGGAATTTTTGAAAAAGCTAAAATCTTGGACGCGGATGATATTTATTCATGGGACGGGAAAATTACCGGTCATAACAACAAAATCCCCGGAACTGAAATTAAAATAATAAAAACGCCCGGACACAGTATGTTTCATTGCTCACTCTTAGTCCAAACAAAAGAATTCGGAAAAGTGGCCATTGTCGGCGATGTTTTCTGGTGGGCGGATGAAGAAAAGCAAAAAATAGATAAGAAAAGCCTACTAAAACACAAAGACCCTTACGTTAAAAATGAGAAACAGCTCCTGGAAAGCAGAAAGAAAATTCTAAAAATCGCGGATTATATCGTCCCCGGCCACGGAAAAATGTTCAAAACAGGGGATTAAACGTGAATTTCACCTATTTTTAAGCAAAATTCACGGTATATTGACATTTTAGCGTGAATTTGCTATAATTATAGTATAAATTAACGATAATCTACTAATTATGACTATATCAAAAGATATTAAGGAAAAAATTAATTCATTAAAACGAGAATATGATTCTTTGAAAAAAAATAAAGAATCGCTTTTGGATATTGTTTTTGAAGCTGAACTGCCGGAATCTGTCTATAATTCCAATGCCATAGAAAATTCAACTCTCACTATTTCCGAAACGGAAAAAATACTTTTAGATATGGAAGTTTCCCGTAATGTGTCAGTGCGCGAAGTTTTTGAAGCAAAAAATTTGGCGAGAGTATTTAAATATATAAAAGAAAAAATAAGCACCAGAAATCTTGATAAAGATTTAATTTTGCTTCTGCATAAGATGCTAATCTTAAATATAAATGAAGATATTGCAGGAAGATTTAGAAAGCAGCATGAATATGTCCGAGTAGGAACATATATTGCGCCTGCTCCGGAACATATTGAGGCTATGATTGACACTGTACTTTTGGAATACTCAAGTCGTCATACAGAATATTTTCTTGAAAAAATTTCTAAATTTCATCTGGAATTTGAACATATTCATCCTTTTTGTGATGGCAATGGAAGAATCGGACGCGTTCTGATTAATTATCAATTGATACAGATGGGGTTCCCGCCGATTATTATTCGTGATAAAGAAAAAGCTGTTTATTATAAATCATTTGGGGAATATAGAAATAGCAATAAGAAAAAAACTGCAATTATGGATAAAGTTTTATCATTGGCGCTTTTAGAATCTTTTCATAAAAGAATTACTTATTTAAAAGGGTATAAAATTATAAGGCTTTCAGAATATGCCAAAAAGAAAAATGAGTCTATAACCATTCTTCTTAATAAAGCTAAACGGCAAACTATTCCGGCTTTTCGTGAAAAAGGAGTTTGGAAAATTGGGTTAGAAAAATGAAAAACAGCTCCTGGAAAGCAGAAAAAAGATTTTAAAAATCGCGAATTACATCATTCCCGGCCACGGAAAAATGTTTAAAACAGGGGAATAAAAATAGGGGATTAACCCCCTAAATAAAAAAATTGTGATACAATGTAGTTATAATTATGCAACAAACAAAAAATCTTCTCACAATTAAAGAAGCGAGTCAGTGGGCAAGTAATTTTCTTAGTCGCGAAATTAGCGAATCTAATATTTCTTATCTTGTCCAATATGGAAAAGTTCAAAAACACAATGGCGGTAGTTCCGTTTTTGTTAATATTAATGATTTAAAAAAATATTATAAATCATATAGTGGAAATCGTGAGCTTAATTGGAAAAAAAAACTTGGCAATGATTTAAATTGGGCATTGTCTTTTGATAATCTCAGAGAAAAAGACACAACCAAACATGTTCATCGTTTACATCCATATAAAGGTAAATTTATCCCGCAACTAGTTGAATATTTTATTGACAAACATATAGATAATTTTAAAAAAGATATCTATTTTAAACCAGGTGATATTATACTTGATCCATTCTCAGGATCAGGAACTACACTTGTTCAAGCTCACGAAATGAAAATCCATGCCATCGGCATGGATATATCTCGATTTAATAGCATGATAACAGAAACAAAATTGCTTACTTATAATCTGTCTACCCTTGAAAATGATGTAAATAAAATTAGGCAAGCAATTGCAAATTATGAAGACGATAGTAATATAACCATTTTTGAAAATGAATTGTTAGCTAAAATGGCAGATTTTAATAATAAATATTTTCCTAGTCCCGAATTTAAGTATAAAGTTCAAAAGGGACAAATAAATGAAAAAAAATATTCTATTGAAAAAGAAAGGGAATTTTTAAAAATCTATAATAGTCTGGTTAAAAAATATAAAATAGAACTTAATCATTTTACTTCAAAAAGCTTTTTAGATAGGTGGTATATCGCAAATGTTCGAAAAGAAATTGATTTTGCTTTTAAACAAATCAAAAAAATAAAAGATGTTAAAAATAAAAAAATTCTTGCTGTAATTTTAAGTCGAACAATACGATCATGTCGCGCAACCACACATTCAGATTTAGCGACCCTTAAGTACCCACAAGTTACCACTTATTATTGTTGGAAACATAGAAAGATTTGTAAACCAATTTTTTCAATAAAAGATTGGTTTGACCGTTATGCGGTTGATACTATGAATAGACTCAAAAATTTTGCGGAATTAAAAACAAATTCCTATTCCGCAGTTATTACAGCTGATTCAAGAACAGTTGATATTTTTAAAAAAGTAAAAGAAAGAAACAAAAAATTCTTTGATATTCTGCAAAAGCAAAAAATTAAAGGAATTTTTACCTCACCGCCTTATGTTGGACAGATTGATTATCACGAGCAACACGCTTATGCTTATGATTTATTTAGTTTTAAACGTCAAGATGAATTAGAAATTGGGCCTTTATACAAAGGACAAGGTTTAGAAGCGAGAACTTCTTATATAGACGGTATTTCAAAAGTTTTATTAAATTGCCGGAAGTTTTTATCGGACGATTTTGATGTATTTCTTGTGGCAAATGATAAATATAATCTCTACCCCACGATTGCGAAACAATCGGGAATGAAGATTATAAATCAATTTAAACGACCAGTATTAAATAGAACCGAACGGGATAAGTCGCCCTATTCGGAAATAATTTTTCATCTAAAAAAGGAAAAATAATATGGCATTATCAAAAAATTTAAAAATTGAGATTTATCAATTTCTTAAAGAAAAAATTTTAAGAAAAATTGAAGAATATGATTTAAGCGATGAGGATTCAGCAAAGCCCTTTCAATATGCTCTTTTTACAAAAAAGGGTTATTTAGCAAAAGGATTTATACATGGTTGTGAAACCGCACTTGGTAATTGGCACGAATCAATTGCAAAAATTATTGCCAAAGAAAATTTTAAAGTGGCAAAAAAATTACAAGGGACAGAGAAACTACAAGGTAAAATTACAAATGAAGCACAAAAAACATTTGAGAATATACTCAGTGATCTTGATAGTGTAAAACGAGAGCCAAATCATAAAAAAGAGTCAGAAGAAATTTATAATGCAAGTCAGGGTAATAAAAATTTCGTTAATAGAATTCAAACAGTTGATCTTTATCTTGAAGGAAATAAAGGTGAAGAAATATATTTTGAGATAAAAGGACCAAAGCCAAATAAAAATGAAATGCGTGCTGCTAAAAGAGATCTTCTAGAAATTTATGCAATGAGAGCAAAAGAAGGAATAAAGGTTAAAATATTTTTAGGTATGTATTATAATCCCTACGCACCGCAAGAATATCAAAGATGGACATGTATTAAATTTTTTGACAAAGGTAAAGATTTCCTTATCGGAAAAGATTTTTGGGATTATCTTGGTGGAACTGGCGCTTTTGAGGATTTAGTCAAAATTTATGAAGAAGTTGGAGAAAAAATAAGACCAGAATTAGAAAAAAAATTTAAAAAGATAATTGAAACAAAAATAGATTAAGTAAATAAATTCCTAAATTTTATTAGAAAGAGTTATGAGAATACAAGCAATTGATTTATTTTGTGGAATAGGTGGTTTAACTTATGGTCTTCAGAGATCGGGTATTAGCGTTTTAGCTGGACTTGATAATGATAAGTCGTGTTCTGTTCCTTATGAAAATAATAATAAAACTAAATTTATATGTGCTGATATTGAAGATTATGATTTTAATAATTTAAAAAAACTTTATTCAAAAAGTAGTCTTAAGGTTCTTGTTGGATGTGCCCCATGTCAGCCATTTTCTTCCCATACTTTTAAGATACGGAAAAAGGGTAAAGATGACAGGTGGAATTTATTAGATCATTTTGTACGTGCAATTAAGGTAATAAAACCTGATATTGTATCAATGGAAAATGTTCGTGGTGTAGTTAAAACTGATGTCTTTGAAAATTTTATAAGCAATTTAAAAGAGATGAATTATGAAGTTGATTATAAAGTAGTTTATGCTCCCAATTACGGTGTACCACAAAATAGGAGCCGTTTAATTTTATTAGCATCAAAATTAGGGAAAATTACTGTGCCAGAAAAAACGCATAATAAGGATAATTATATAACCGTAAAAGATGTTATAAAAGGACTTCCCAAAATACGTGCTGGGCAAAAAGATAAAAAAGATTCTATGCATCAAGCAAAGAATCTTACTCAAATTAATATGTTACGTATTCGTCAATCTAAACCAAAAGGAACTTGGAAGGATTGGGATAAAAAATTATTACCAAAATGTTATAAAAAAGATAGTGGTCAAACATATACTTCTGTTTATGGAAGGATGGGATGGAATAATGTATCTCCTACTATCACAACGCAATTTACTAGTTATGGTTCTGGGCGTTTTGGACATCCCGAACAAGATAGAGCTATTTCTTTAAGAGAAGGTGCATTATTGCAAACTTTTCCTCTTTCTTATAACTTTGGAGACCTTCCGTCTTCAAAAATTGGTAGACACATAGGAAATGCCGTTCCTCCGCAATTAGGTTTTATTATTGGTAAAACTATTAAAAATCATTTCAGTAAATACTATGAAAAAACAAAATAAATTATTTCAATTTGAAATTTCTCTTAGTGTTTTAAATGGCCTGGGTAGGAATTTGTATAGAAATTTTATTACTGTACTTGGTGAAGCGATATCTAATGCGTGGGATGCAGATGCAAATAATGTATGGATTTATATTGATAGAGATAATAACAATTTCATTATAAAAGATGATGGTATTGGGATGAATACAGATGATTTCCAGAGTAAATTTTTGAAAGTCGGATATTCAAAAAGAAAAAATGGTAAAATATTATCGCCACGAAAAAAAAGGCCTTTCATTGGTGCAAAAGGAATAGGTAAATTAGCGTTACTCTCTTGTGCTGAAAAAATAAGTATTATATCTAAAACTTCTAATACTAATTATGTAGGTGGTGTGATTGATAACAGTGACCTAGATATCGCAATTAAGCGAGAGATGACACCAGATCAGTACTCATTGGGAGAAGTTAGTCCTAAATTGTTTGACCCTTATACGCAAAAACATGAGGAGGGAACAATTATTTGTTTTGAACAAACAAAAGAAAATATTAAAAATACAGTTCCTTACTTAAAAAAACTTATTGCACTATATTTTAGGTTTTCGTTAATTGATGAAAGCTTTAATATTTTTGTTAATGATGAACTAGTAGGACTTAATGACATAAAAGATTTATCAGAAGCAACTGAATTTTTATGGAATATTAATAGACTTACTGACCCTTATCTTGATACTTTATCTGTACTTGAAAATAAACCAATAAATATTATTGATAGTTTAAACATGAATGGCTTTGTTGCTTCAGTAAAAAAACCAAGTAATTTAAAAATTACCGGAACAGAAGAAAAAGCTGGCATTGATTTGTTTGTAAATGGAAGATTAAGAGAAAGAGATATCTTAAAGCATATGCCAGATTTTTCTACAAGACATGTAGCAAGTTATCTTTATGGTCAGATTCATTTTAATGAATTAGATGGAGACAAAATTGACAGATTTGCCACTAGTAGAGAAAGTATTATTCCTGGTGACTTAAAATATGGAGAGTTGCTAAAAATTTTTAAGGAGAAAATATTAGAGAAAATCAGTGATGAATGGGATAAATTTCGTTTGTCTAGAGATGAAGATGGTGATGATGAAAATATTCGTAAAACTATAAAGGAGAGAAGGGCAAGTAGTTTATATAATTTATCTGCAAAGGATTATATTGAAGAAGGAAACGTTGAAATAAAAAAATGGATAAAAGAACAACAACCAGATGCAGAATTTAATATCCCAGCATATGTAGATTGTTTTTTATCTGAAAATCTTATTCGCAAATATATAAAAGAAAAACAAGTGCCTTTAACCTCTCCTGCTGTAACCGAGATAAATGAATGGAGGCCGCGTGAGCAACAGCGTAAATCAGAAGCAAATATTAGTTTTGATATTAGAGAACACGATGATGATCTGAGTTATTTGGGAATGGATTTTCTAGCAAAAGTTGTTGATGGTAATTTACACCAACAAAATACCGCTTCACTTGTACGAGACGCAGTTGAATATAAACCAATTAGAAATGCCATTGGACATACAGCATTATTAACAGAAATTGCGAAACAAAAATTGAGGCTTGTCTATGAAAATATTAAAGGACGATTAAGGAAACTTCTTTAATAATACCCAATAATAAAGAATCGGAATCTACCTAAAAATTGGCCAATAATAATTATGTCTGAATACTATAACCCAAACAGAACAAGAAATCTTTACA
>JBAZMD010000028.1:0-8302 GCA_041649955.1 Patescibacteria group bacterium | reverse complement strand
ACCAGAAGTATTAGTTATACTACCGGCGCTGATTACGGCGAGGTTGATTTCGATGGCTTGAATATCAATGTCACTAAAGGCACCAACAAAAAGTTGACCTTTAAGACTGATTTATCAACCAGCGGAGAAACCTATCCTTACTACTACTATATTGGCGTTGATAATGACAATATTACTGCTTATGATGCCGATGGTAATTTATTAACCATTACTGGCGATACGAACACTGGCATTGCGCCAAGCGTTTATATCACAGTCAGTAATGCTGGTACACTTACTATGGCAAAAGATGCTGCCAGCCCAGCGAATGATATCGTGATTGCTGGAACATCTAATGTAGTAATGTCTAAGTTTAAATTCACCGCTAATACTGAAGATATTACTGTTGATAAACTTAGAATAGATATCGGCAGCTCTACGTCTTCTCGCAGTGTCACTGCAGTAAAGATGGCTTATACAGGTGGGACAGCAACCGGTTATCTCTCCAGCGGATATGTTACATTCTCTGGTATGAACTGGTTAATTAAGAAAGATGTCACTTCTGTTATAACTATCTCTGCAGATCTTAATACCATTGCCTTAGGAGCCACTTCTGGCGACACAATTGAACTCGGCTTAGCTTGTTCTACAGCCTCCAATTGTAATGCTGTTGGTGCTTCTGGAAATGTATTGGGTGATGCCGGTGCCGAATTAAGCAATGTTGATGGTAATACTATGTATCTCAGAAAGACCAAACCAACAATTGCTTTAGTGGCCCCTGCCTCTCCTACTACTTTTGCTAATTTTACCAAAGAAGCTCAAACTGAACTTGGTACATTTGTTGTTACTGCTGATGCTGCTGCTAACGTTGAAATTGCCAAGCTTCAATGGACTCTTATTACCAATGGTGCTGCATGGAAGGCTAATTTAGCAAGCACTGATTTCCAGGTTTGGGATACTAGCGATTTGTATGATGAGTTATCCAATAATGAAGGTGTAACTACATCTTATACTACTAGTACCGGTGTTTTCTCTATCAGTTGGGCTGATGCCAATCGACCAGCTGTTGCCAGCACAACCTACTTATTAAAAGTTGATACTTTGTCAACTGATGGTGCTGCTGCTGTAGCTGTTGATAGTGGTATTACAGGCACAACAACTATTCAGGCAGAGATAAATACTGATGCAGTCACTGATGCAGGTGCTGATGCTGACTTTGTCTGGGACGATGATATTAACACCACTTATGCCACTCTTAATGGCTATTTGGTTAAGAATATCACTCCTCTCTACACCAGTTCAAGAAGTTACAAGAATAACTAGTTATAGATAACGTTTTAATCGGAGCGTTTAAACGATTCAAACAGGGGAGGACAATAAAAGTTTTCGCCCTGACGCAAGAGAGCCTCGTAAGAGGCTCTCTTGTTTTTGATGTTTCTATTAAGATAAATTTAGTACACTAATTTTTCACGGCCGTGAAAAATTAGTGTACTAAATTTATTCTCTGATGAAGCCTAATAATAGGGTTGCTGTTGCAATGTTTTTATGTTAAAATGATAAAATGAATATTTTAGCTATTGATTATGGCAATCAGCACATTGGTTTGGCAATCGCCGACTCAAAACTGAAAATTGTTTTTCCTTATAAAGTTTTAGAGAACCAGGGAGACAAATTTTTATTTGACAGCCTTCAAGAAATCGTTAAAAAAGAAAAAATAGAAAAAATAATCGTCGGCCGGCCAATGGGCATGCAAAATAATCTGACCGATCAGACGAAAATAACCGACGAATTTGTCCAAAAATTAAAAAAGGCAATTGAATTGCCCATAGAAATTTTTGACGAAAGATTAACCAGCAAACTTGCCCTGAGCTTGTCGAAGGGTGGAGAGGGAAATATTCATTCCGGTTCAGCCATGATTATTTTACAAGATTATCTAACCGCTGCTTCGCAACGGAAATCCTAATTCCTAATTTCTAATTGACCTAAATAAATCCCAATGACCAAAAATTATTTAATTTTTTGTAAATTGCATTAAGAATTGGGGTTTGGAGCTTAAGTCATTGTTTAGAAATTAGAAATTAGGTTAATTAGGTCAATTTTACACTGTCATTTTCCATTTTGATTTTTAATCTTTTAATTTAATTGATTGTTTATGTCAAGTGTTTTAATCAACATTTTTATTCTTTCCGCTGTTTTTTCCGCTATTTTGACTTTTTTTGTCCGCAAAATAGCTTTGAAATTCAAAATTGTTGATTTGCCGCAGTCAGCTGATCGTAAAATTCACAAAAAACCCATCCCGCTTTTAGGCGGCATGGCTATTTTTTTCGCTTTTTTTCTGATTTTATTTATTGTTTTTAAATCTGATTTTTGGCCGCATAAATTGGTTCAATCAAAACATTTAATCGGTTTGGGTTTGGCGGGTTTTATTTTAATGCTCGGCGGTTTTCTAGATGACAAATATCATTTAAAACCGAAACAACAGATTATTTGGCCGGTTTTGGCTTGTTTGATTATAATTTGCAGCGGCATTGGTATTAACTATATCAATAATCCATTCGGTTCCGGCTATTTGCATTTTGACCAACCTAAAATTGAAATCATCAGAATTCACGGCATGCCTTATTATTTTTCGCCTTGGGCGGATCTGATAACTTTTCTCTGGCTGATGATTTTAATGTATGCCACTAAATTAATGGACGGATTAGATGGTTTGGTTTCCGGTTTAACTGTTATCGGCGGATTGGTTATTGCCGGGCTTTGTTTCTTGACCAAATTTTTTCTGCCAGAAGTTGGAATAATGGCCATGATTTTTTCCGGCGCGGTGCTCGGTTTTTTATTTTTTAATTTTAATCCGGCTAAGATTTTTTTGGGCGAAGGCGGCAGTTTGTTTTGCGGATTTATTTTGGGCGTGCTTTCCATAATTTCCGGCAGCAAAATGGCCACCACTTTTCTGGTTTTGGGTATTGGCATAATAGATTTAATCGGTGTTATTATTCAAAGAGTTTTTAAAGAACGCCGTTCGCCGTTTTTTGGCGATAAAAACCATCTTCATTTTCGTTTGCTTGATTTGGGCTGGCCGCAGCGCAAAATAGTTATTTTTTATTGGCTGGTTGCCTTGATTTTCGGCTTGACTGCTTTATTTTTAAGAACAAAAGGGAAAATTTTAACTATTATTATTTTAGCCGTTCTGGTTGGCGGTTTTATCGTTTCCTTAATCATTAAATCCGACAGAAACAGAAAGACGATTTAGTAATAGTTAAGCACTTGAAGTTTTTAATATTTTTGCTATACTATTTACCATGGAATCCGAACAAGATAAAATACAAAAGAAAGAAATTGAAGATGAAGTTATTTTATTTGCGGAAACGAATTATCGCAGTAGAAGACAAAAATTTGGCATTAGAACCGACGATCGGCGCCGGCATATGTATATTGTCGGCAAAACCGGAGTAGGCAAGTCAACCGTGCTGGAAAATATGATATATCAGGATATTATCGCCGGACATGGCGTGGCGATTGTTGATCCTCATGGCGACTTGGCCGAAAAAGCATTGGAATTTATTCCGGCTAATCGCATTAACGATACGGTTTATTTTAATCCGGCGGATTATGAATTTCCGTTTGCTTTTAATATTTTAGAAAGAGTTGAAACAGGGGAACGGCATTTGGTCGCTTCGGGTTTGATTGGAATTTTTAAGAAAATTTGGGCCGACTCTTGGGGCCCGAGATTGGAATATGTTTTAAGAAACGCCATTTTGGCGCTTTTGGAATATCCGGGCAGCACCTTGCTCGGAATTATGCGTATTTTGGTTGATAAAGAATTTCGCGGCAAAGTGGTTGATCAATTAAGCGATCCTGTGGTTAAGGCTTTTTGGCTGGATGAATATCCGAAATATCCCGATCGTTTAAGGGCCGAGGCCATTGCTCCAATTCAAAATAAAGTCGGACAATTTCTTTCCACGGCTTTAATTAGAAATATTGTCGGTCAGATAAAATCAAAAATTGACTTGCGGCAGATAATGGATGAAAAGAAAATTTTAATAATGAATCTTTCAAAAGGCAGAATCGGCGAAGACGCTTCGTCGCTTTTAGGCGCGATGATGATTACAAAAATTCAATTGGCGGCAATGAGCAGAATCAATATTTCCGAATTAGAGCGCCATGATTTTTATCTTTATGTTGATGAATTTCAAAATTTTGCCACTGATTCTTTTGCCAATATTCTTTCCGAGGCCAGAAAATATCATCTCAACTTGGTTATTGCTCATCAATATATCGGCCAATTGGCCACTGAAACTTCCAGTAAAGTGCGAGATGCCGTATTCGGCAATGTCGGCACAATGGTTATTTTCAGGGTTGGCGCTGAAGACGCGGAATTTTTAGCCAAAGAATTTGCTCCTCGTTTTGAAGAAACTGATTTGGTTGATTTGGATAAATATAATATTTACGTTAAATTAATGATTAACGGCATCACTTCCGAGCCTTTTTCCGCCGCTACTTTACCTCCGCTTTCTATTGTAGAAGATAATAAAGAAAAAATTATCAGAGTTTCCCGCGAACGATATACCGAACCGAGAAAACAGGTTGAAGAAAAAATAATGCGCTGGAGCGGCGTTCTTGCTGCCGGCCAAACTTTATCTCAAGAATCAAAGGTTGATAAATATGAAGCTGTTTGCAATGGCTGCGGCAAAACCGTTTATGTTCCATTTGTTCCGGATGGCATCAGGCCGATTTATTGCAAAGATTGTTTGAAAAAAAATCGGCAAGTTTTTCAATCTCAACCGCGGAATAATACTCCCTTTAATGAAGCGATTAAGCGGGGCCCAATACCTTTTAAAAAGTAGAAGGAATATAATTTTATCACATGTCACTTTTCAATTGTTATTGATAGATTTTTAGAAGCGGCTAAATTGGGTGCTTTTTTATTTTTTAGAAAATAATTAATTAAAATAAATTTATGGCGATTCCAAAACAAATTCTTTCTTATCTTGAAAAAAACAAAATTAAATATGAAGCGATTGAACATCGGCCGGTTTTTACGGCTTGGGATTTGGTTCAAACCTTGCATTTAAAAAAACCGGAAGAAGCGGTTAAAACATTGATTTTTAATATTGATAATGAGCATGTTTTGATTTTGCTTCCGCCGAATAAAAATTTTGATAAAGCCAAATTCAAAAATTTAATGAATGGTCTCCGCAAAAAACAAGGATTAAAAGGCGTTAA
This sequence comes from Patescibacteria group bacterium, assembly GCA_041649955.1. Classification (GTDB taxonomy): domain Bacteria; phylum Patescibacteriota; class Patescibacteriia; order UBA2591; family JAQUPP01; genus JAQUPP01. The sequence goes on along the minus strand of JBAZMD010000028.1, from coordinate 3,100 downwards.
AAAAATGGACTTTGTCAAAGAAGCTTGGATGAAAAAGAATATTAAAATCGGCAAATTGGGAGCCGTGCCGCCATTTGGCAAATTGTTGAATTTGCCGGTTTTCGCGGATAATATTGTTTTAAAACAAAAAAAAGTTTTGGTCAGTGGCGGCGATCATAATGTATCTCTTAAAATTTCCATTAAAGATTTTATTAAATTAGAAGAACCGATTAAGGGCAGTTTTAGCCAGAAGAAGTAGAAAATTTTCTATGTATAATATTAAAGTTAATGAATTTGAAGGGCCGTTTGATTTGCTGCTTCGCTTGATTGAAAAGGAAAAAATGGATATTACTGACATTTCTTTGGCCAAGGTGACTGATGAATTCGTCACTTATTTAACCAATACCATTGAAATAAATTGGGAAGAATTGGCGGATTTTTTAGATATCGCCTCTAAACTTCTTTTGATTAAATCAAAATTATTGATTCCCGGTTCAATTTTAGAAGAGGAAGAAGGAGGAGATTTGGTGGGTCAATTGAAAATTTACAAAGAATTTCATAATGCCTCGCAGAAAATAGGAAAAATTATCGCCAAGGGCCATTACGCTTTTTATCGGGATAAAATTCCTTTAAATATGATTCCTCAAACATCGTTGAATACGAAAATAACGGTTAAAATGCTGGAAAGATCATTTAAAAATGTCCTGGAAACGATTTTATTCCAGATAAAATTAGCCCAAAAAACCATCAAGCATCAGGTTATTTCCTTAAAAGAAAAAATTAATGAATTGTTTAATCTGGTTTCATCCAGCCAAAGAGTTATTTTAAATAATTTTATTGATCAAAAAGAAAAAATAGAAAAAGTGGTTATATTTTTGGCGCTTTTGGATTTGGTAAAAAGAAAAATGATTATTGTTGATCAAAAAGGATTATTCAGTGAAATTATTGTTACCAAAACAGAGCAGCAAGCTTAATAATATTAAAATCAAGTAAATATGTTAAAATCAACCATTGAAAGTTTAATTTTTATTTCCAACCGCCCTTTAACCAAAAAGGAAATATCTGTTATTACTGAGGCGAAAATTGAAGAAGTCAGCCAAGCGCTTGAAGAATTGGTCAAAGAATATAATGAAAAAAACGGCGGAATAAAAATAATTCAAGACGGCAAAGAATTTCAAATGGTTACCAATCCGGACAACACGGCGATTATTCAGAAATTTTTAAAAGAAGAAGTAACCAGAGAATTGACGCCGGCCTCGTTGGAAACATTGGCAATTGTCGCTTATCGCGGTCCGATCAGTAGGGGAGAATTGGAACAAATCAGAGGAGTCAACTGCGCGATTATTTTGCGAAATCTTTTAATAAGAGGCTTGGTCATAGAAAGCGATTCTGATAAAGATTTATCAAGCAAGGATCCTTTAAAATGCGCTTATAACATAAGCTTGGATTTTATTCGCCATTTGGGCATTACGGATATTAAAGATTTGCCCAATTACGAAAAACTTAACAGTCAAATACCATTGCAAACTTTAGCCGGCGAAGAACAATTAAATAAAAATCCAGAACTTCCGCAGGAGCCGAGTGAAGAAACTCTATAGTTTAGTATATTGTTGAAATGCAGGCACGCCCCCACACCAATCGTCCCCCTTGTAGTTCAACGGATAGAACATAAGCTTCCGGAGCTTAAGATACGGGTTCGATTCCTGTCGAGGGGATTGGTGTGGGGGTGAAATTCCTGCTGAGGGCATTAAAATTAATTATGTTGAAATCAATTCTTAAAAAAATTATTCCTAAAGAATTACTTACTTTTTATTATCAGTCTTTGGCTTTATTGGCTGCTTTTTTTTATAACCGGCCAAGCCAAAAAATGATTGTTATCGGCATAACCGGCACGGCCGGCAAATCAACCGTAGTTAATTTGGTCGGCCGGATTTTGGAAAAAGCCGGTTATCAATGCGGTTGGGCGACAACTTTTAATTTTAAAGTCGGCTCAAAAGAGTGGATTAATAAGACAAAAATGACCATGCTCGGCCGTTTTGCTCTTCAAAAAATGCTTCAAAAAATGCTTAAAGCAGGTTCTAAATATGCGATTATTGAAACTTCTTCAGAAGGGATCATCCAAAGCCGCCATTTGGGAATTAATTATGATGTGGCGGTTTTTACCAATCTCAGCCCGGAACATATTGAATCTCACGGCGGTTTTGATAAATATCGCCAGGCAAAACAAAAGCTTTTTCAAAATTTAACCAAAAAATATAAAAAAATTAACGGCAAGACGGTTAAAAAGGTGATTGTTGCCAATTTGGATGACGAAAATGTTGAACATTTTTTAAAATTTCCGGCTGATGAAAAATATGGCTATACAATTAAGAATCTAGAATATAGAATTAAGAATTTAGAAGGAGTAAAAATTATTAAAGCCGAAAATATCTGTTTGGATTTAAATAATTCCAGATTCCAAATTCTAAATTCTAGATTCCAAGTTCATCTAGCCGGAGAGTTTAATGTTTATAATTCTTTGGCCGCAATTTGCGTCGCGATGTCTCAAGGAGTGAGTTTGGAAATTTGCCAAAAAGCATTGGAAGAAATTGAATTAATACCCGGACGGATGGAAAAAATAATTACTCATCCATTTGAAGTGATTGTTGATTATGCTCATACTCCGGAGAGCTTGGAACAAGTTTATAAAACATTGAAAAATTCATTAATCGGTAATTCCAAGCTGATTTGCGTCTTGGGCGCAGCCGGCGGGGGACGAGATAAATGGAAAAGACCTAAATTGGGCGAACTGGCGGAAAAATATTGCGATAATATTATTATTACCAATGAAGATCCGTATAACGAAAATCCGGAAAAAATTATTGATGAAATAATTTTTGGAATTAAAAATAAAAATCAAGATAAAATTTTAAAAATTTTAGATCGGAGAGAAGCGATTAAAAAAGCTTTAAATTTGGCTCAAGAAAAAGATGTGGTAGTAATAACAGGCAAGGGATGCGAACAATGCATTATGGGTCAGAATAATACCAAGATTTTTTGGGATGACAGAGAGGTGGTAAAAGAAGAATTTAAAAAAATATGATTTTATAATTTTGCGGGACAAACTGTGGAAAACTCAAAT
>JBAZMD010000027.1:0-8310 GCA_041649955.1 Patescibacteria group bacterium | reverse complement strand
AAACGCCGCCTTTTGAAATTGACAATGAAACCTTAAAAGCCAATGAAGAACTGCGGCTGAAATACCGCTATCTTGATTTGCGCCATGAAAGAATGAAAAATAATCTGATTCTCCGCAGCCAAGTCACGAATTTTTTCCGCGAATATTTGAATAAAAATGACTTTTTGGAAATAGACACGCCTATTTTAACCAAAGGAACTCCGGAAGGAGCTCGCGAATATATTATTCCTTCCAGATTATATCCGGGAAATTTTTACGTTTTGCCGCAATCTCCTCAGCAATTCAAACAGCTTTTGATGGTTGCCGGCGTAGACCGTTATTTCCAGCTTGCCCGTTGTTTTCGCGATGAAGACACTCGTGGCGACCGCCAACCGGAATTCACCCAGCTTGATATTGAAATGAGTTTTATTGACGAAGAAGATATTTTATCTTTGATTGAAAAAATGATGATTGATTTGATTGAAAAAATATTACCCGCAAAAAAAATCACCACCAAACCTTTTCCTCGTCTGACTTATGCCGAAGCAATGGAAAAATATAAAACCGATAAACCTGATTTAAGAAATGACAAAAATAATCCTGACGAATTGGCTTTTTGCTGGGTTGTTGATATGCCGCTTTTTGAATATTCAGAAATAGAAAAAAAGTTGGTTTCTTGCCATCACCCTTTTACTCACCCCAAAGACGAAGATTTGAATACTTTTGAAAAAGAACCGTTGAAAGCCAGAGCAAAAGCTTATGACCTCGCCTTAAATGGCACGGAAATTTTCGGCGGCAGCATTAGAATTCATCAACCTGATTTGCAAAATAAAATTTTTAAAATTCTCGGCATTGAATCAAGCGAAATTGAACGCCGATTCGGCCATATCTTGGAAGCTTTTCAATATGGCGCTCCTCCTCACGGCGGAATTGCATTAGGATTAGACAGATTGATAATGATTTTAACCAATGAACCGAATATTCGCGAAGTTATTCCTTTTCCAAAAACAGCTGATGCTAAAGATTTAATGATGGGCGCGCCTACGCCATTAAGTAAAAAAAGTCTTCAAGAAAATCATCTTGAAATTACCAAATAGCTGACTAAAATGCGTATTATAAAATTAGCTTTCCAAAATTTTTTCCGCAATCTTCCTTTGTCTCTGACCAGCATTTTAATAATGCTTTTAATGCTTTTTTCTTTAAGTTTTCTTTCCATAATTAATATTTTGGCTCAAGAAACACTGAATTCTTTCAAGGACAAATTTGATTTAAGCGTTTATTTCAAGCAAAATGTTGACGAAAATCAAATTAATTTATTCCGCTCGGAACTGGAAAATATGGTTGAAGTCAAAGAAGTTCATTACATTACTCCGCAACAAGCCTTGGAACAATTTAAAAGCAAACATCAAGATGTTTTGACTCAAAAATCATTGGAAGAACTGAATGACAATCCTCTCAGTTCGGCGATAACAATTAAGCTTCGCGATCCAAACGATTATAATACCGTATTCAATGTTACTCAAAAACCTGAATTCAGCGCCTTGATTCAAGATCAAGATTTTTACGATTATCAACAGATAATGGATGCTTTTAATAAATTCAATAAAAAAATTCATTATGTCGGCTGGGCCTTTAGCGGACTTTTTGTTTTTATCGCCATTTTAGTGATATTCAATACGATTAAACTCGGCATTTGGGCTCAAGAAAAAGAAATCAAAATAATGCGGCTGGTTGGTGCCACTTCTTGGTTTGTTCAAGGACCGTTTTTATTTGAAGGCTTTCTTTATGGTTTTATCGCCTGGATTTTAAATGCCCTAATTATTATCCCCCTTATTACTTATGCCCAACCTTATATTAAGCAATTTTTTGAATTGGATTTCAGTTTGCTTGATTATTTAAAAAATAATATTTTAAGTTTTGGCGGCGGATTTTTATTATTTGCTTTGATTGTCGGGATTCTCGCTTCCGGCGCGGCAACTAAAAAATATCTGAGAGCGTAAAGAGTTTTGTCTCCGGACGTTAAGTCGGAGCTACAAAACCTTTACCCTGTTAAATAATTTCGCCAAAGGCGAAATTGCCGCAGAGCGGCATTTAACAGGGTACGCAAAATTATAGTTTAAAATTTTGCGTTTTCCAAACTTAAATTTTAAAATAATTTTGGTATGGACCTAAAAAAATTTGATTACGAATTGCCAAAAGAATTAATCGCTCAAAAACCCTGTCAGCCCCGAGATCATTCGAGGCTGATGATTTTAAATAGGGAAAATAAAAGCATTACTCACGATTATTTTTATAATTTGGGCAAATATTTGAAACCAACCGATGTTCTAGTGGCCAATGATTCAAAGGTTGTCCCGGCCAGAATTCAAGGCAAAAAACCAACCGGCGGAAAAATAGAAATTTTATTAATCAGACCGATCAACGCGCATCAATGGGAAATTATGGTTAAAGGCAAGGTTAGTCCTGATTTAAAAATTATTTTTTCCAAAAATCTCAATGGAATTTTAGAAAAAAAACTTTCCGACCAAACATGGCAAATCAATTTTAATCTTTCCGGAGTTTTATTTGATAAAACCATCAATAAATTGGGGCAAACTCCCACCCCGCCTTATATTAAACGTTCGTCAAATCTTAAGGAATATCAAACAATTTACGCTAATTCTCCCGGTTCATCAGCTGCGCCGACTGCCGGTTTTCATTTTACAAAAAAATTAATCAATAATTTAAAAAAACAAAAAATATCTTTTGAATTTGTAACTCTTCATGTCGGTCCGGGAACTTTTCTGCCGGTCAGAGAAGAAAATATTAAAAAACATAAAATGCACGCCGAATGGGCTGAGGTTTCAAAAAAAACAGCTGATATCTTAAATAAGGCCAAAAATAATCAGCAAAAAATTATTGCTGTCGGCACCACCAGCGCGCGAACACTAGAAGCTTTTATTAAAAATGGCCAATTAAAATCAGGAACAAAGTGGGTTGATATATTTATCTATCCGGGTTATAAATTTTCGGCCCAAGGCCGATCCGCCTCGGGCGGAAAATTCATTGACGGTTTAATTACGAATTTTCACATACCTGAATCCACTTTATTAATGTTGATTTCCGCCTTCGCAGATCGCGATTTTATCTTAACTGCCTATCAAGAAGCTATTAGAAAAAAATACAGATTTTATTCTTTTGGCGATTCCATGCTGATTATTTAGGGACTCGCCCTGTTAGAAGTTTTAGGCAAGTCTTTATATTTTAAAATAGCCGGAGCCGCAGGCGATTTCGCCTTAAAATTTTTCTATATCAATAGCTTATTAATGAACTTCTGATAGGGGTTGATTTTTTTAGAAAAAAGATTAAAATAAAAAGAATAAGACTCTTTAATGTTAAAATGTTATCATGCTAAAATGTTAAAATGAATACGGGGCCAGGTAGCCAAGCGGTAAGGCGGCAGTCTGCAAAACTGCTATGCAGGGGTTCGATTCCCCTCCTGGCCTTAAAGATTTTCAAAAAATATGGCGACCCCAGCCCCAAATCCGAAGAGGGGTTATAGAAAATAATTAATTTAATTCACGGGAGCGCCTTCGGCTTATTCTATCTTTAGATTAATTTTATCTAGAGATTTAAGGCGGGGTGCTCATAATTCTAATTAAATTTTCTTCTCCGCCAGCTGGCGGATCATAAATTTAAAGAATTATGGCAACATTTATCATTGTTGACGCGAATGCGGTTTTACATCGCGCATGGCACGCTTTACCAAAATTAACCGACCCTAAGGGTCGTATTGTTAACGCCGTTTACGGCTTTACCGCGCTTTTATTAAAATTAATCCATGAGCAAAACCCAAGTTATCTTGCCATTACTTTTGACACCAAGGCACCGACTTTCAGGCATTTGCAATATAAAGAATATAAGGCCGGAAGAACTCCCCAGCCGCAAGAATTTTATGACCAAATCCCCATTACCAAAGAAGTAATCAAAGCTTTGAATGTCCAATTTTATGCCAAAGACGGATTTGAATCTGACGATTTAATCGGCGCGCTTGATAATTTAAAATCAAGACAACCGGATCTTAAAGTCTTAATCGTCACCGGCGACCGCGATATGTTTCAATTAATTGATGACACGACCAGTGTCTATTATTTTTTAAAAGGAGGATTAAGCCAATTTCAAATTTACGATAAAGAATCTGTTTATCAGCACTTCGGCATTATGCCTGATAAATTGATTGACTTAAAAGCATTGGCCGGCGATCCATCGGATAACATTCCGGGAGTAAAAAATGTCGGCCCCAAAACCGCTTTAAAATTAATTAAAGCTTTTGATTCCACGGAAAATCTATATCGCCATCTTAAAAATTGCCTGCAAAATAAAGAAGAATGTAAAATTAAAAAAAATCTAGCCGAACTTTTGATTAAAAGCGAAGAAGAAGTTATTTTAAATAAAAAATTACTGGCTATTTTAAAAAATATTGAAGGAGTGGATGACCTTGAAATATGCCGTTTTGAAAATATTAATTTTGAAGAGACCGAAGATATACTCAAAAAATTAGGATTTGTGAGCCTGATTAAAAGATTAAACAGCAAGCCAAAAGAAAAAAACGATAAACAACAAACTCTAAATTTTTAAAGGGCTTTGTCTCTGACGTGGTGTCGGAGCAACAAAACCTTTACCCTGTTAAATAATTTCGCCAAAGGCGAAATTGCCGCAGAGCGGCATTTAACAGGGTACTCAAATTTGTAATAAAATTTTATTCACTGCGTTCTAAAATTTAAACAAATTTCGTATGATCATTTTTATTTACGGGCCGGATACTTTCAGATCGCGAGAAAAATTATCCTCCCTAAAACAAGAATTTACCCGCAAAAAAGATAAAGAAAATATGAATATTTCTGTTTTTCAGATTAATGATTTGACAATGGATGAATTAAGAAAAGCCACTTTAAGCAAGGGGCTTTTTAAAAATCAAAGACTTATTATTTTCCAGCGCCTGCTTTCCACCAAAGCTATTACAAAACAAGAACCGATTATCTCAGAAATAATCAATTTGCTAAAAAAAATACAGCAAGATGAGGACAATATTGTTATTTTCGCGGATGAAGACGTTAAAGAAAAAAATCTTTCCCTGTCTCAAAAAAAATTATATCATCTGCTTAAAAAAGAAAAATATATTTTTGAATTTCCTTATCTCAAGCCGGCTGAACTGAAAAAATGGCTTAAAAAAGAAATAGAAAAAAATAAAACCAAAATAGAAAGTTCGGCTATAGACCTCTTAATTGAACTGGTGGGCGCTGATATTTGGACTTTAAAAAATGAACTGGACAAGCTTATCGCTTTAAATGGAGACGATATTATCAAATTAGCTGACGTAAAAAACAATGTTCTAGATTTTGACCAGCAAAATATTTGGAAACTGGTTGACGCTATTGGCGCCAAAGACAAGAAAACAGCCCTGAATCTTTTGACCGGGCAAATAAAAAGCGGTGTAAACATTGATTGGCTCATTTCCATGCTTGCTTATCAATATCGCCTGCTTTTAAAAATAAAATTCTGTCTATTGGATAATCCCGGTTGCCCCCCCGATCAATTGGCCAAGCAATTATCGCTCCATCCTTTTGTTTTCTCCAAGGGCTTGCAGCAAGAAAAAAAATACGGTTTGGAAGAAATAAAAAAGACCTATCAACAACTTTTGAAGATAGATCTTTTGAGAAAAACTCGTCCTATTGATTCGGAAACCCTCTTGGATCTCCTGATCGCCAGAGCCTAGTTATTTCATCGCGTTCACCTTTTGAGATAACCGTGATTTATAACGAGATACTGTATTTTTTTTAAGAATATTTTTTTGAACGGCCTTATCCAAGGCTTTTTGTAATTTTAAATAAAATTCTTTGGATTTTTCTTTGTCTTTCAAGGCCATGAATTTGATCAATTGATGTTTAATCCAATGAACGTTTGCTTGAATTTTTTTATTGTGAAGCGTGCGTTTTTTTGTTTGTCTAACGGCTTTGAAAGCTGATCTTTTAATAGGCATAATAATTTTTAATTTTTAATTTAAAATTCGTCTTCATCATTTTTATCTTCTTTTTCTTCGTCAAACTCTTCGTTCAACATGGCTTCTTCTTGAGAAATCAATTTGTCCCATTTATCTCGGCCATTAATCAAAATATTTAATTTAGCTTTAAAATTATCATTAAAATCATTAACTAATTTTTTGTGTTTTTGCCAAAGTTGACAAAGTTCTTTTAGAGTTTCTTCGGGTAAAATAGGTAAAAAAATAAGCAGATCATTCTGATCGGCTAACGGAATGGTCGAAGATGTGATAATTTCGTTTAATTGTTCTAATATTTTAGACATGAGTTTCAGTCAAATCAAAAATTCTTGAAATTATAATATCATTTCGGCTTTTATGATGCTTTAATAATTTTCTCAGGGCTATGTCCTATCGCCTTAACCAGCTCAGTAACTATCTGTGTATTTTTTATCTTATAAGGCCTGCCAACAGCATTTTTAAATACATCTTCTTCTGTACCAAAAAATTTTCCGTAAGTTTCTTGTTCTTCAATAATAACTCCCTTATTCTTTCTCGCTTCCACTTCTTCAACAACCGCCCTGCTTCCCATACTTAATTCCTTGTTCTCTGTTGTTTGTTCTATTGTTGGATGATATTGTTCTGGGTTTCTCATATTATATTATTTATAAACCCCCTTTGATTTAATAATTATAGTATACACTATTTTTATATTTTGTCAAGTGTGGATAAACTGTGCTATGACTTTAAGGTTATAAATGATAACATTACTGATATGATTTACTCTCTGGAAGGAAAAATTATTGAGAAAGGAATTGACTATATTGCCATTGAAATAAACGGCATATCTTATCAAGTCTTCGTAACTGATTTTTTCTTGGAAAAAATTGAAACCGGACAAACCTTGAAACTGTTCACTTATTTGCATGTGAGAGAGAATTTGGTCATGCTTTTCGGTTTTGAAAATTGCCAAGAACGCGAATATTTCAAAAAACTCAATGATATCTCCGGAATCGGGCCAAAATCAGCCATTAATGTCCTCTCAATGATAAAAATCAAGGATCTGGAACAGGCTATTTTAGAAGAAAATCTGGCCATTTTAACCAAGGTTTCCGGAATCGGCAGAAAAACCGCTGAAAGAATTATTCTTGAATTAAAAGGCAAAATCGGAAAAATGACTCAAACAACTTCCAATGATGACGGTGTCATTATTGACGCCTTGATTTCCATGGGCTATACCATTTCACAAGCGCGTTTAGCTGTCAGAAAAATTTCTCCCGAAATAACAAAGACCGAAAAAAGAATTAAAGAAGCTTTAAAAGCGTTAAGCCGCACTCCGGTTTAATCTTTTGCCAAAATTGTTTCCGCTTTAGCGGAATTACAATTTTGAGCACCCCGCACAAATCCAACGAACAACTAAATTTTAAAAATAGATGAAGCCGAAGGCGCGTACCGTGCAAATGGCTTTTTATTTTTAAAAATTTTTATTCGGATTTGCTGCTGGGGTTTTCTATTTTGCGGCTGTTTCTATTTTTAGAATTTTAACTCTCGTGTACAACTGGCGATGGCCGGTTTTTTTATGATAACGAACTTTTGGTTTATATTTGACTACGTAAATCTTTTCTCCCTTTTCCTGATCTATAACTTTGGCTTCAATTTTAAAGCCTTTAAGATATGGTTTACCGACAATAAGACCGTCTTTTTCCGAATCAAAAACCGCAAGAACTTCTTCAAATAAAAATTTTTCTCCTGGTTCTTTAATAATTTTTTCTATTAAAAGAACATCTCCTTCTTTTACTAGATATTGTTTTCCTCCTGTTTTTATAATTGCTAATTCCATATGAATAAATAATAATACTTATTTAAAAACATGTCAAGTAAATTGAGAATAGTTTAGATGCTGATTGCCTTTTCAACTCTTATTTCCCCCCCCTTATCAAGAACCACCACGTCTCTCCGTCCAAGTTTTCCGGTCAATAAAAATTGCGCCAAAGCATCATTAACTCTTGTTTGAATAACTCTTTGAAGCGGACGAGCACCGAAAATCGGATCAAAACCGGCTTGAGCTAATTCATTAACCGCGTCCTCGGTAACTTTCAAAGCAATACCTTTTTGCTCCAATTGACCAGCCAGTTTATTTAATGTTAATTTGGCAATCTGTCTGACTTCTTCTATGCCTAATGGCTTGAAAACAATAACTCCGTCAAAACGATTTAAAAATTCCGGTCTGAAAAAAGGTTTTAATTTTTCTCTGATTAAAATTTCTTGAATAGTTTGAACTGAAGTGCCCTTGCGTATTTCTTCCTGGATGAAAT
>JBAZMD010000026.1:0-8717 GCA_041649955.1 Patescibacteria group bacterium | reverse complement strand
ACCGCCTTCTCAACCTTGGCAAGGTTGCATAATAGCCGTTATACGACACCCGCGCTTCAATTGATATTATATTAAAAGTAGAATTTTTGTCAATCTTTTATAGCAATTCAAGAATTTTTAATTCCAACTCGTCGGTTTCCGTATCATAAATGGCAAAAGTAGCTTTATAAAACATTCCGGCCAAAGTACCCGGATTAACCAATCTGCATTTGTTTATTTTTTCTTCCCAAGGTTTATGGGTATGACCGTAAAAAACAAAATCATATTTTTGGCTTTCGGCCATTTTTTTTCCTTCTTCCGGAAAATGAGTAAAAGCGATTTTCTTGTTTTTCAGCCCCGGGCTGGCTACTTCTATCTCTCCAATTTCTCCATGAACGGTTACATTGGGAAATTTTTTGGCGATTTCTTCAAGTAAATCCGGATCCCCGACATTACCGTGAACAATATGAATTTCTCCCTGAAAATCGGGAGCGATTACTTTGGAAAGCATTGAAGGCGCGCATAAATCCCCGCAGTGAATAATTAAACCAACACCTTGATTTTTAATTATTGCCAGAGCTTTTTCCAAATTTGGAACATTATCGTGACTGTCGGAAATAATGGCTATTTTCATGAATTTTTTTCTTTTAACCATTTAATCACTTTTTGATTGGTTAAAAAGTTTTTTAAATAAATTCTGCCTGCTTCTGATTTTATATTTTCCAGCGCTTCCTCTCTACCCTGATACAAATTGGATAATTTTTCAATTTCCTCTTCAACATCTTGATCATCAACTTCTATGTTTTCAAGAATAGCGATTTGTCTGATAGCCAAAGATACTTTAATCCTGTCTTCTGCTTTGGGGAGTAGGCCTTTTTTGAATTCTTCTTCGGTTTTTTGAATGCTTTCAAGATATTTATTAAAAATATCGCCTTCATTTCCTTGTCCAAAACCTTCTTCTTGAAGCGACATTTTAAATTCAGCTATCATTTTTTCAAATTCGTGTTCAATTAAAATTTCGGGAATTTCTTCGTATTCTCCTTTCTCGGTCAGTTGTTTTAAAATTTCCAATTCTTGGCGCTGTTCTTCTTTTGATTTTGCTTCTTTCTCTAGCGTATCCTGAACTTGTTTTTCCAAATCAGCAAAAGTTTGAAATCCGAATAATTTTGAAAATTCATCATCAAGCTTTGGCAAATCAATTTGAAAAATATTATTAATCTTGGTCTTAAACTCTATTTCTTTATTGGCTAATTTTTTATCATAATGATTCGCCGGATATTTCAAACTGAATTCTTTTATTTCTCCCGCCTTTAATCCTTTTAAGTTTTCCGACAAGCCGGGAATATAATAATCTTCACCGAGAATGACTGAAAGATTTTTAACTTGGCCGTTTTCCAATGGCACTTTGTCTAAAAATAAATCTAAATCAATTTCCACGCGGTCGCCAATTTGCGCTTCGCGACTGACCAAAGTTTCTTTGGCTCGGGATTGCTGCAATTTTTTTATGGTTGCCTCTAAATCCTTGGGAGATATTTCAATTTTTTTCTGTTGAAATTTAATTTTTTTATAATTTCCCAATTTAACTTTTGGAATCAAGGGAACGGTTAATTTAAAAACAAATGGATTATCGGGCGCCAATTTCTTAATTTCAACTGTTGGCGGACCGGCCGGATTTATTTTTTCTTTTTCAATAATCTCGGCGTATTTTTGATTCATCGCTTCTTCGGCTGCTTGTTCCAAAATTTTCGCTTCGTCTATGCTTTGCTTGGCTAAATTCAAAGGAACCTTGCCTTGTCTAAAACCGTCAATTTTCAAGCTTTTTGCCAAATCTTCCAAAGCTTTATCGTAAAATTCTTTCATTTCTTCGGGAGACATTTCAATATTAATTTCCAATAAATTTTTAGGGAGTTTTTTTGTTGATAAATTCATAAATTATTTTAATTATATGACAAAAACCGCGAGATAATTACAATAAAAACGCGGCATCTTTTAAATCATAAGGACTTTATTCAGATTCTTTTTCGGATGATTTAGATTTTTCTTCTTTGACTTCTTCCGCGGTTGCTTCGGTCTCTTCTTCTTCAAAAAGCTGAACTTCAATTTTATAACCGGTTAATCTGGAAGCGAGTCTGACATTTTGCCCGGCTCGTCCAATAGCCAAAGAAAGTTGATTTTTCCTGACTTTTACCGAAACTTCTTTGTTTTTTTCATCAATTTTAAGCGAAACTGTTTTGGCCGGCGCGAGAGCATTGGCGATAAATTTTTGAGGGTCGTCGGAATATTCAATAATATCTATTTTTTCTCCGCCGATTTCAGAAATAATCGTTTGGATTCTCGCTCCTTTCTGGCCAATACATGAACCGATCGGATCCAAATTCTTTTCCGAGGTGAAAACCGCGATTTTGGAACGTGAACCGGCTTCTCTGGCAATAACTTTTATTTCCACGGTACCGGAAGCTATTTCAGGAATTTCAGATTTGAATAATTCTTTCAAAATATCAGGATGGCGGCGCGAAACGATAATTTCCGGCCCTTTATTGGTTTCAGAAACCATTAAAATATAAACTTTTATTTTTTGGCCCGGATAATATCTTTCTTCTTGAACTTGTTCCGTATAAGGCAAAACGGCCGTGGCGTCCTGTAAATCAACCAAAATAACATTTCTCTCCAATCTTTGGACAACGGCATCAACCACTTGTTTTTCCTGACTTTTATAAGTTTGAAATACTGTACTTCGTTCAATTTCCTTTAATCTTTGAACAATGACCTGCTTGGCGGTTTGAGCGGCGATGCGGCCGAAATCACTGTGAATTTCCAACTCTGTTTTAATAATATCCCCTATCTTGTATTTTTTACTGATTTTTTTGGCATCGGAAAGCTGAAGTTCGGTTCTTGGATTAAAATGTTTTTCCTCTTTTTCTTCTTGAGGTTCAACGGGCAAAATTTCTTTTTCAATTTTTTCAGATTTCTTTTTGGTCTTTTTTTTCTTTTCCTTAATTTCTGTTTTCTCTACTGTAGATTCGTCCTCTATTTCAGGTAAATCTTCAACGACGGTTTTAATGTCAAAAACCTGCATTTTGCCGGTTTCCGGATCAAATTCAACCTTAACATCCTGATTTTTTTGACCAAAATCTCTTCTATAAGCAGCACTAAGCGCTTGTTCAATCGCGCCCACGACTTGCTCTTTGGAAAGTTTTTTTTCTTGGCAAATTTGATCAATTGCCGCTAAAATTGGTGAAGCCATAATTTTAATTTTAAAAATAAATTTAAGAAAAAACCTAGTTTAGATTTTCTAAACTAGTTATATATTTATATTATCTTAAAATGAACAAAAAAGCAAGAGGCAAAAAACATTTTTATCCACACCTGCTCGCCAAAATTTTTTGAAAAAATTTTGGCGGGTTTTACTCAAAAATCGGCATATCCGGATAATGGCGGATTTTCACTTCCTGCTTTTGGTCGGGTGAAAGTTGTTTTAAAACATCAATGGCGATTAGATCAACTCTGATGGATTCATTTTGCAAATTATTTTTCCATAAATAACTTTGAACCGCCCGCTGCATTTTTTTCTTTTTGTGAAAATTAAATTCTTCTTCCGGCAGACCGGTTTCATAATTTGATTTTGTTTTCACCTCAATAAAAATAAGCTCGCCGTTTTTGCGAGCTATAATATCAATCTCTCCGACTCTTCCGGTTTTAAGATTACGTTCAATAATTTTATATCCTTGTTTTTCTAAAAATTTAACCGCCAAATCTTCTCCCAAATTTCCCAATAATTGCTTTTGGGTTTTCATTCCATTAATTTATTTAACGAAAATAAGAGTGTAATGATATGGTCCGGCGTCAAATTCTTGTTCAAATTTCAATCCGGCTGCTTGGGCATATTTTTTGACTTCTTCCGGACTTATTCTTTCTTCTGCCACTGGCCCGAAAGGAACAGCAATTTTTTTCCAATCAGTGACTTCAAGTTTGCCTCCGATTTTCAAAATCCTGGCCGCTTCTTTAATGATTAAATCCCCTTTTTTGGTTTGGAAAAGCACATTATTGATCATCGCCAAATCAACGCTGTTATTGGTAATTTTAGTCGCGCCGGGTATTTCCAGATTAGTCCAAACTGTTTTTAAATTTGAAATGCCGAATAATTTGGCCATACTTTCTACATTTTGGAGCGCGGTTTGGATAATATCCATGGCGTAAACTAATCCTTGCGGACCGACTAATTTTGCCGCTTGCAAAGAAAAATATCCGCGCCGTCCGCAGCCAAGATCAGCCACAACCATTTTTTCGGCAATGCCGATTTTTTCCAATAATGTTTTAGAGTCAATTAATTCTTTTCCTCCGGGAATTTTTGTTGTATCCATATAATAAAATTAATTTTATTATTAAAAAAATTCTTCTACATTAATATCATATCAAATTTTTCATAAAATAGACAGGCTAATTAAAATAAATCAGTCCAATGCCTCTTTTATTCTAAATCTAATTTGTTCCAATAGTTCTTCTGAAATTTTAAAATCATGGTCTGTTCGATAATTGTGCCCCCATTTCTCATCTTTAAAAATCGTTCCGCCAAATTTTCTGTCAGAAGCATATCTTGGAATAAAATGGCAATGCAAATGTCTTGTTCCATTGCCAAGAAATGAATAATTAAACCAATCTGGCTGAAATATATTTTTTAATGATTCTCTTAAATCTTTCAAAATAACGAATAATTCTTCTCTTTCCTCAAGAGTAGCATCTGTTAAATCTAAAGCGCCTTCTCTGTTACACCAAACAATACACCGTCCTAAATATCCCTGGTTTTGATGAATATAAATGCACCAATATTTATAATTTCTGATTTTATATTTTAAAAAATCATCCATAAATGCGAAAATGATAATTTAAAAAGTTTTTGGGTAAAAAATAATTGTCAGAAGAGTGAGAAATATATTAACCGCGGCGAGAATCAGAAAATTTGAGAGACCGATTAAAAGTGATACTCCGCTGACCAAAGAAGCAAAACAAAATAATACCGCAGCTGCGATGGCTCCGATTGCATATTTAATCGGAAGTCTGCCTATCCAAACTTTGTGCCAAGTTGCCTGGAGTGGACCGAATTTTTTAAGCGAGTGGTGGGGATTTAAAATAAACCAAAGAAAATCCCAAACCACGGTAAAGAAAATAAAAAATCCCATCAGCAATAATTCATTGGCAAGCGACCATTTCGCAAACCACAAATACGGCCAGTGGAACATCAAAAGAAGAAAAATTATCAGCACAAGATGATAGCCTGTCAGTTCTTCGCCTTTATTAACTTTTTTGAAAAGACGTCCAAGCCAATGTGCGTTGCCCGGCCGCCAAGTCGGTATTTTAGCCGCCCAGCCGTGAGGACCTTCAATTTGAATTTCAAGAACCGCGAGCGCGAAAGACATTAAAAAGAAATAAATGCTTTGTGTTAGAATCATATTCATAAATTATTTATTAGGATTTGAAACTCTGCCGAAAAATAAAATATTTCCGTTATCTTTGTCTTGAATCACAAATATAAACGGATGATCTGCTCGAAAGATGGGAGTTTTTTGCGGCGGAGCGGAAGTTAAACCCATTGAAATGCCCGTAGCAGCAGCAGCTTCAGTGCCTTCTTCGTTTACATCAACAAAAGCTTGATGAATTACATTTTGAATTGATAAATTTTTTGTTCCGTCCATGCCGGAGAAATCAGCGCTGTTTAAAAAAGCTGTAGGCATACCCATTTTTGCCAATGTTCCATTCATAAAATATTTGGTATCAAAAGTAAATTTTGGCATAAATACATCAACGCGTTGTTCTTGTAACTTACTTTTCCAGTCGTTTATTTTTTCTAATGACAGTAAATTTTCAAACGATAATAAATCATTGTTCTTCGGAAGCAAAACCATCATTGATAATTTATTGCCTTCGTAAAGCATTTCAAGAACTTGTAAATCATCTGTTTCCGTGTAATTGAATTTCGCGTCTTTATCCGTTCGTTGCATCATTGAGACTTTAACCGTATTAACAGGACTTACCCGAAAATCTTCGTCGCTAGTTTTATTTTTTTCAAATTGCTTAATCCATGTTCCCTTGAAATAAATTGCGTTTGTGAGAACAAGGCGGGTCATGCTATCTATAGAACCCTGTGGAAACAAATTTTTTATTTTGTCATTGGTTTTATCCTCTACCCACTTATTTATTGTTTGTCTTGACGCTTCGGTTGAATTTTTAAAATCAACATTAGTCGCCTTTCCTGCGTAATATTGCTCTAAAGTCGCAAGATAATCATTTAAAAATTTATAATCATTTTGGGCCCATAAAGCATTGGCAATACTAAGTTGATATTTTGCATCCGGCTTATTGAGTTGATTATGAATTGATGCGAAAGCAGATCTCCGTAAATTACTGTCAACGGGAAAATGAAATACTGATTGCATTTCTTCCGCTGTTGTTCCGCGCGCTCCTTCATAAGTCATCGCAAGAGCGGTTGAAATGCTGTATGGTGAAAAGAAAATATTTCCCTCGCTGCTTTTTAATTGCGAATAGAGATCTAAAGCAAATTGGTTATTTGCGCTTATTACTGAATTTATTCCCTCTAAAGTTGATCCTTTATCATCAGTAACAGGTGCGGGAGTTGGCGTAAATTTTTGATTTTTAAAACAATAAACACTCACCCCGACGACGACAACTATAGCTGCCACTAAAATGATAATAATTTTTTTATTCATATATAATTAATTTTACCTTAAAAACTTTTATAATTATTTCTATAGTTTATTTTTTCATTTGGGGTCTGGCCCCATTTCAGTATACCCTAAAATCCTTTATTTGAGCTGGTTGTAGGGAGATTTTTTAAATTTAGTATAATTTTAATCATTTTCTGGTGGACCGTGCCGGATTTGAACCGGCCACCTCCTCGTTGCAAACGAGGCGCTCTACCAAATGAGCTAACGGCCCCTCACATGGAAATTATCAAAGAATTTTTGATTCTTTTTAAAAAACTATTCATTATTTCCCGCCAAACCGAAAAGCCTGGCAACACCATTTAAAATATCTTCCCAAATTCCGCTGATTACAAAAAGTCCAAGTACAACAACCGCCATTCCCAGTAATTTATAAAATAAACGGCTGCCGCCTTCAGATCCCAATTTTTCTTCAGCCCATTGTACCGGACCGGCGGTCCGCAAAAGCCATTCGCTGTTTAAAGTTAGAATAACTCCAATAATAATTATACCAAGACCGATAAAAAAATGAGACATAAATAATTTTAAATTTAAAAAGTAAAAATTGGCAATCGGCCTGGATGGAATCGAACCATCTACCTACTGCTTATAAGGCAGTTGCTCTAACCGATGAGCTACAGGCCGGTTAAAAATTTAACCTTATTTATATTGATTGGTTATTCCCTGAATAAGCAATATGATTTTTTCTTTGATTCTTGCATCGCAAATATAAATTCTGCATGTTCCATGTCCGAATCCTCCTTTGTGATTTATTCGTAAATTGGAAGACTCTTTAATATAAGGTTTTCTAAATTGACTCGGAGAGAGATTCAGTGTTTTGCTCCAAAATAGATGTTCTTTTTTAATATCCATGTTTTTATACAAATGTAAACCTACTTTAATTTTTTCTTTTGGAATTTTTAATATTTTAGTTAACCAATAGATGACAAATCTAATCATGGAAGGGTCGGTATTACTAACTTCAATCGCACTTTGAAAGCCTTTGCGTCCTTCTCCCCAATAAAGAAACAATCCGGCAAAAAACAGTTCGCGGTTTGTTAATGGAAGCCATAATTGTTTTTGTTCGCCATAAATTTTTTTCAATCTTTTTTCCCTTTTTTCCCTCATTGTTTCTCGGTATTTTTCAATTCTTTGTTCATTGCAATCGCGAAGTTCTCTTATTCGCTGTTTAGACAGAGGATAATCTTTCAACCAACAACTCAGGGTACTCTTGCTTATACCTAAAATTTTTTTAATTTGGCTATAACTTTTTTCTTCTTTTCTTAATTTAATAGCTTTTTCTCTATCAATAGAACGTGCCATAATTTTGAACTAACGAATTATAGTTATTTTTTTAGATTGGCTAGTTCATTTTACCATTTCATATTAAGTTGTAAAGAACAAAACCATTTTAGCATTTTATTTCAATTTGTCAAAATTAAATTAGCCCCTATCAGGGGCTAATTTAATTTTCGTCTTTTATAATTTTAAAATTAAAATTTAAAATTTTCAGCAAATTTACCGATAATCGGCAACGGTTTTTCTTCGCCCTTAGAAGCATTCATAATACCGATAATCATCAGAACAAATACGAAAAGATTAAGCAGCTGACTGATTCTGTATAAACTCCAAGGAAGAAAAGAACTTAATATCCCTACAATGATTCCGGCAATTAAAAGAGTTAACCCTTGTTTAACATGAAATTTCACAAAGGGATCATTCTTCGCGTCAGTGAGCAAAGGAATGAAAAAAATAATATAGGCAATAATCGCCATGCCTGTATTTTTTTGCTGAGTTGGTTTTTGATTTGTTTCTTCCATAAATTTTTTTAAATTAAATTATAATTAAGTAACTTAATTATAGCACTAATAATAAAAAATAAAATAGACTCCCAAAAGGGAATCTATTTTTAAACTCGGCATCGACCTACTCTCGCCCCGAAGGACTACCATCGGCCCTGGATAGCTTAACTTCTGTGTTCGAAATGGGAACAGGTGTTGCCTATCCGGTAGAGACACCGAG
>JBAZMD010000025.1:0-8787 GCA_041649955.1 Patescibacteria group bacterium | reverse complement strand
TACAAGATTTTCATTAGAAAAACTTATTTCTCCTGTGTTACTTGAAATAATTGCTCCATTAATATTGATGTTATCTATTCCTAATTCTCCTGCTGTTATTTTTCCATTTGCCATTGTTATAAACCCTTGTTCAAGATTAACTTCATTTCCAGAACCATCAATATCATACAACCTTGCATAATTCCAATCAATTCCCATCTTTGCAGGACCTGTTTCTGTACTTGACCAAATCCCGTCGAGAGTTCCTACATTTCCTGCTTTGAGTGCATAAGCAGAGAGAGGAAGATTATTAAGTTTTGAGCCGTCGCCGATGAAATCTTTTGCTTGACAACTTTTTCTTATTATCACTGAATTTTCAAAAATATCATCAAATCCCTCTGCTCTATGTGTCATATAAATATTAGAAATACAAAAAATATAAACCTTTCTATGCGATTACTTGCGTATAAATAATCTGTTTCGGTTCGTGAACTTCTGTTACTCCGTATTCACAAGCTCTTATTTCGTCGCCGATGAATGCGTCTGTCTTAGTTTCAGTTTGTAAAGCCATTAATTGCTTCCAAGTTGCACAAGTTTTCGGCACCACAAAAAGAGCGTAACTCGCTGCGACAACTGAGGAAGTAATAACTCTTACTCCTGCTGGATTTCCTATTTCTCCATTAAAAGCACTCTGTCCGCTTGTAGTTGCTTGTGATCCTTTTTCGTATATATAATGAAGAATGTGGGGTTCCATATCCGGATGAACCACCACTGCGAAATCTTTCGCATTGTCGTAGTATGCTTTAACTTGAGCTTTGAATTTTGCCAAGTCCTTGATTATTGCTCCTGAACTTTCATTCCAGTATCCGCCTTGTAAAGTGCCTGATTGAATACTGCTGTCAGTCGATAGAACAGAATATATCTCGCTATCAACTGCTTTCGCTACTCCCTCGGCAATTCTAAGAATTGTTCTGTTTCGTGTATCAATGTTCCCTGCAATTAAATCTTCGTGGTCTATTGTCGCCGATAATCCATATTTATCAATCCTTGAATTAACTTGTTCCCAAGTTAGAACAGCATTAGGAAAGTCAGCACCTCTTGGAATTCCTTTGATTGCGTTTCCACTCTGTCCCTCAGGAACATTAGTTTGTTCTCTGAAAAAATAATTTTTCCAAGAAGACGAACTAACCACCGAAACTAATTGTTTAAATTTGTAAGCGTAATTTGCAATTTGTTTTATCGCTAAGTCATAAGTTGTTGCTCTTACTGCTTCTTCTCCTGTTCCTGAAAATGTCATTAGATTGCCCTCACTGCTACGTTTATCACTTCACTATCAGTTGCTGTTTCCAAAGCAACACCAACAATCCTCGCGTAAGAAGCTGTAACATCTGCATCAGCACAAGCCATAACATAATTAGCACCAGCAGTTTTAACGAATTGTCCAACAACAATCGCTCCGCTCGCAGTCAATTCATACACTCCACCACTATCAGCAGTTACAGAAGTTTCGGTATTGAAAGCAGTGTCAGTTGATTTGTTTACGTCAGCGTGAGCAAAACCACAAAAAATATCTCCTATTCCAGTAGAAGCAGACGCAGTGAATGCATCAGCAACTTTGAGAAAAGTGCCCTTTGCGATGCCTGTGCCTGTTGCACAAGTATAACATCTAGAAACCAAAGGTTTAGTATCCCTCAATATTGCCTCTCTTGCCATATTAATGATAGAAACCAGAGTTATATAAGCTTTATCTTTTTTTAATTCTTAATTTTTTTCTTACTTCTTTTTGAAATGGATTGAAAAGATTGTTAATTTCATTTTCTGTTTCGATAATCCCCATTGAATACCAATATCTCCCGAGAATGTAACAGAAAAAAATGTAAACGACTGCGAAAATTAAAGCAGTTTTTCCGTCGATGAAATCAAAAATTCCAGCGAAAGCTAAAATGTATTTTATATAATTTGTCAGTCCGAGCCCCTTATCGAAGTAAGCCTTAGCCAGTAAGATTTTGTAAAATTTCATTAGAAAAACATCCCCCAATATTATTTTTATATTTCCATATTGCTTGATTAACTAAGTCATAATCAATTTCGATGAAGTTATTTGCAATTTCAACGACGGCGGTTGTTGTAATCCAACAGCCCAAACCAAAACCAATTAATCCAGCGATGACTATCATCGAGAAAATAATTAAAGCATTTCTTGTTCGTATCCTATTTCTTTCCATATTCCTCTTTTATCTTTTTTAATTCCTATTGGGATGAGATGAACTCCACCGACGACGCAATTTGCTAATCCTCTTGTTGTGCCGTCGATGATTATCATCGTTTGCTTTTTTTCTGCTTCTCTCCATACCTTCTTTTTAATTTTTATCGAATTGAAAATTGGACGAATTAATTTCAATCGAAAATCCTTAGCGTATTCTTCTGAAAATCCAAGAACAGCAAGAACTTCTGGTAAACATTCTTCTGGGAAAACATATTCATACGAACCGAGAATAGACGGGCGAAGTGCACCTTGAACTAAGGTTATCTCGTCTTTTCCAGTTTTCAGTTTTTTTCTTTTCCATTGCCAGAACTGAGATTGAGCCAACATTTTCCATATATTAACTTGGCTTTCAATTCCGCGCAGAAAAAAGTTTAAGTGCATTTTTTTAACTCCTTATTTATTTTTTTTTCGAACCTTGTGAAAAAAGCTTTTTTGTATTCTTTATTCATTCTAATCCACCAGTCCTTATTTTTTCTGTTAAGTTTTTTCGTAACACAATAGCCGTCGAGAAAACCAGCTTTATACATTTCGATAAGGGCTTCTCTTTCTTGGATTACTGCTTGTTCTTCACTTAAACGCTTTAACGATTTCATCTGCTCTCCTTTTTGCTTCTGCTTGTGCGTGTTGTTCAGGTGTCATCATACTTTCTATGTGTCCGCCTGCTGTGCTTCCCAGTAGTCGATTGACTTCGAGTTCTTGTAACTTAGCGATTTTTTCGTCAAGTCGTTTTTCGCTTTCTTCCATCCTTTTAACTGCAAGCTCAGCTCGTTCAATCTTATCAGGCTCTGCGGGCTTATTCCCTGCATCGCTATTTTGAGTTGCTGTTTCACTTGCGACTTTTTCATTATTTTCTACCATATTAACCCCCTTACAATATCAGAGTTGTGAAACTCCGCTTTATTTTTGATTTTGATAATTCTTTATGTATTCCGTATCTCGTCGCTAATTCAGTAAAAACATAAGTTCCGAGAAAAACAAAAATTGGTTTACAAATTAAAAAAGTGATGTCTGCATTTGACGCCCAGATAGAGAAAAAATAAAGTCCAGCTAAAATCAATCCATTTCTTAAAACTTTAAACAAAAAAATTACTTCGCTATTCATTTTCAGAAGAAAGCAGAAAGCAAAATTATCAATGACAGAAAAGTCCAGATACCAGAAATAATCAAAATTGTTTTCCAGCTCATAATAATCCTGCTTGTCTCATTTGTTTAGTTCGGATTGCAACAATTAATTGGTCCCTTAAATCTTCTAATTCTTGTATATTAACTTCTGCTTCTATTTCTAACTCTTGCCCGCCCCTAAACCAATACAATAAATTATCTACTCCTTTTCTGTGTGCGGTTCTTTCGATTAAATTATTAGCATTAACAGCGTCACGTAGATTATTTAGTGCGTCTGTCTCATCTCCGCCCATAGCGACATTATCAATTTGAAGTTTTAATCCGGTTTTTAAATTATTGTAAATATTTCTTGCTTCTTGAATTTTAATGGTGTCTCGTCCGCCAAGTGTTGATAATGCTCTGATTTGGTCGACTATTCCAAGAACGACCTGTGTGACTTGCGGTAATACAATTAATTGTCTCTTGGTTTGGGCGACGGGATCAATTACACTTCCTTCGACATCGGATGCTTCAAGAAAAGCTTCTTGTATTTGTGTCTCTTGAAAAAAGGGGTTTTCGCCTGCTGAAATTCCTGCTAATGTAGGGACTGCTTGCGGTGCTTTTGTCTTTGTTGGTTGAGTTGTTGGTTGAGTTGTTGGTTGAGTTGTTGGTTGAGTTGTTGGAGATGCTTGTTGTTCTTGTTGTTGTGGTAGCATCCCACCTGTTCCTTGAATATAATTTTGAACTGCTTGTTTTTGCACTAACGAAGCTCGACTTTCAGGTATTTGATTTGTTGGATAGTCTGCACTTCTCGCAACTCTAGTTTGTCCTGTTCTTGCGTCTGTAATAATGTTTACAGAAGCACTAAGCACTTCTCCTGTTGGGGATACTCTCTGCCCGTAGCTATCTATTGTCCAGCCTGCGTTTCGCTGTTGGTTAGTTAATGTTGCGGTGTTTCTTATTCTTCTTGCCATTATTCTCTCGCCATCGTAGCAGTTACATCATTAGGTTGTATGTTTGTCTCTCCGACATTCTTAGCCATATTGTCTTGGACTAAGCCACCTAAAGACGCCTGCTTTTCGAATTTAATTTTGATTGATTGTTGTGCCCATAAGTCATCTTCCATATCTATTCGTTCCTTTGCGTAAGTTGGCTCGAAATTCACATTCCCCATTTTTCCACCAACTTCACTCGTGCCGTCGCTGGTTGCTATGCTTCTCGGCACCCCAAAAACTTGATAAAAGAAATTTTCCAAATATGAAATCCAGCCAGTTCTATCTTCAGAACTTCTTGACGGGTAAGGTTGAATTTCCATAGTATCTTTCGGTAAGATTAGCATTTCGCCGTTTTTTATTGCTGTCTCGACTGCTGAACTCGCACTCGCTATCTTTCCTGCCTTGTCTGTCTGAACGTAGGCGATACCTAACGCCTTGTCTCGATGTTTTATAATTCTCTCGTCGGATAATGCCTCGTTTCTTGCGTCGATAATGAACTTCGAAGCTTCGATTTGGCTTGTCCCGTGAAGTTGGTCACCAAGTCTTTTATTAGATGAGTGGAGCATATCCTCTTTTTTTATCGCTCTCCACTCTTTTCCATTCCAAGTATCGTATCGCTTAATCATTCCCTCTTGATTGAAGACGACACGAATACGTTCTGGGGAAATTGGTATCATATTGATAATCTTATTTTCTTTTCTTTTCACTTCGATAAAAGCATCTCCGACGATGAGCTTAACAACTTCGTGGTTCCATATAATCTTAGCAAAAGTATCTTTTCCCATACCTTTAACGTGCATTAATTCTTGCTTTAATTGCATATCATCTGTACTCCAACCAGCCCCAAAAGCCCAAGTCGCCATAGCATTCGCAGCGGAAAATATCTCAGGAATGCTTAGATAATAGCCGTATCTTTGTGTTGCGTCGGAGAAATACCAGTAGCTCTCATCTTGATTGTGAGAAACTGCGTCTAAAGCTTTTGCGTTAACTATGAAGTCGGGAACTACGTTTGTGAAATCTGTTGTCGTCGAAGCTGAAATATTAAGTTCGCTCATAAGTCAAGTTTGAATGGAATTAGTAATTCGAATTTAGTTGAATAAGTTGATGCTGGGGTAATATATGTTCCGTCTTTGTTTGCTGGGTCGTGTCCGATTGTGAAAGCACCTGCATTATACTTGACATTAATTGTCAATCGTAAGTAATCGCCTTTTTTGAAATGAGTTGCTGGAATAGTCAGCGGGGCTACGTATCTTCTCGTTGCGTCGGAACCAGCAAGAGGTAAAGACACAGAACATAACTCTGTCGTCGCTGTTGAAACTTTATATAATTTAGCGACGAAAACAGACATACTCCCACCTACTCCTGTCTCAAATCTCCCAGCAAATTGAATTATCCCTGTTCCACCTATTCTCTGTGGATGATTGAAAACAGACATATTGAATGTGAGAGTGTCGTCTCCTGTTGTTAACCTTGTTTCTACATTATTGCTTTCAGTAGCATACGCACTTAGATGGTGTAATTTTCCCGACGCTGTTTCTGTATTGAAACCTTGAATTACTCTTACTCCTGTTCCCTCTGCTATGTCTGTCCAGTTGTAAGATGCAATCGAACTCTCGCTCGGTATAGCAAAATTAACAGGTAAATTTTCAGCCATTAGTCAACATCTCCCGAGCCAGTCAATATGAAATCTCTGTAATTGTTATCCTTTGTTAAAAGTCGCATCGTCTCGCTCCAACAAGCCCAAAGAATATTTATCATAATTAAAGCTTCTTGTCGCGATGTAAATCCTGACATATCATAAGAAATAACTTTTACAGCTGAATAACTCGCGACTGCGTCTCTCAATATTTCTTTTCCGATTGTTGAAATAGAAGCGTAGTTAGTCACCCAATCATATCTCGAAGCGGTGCATAATAATCCCTCTGCTTCCTTAATGAAAACATTGGTGTAAGCTTCTGCAACTGATGTAGCTGACGCGTTAGCACCTGCTTTTTTTGCGACGTCTGTCTGTCCGCATAAAGTTCCTGCTTCTACCATTATTTTGTTAACCGAAGGTGTTCTATTTTATTTATTAAATCTTGTATTATATCCCCGAGAGCGAAAGCGTCGTCGGAAATAACCTTTTTTTTGAATGAAATAAGAACCTCATCATCGTCGCCTTTTTTCTCATATAATTCTCCCTCTTTTGTTGAATATTTATCTTTAAATTCCATTATACTTTAATTGAATATATTTTGAGATTTAAATCTTTGCTTTCTGCGTCCCACGCGGACCTAATTAAACTTTCAACTGGATGGTTATAATTTGAGGTAATTAACATTTTTTTTGTTGTTTCGTGGTACTCGAACTTGCACGATTTTAAGCTCTCTCTAATTTCAGCGTCATCTAAAAGCTTAATCTTTCCTCGTTCCATAAGTCTAAGGAGATTAATATATAAATCTTCTTTTAGGATTTTTGTTTTTCTGCTCTCGTCTCGTGTTAGGCTTCTTTGTGAGTTGTTTAGTGCTTCCGTTTTTCCTCGCGTGCTGTCGTCTCTCAATAGTTCAGAGAAAACGCCGAAACCAACCCCCCCATCATCTACGTAGATTTTTTCAAAATCATATCTCTTGTCAAGTTCTATTATTTTGTCTGTGGTTTGCGTAGTCATTAATTTATTTGTAATTATAAATTCTGTTTGTATTATTTTTTCTTTATCTTCTGTGTCAAGAATTGTGATAGCCCCCTCATCTTCCCCAAGTCCAGCGGGGTCTACTCCGCAAACGTGCCTATGTTCTTTAATTATTATTTCTCTCCGTTTTAGTCTTTGGCATTTTTTAATCAAAGCGTCCGAGAAAATCTGTCTTATTTTTTCGCTCGGGATGGCGAGATATTCTTGCCCATACATAGCTTCGCCTAACCTTTCTCTTTCCTTTTCTAAATGTTTAAGCATAATTGTTCGTTGGGGTTCGGGTCTAAGTTCCGCGACTTCTTCGGAGTTAATTCTGAAAACTTTGAAGTCTGGGTCTGATAGTCTTTCATAAACGTAGCCCTCTGTACTCCACGCCGTGCCTAACATCCACATAAATCCGCCAGTTGTTAGCAACATAGGAGTTATAGCCCCGAATGCGTCTTCTGGGATTAACTGCATTTCCTCGAAAACTACTCCGTGTAAAGTATGCTGTCTTGCCCCACTTCCGTCTAAGCCAACTGGCTCGGTTAATAGCTCACTTCCGTTTTTTAACTTTAAGTGAGTTCTTAATGGTTTGTCTTTTCCTCTCTTTAATTCTCTTGGCTGGGATTGTTCTAAGTAGCCTAAGACTTTGTTATAAAGTCCTGATGCCTGTCTCTCTACTCCTGAGATAATCATTAATTTTTTTTTAGGATTGTTTAAAAGATATTCTGCAATCTTCTTCGCCATTATTTCTGATTTGCCAACTTGACGCCCACACATTAAAACTAAGTTTCCTTGATATTCTAAAACTTCTTTCTGCCACTCGTCCATTTGTGGATAAGCCCACTTAGTTTCTAACATTCCAAAATATCTCTCATTTTAGCTCTTAAATATTCTAACTGCTCTGGGCGATGTATCTCCATCCACATAAAAAGCCCGAGTGGGTTGTTGTGGGCTGAGACTTGCCGGTTAAAGAAGTGGTGAGTTGCGCAGAGAGTTAAGCCGTTGTTTACGTCGAGCTTCGTATCGTGGTTTTCTCTTACTATGACGTGGTGAGCGTTTGGGCGGTTGGTGTCTCCACAAACAACACAAGCCCACCCATCTCGTTCTTTCACCGCTTTCGCCCACTCTCTGTCCTCTTTTGTAAACTTAATTTTTCCTTTGGGCATTTATTATCTCTTTTTTATTTAATTCAAAAAATTTTTTCATCTCATCAATAGTGTCTTCAACTTCTTCTTTTCCTAAGGCATTAATTAAAGATGCTTTTTTAACTGAATTAATCTGCTCTAAACTCGCTTTTTGAAAATCTCCTGAAAATTCTACATTAGCCATTTAACTTAGTAAAACAAACTCACCTACTTTCACATCTTCTTTTCTTGGTTGTTTGCTTTTCAGCTTTTCGATGAACTCTTTTCTTTTCTCGATTTCTTGATTTTCTTTATTAATTCTTTCTTCAATCTGCTTTTTCGTCATCACAGCATCTTCTTCAAAAAATTTCTTCAATAACGAGTTAATTAATTCAGAAGCGTTATTAACTTCTTTTAACCTCTCTACATTCTCCATCTCGATGTTGTAAGTTCTTGTTATTTTCATTTTATTATTATTATTATTATTATTATTATTATTATTATTATTTATATATGTTTATAGTTTATTTATGTATTATTTAATTAAATAAAGTTTATAAATGTTTTGTTTTTAGTTTCCATAAGAAGTCAAGGGGTTCCAGTGGAAGTTTTCTGTGTTTCCAGTGGTTCAGTGGAAGTCAAGGTATGCTAATAATCATTTCCAGTGGA
>JBAZMD010000024.1:0-9294 GCA_041649955.1 Patescibacteria group bacterium | reverse complement strand
GGCCAAAAACGGTAATCAATGCAAGAAACAACAATTGACAATTTTTTTTGATGCAGCATATTATTATTTTTTAAAATTTATATTTGGTGCCGGAGGAGAGATTTGAACTCTCATAAGCTTGCGCTTACAGCGCTCTGAACGCTGCGTGTATACCAGTTTCACCACTCCGGCCTACTTCCAAACCATTTTTGTTTTAATATACCAATTTTCAATATTAATAAAACGATCTGACGGTCTGTGAATATAATTAATATCTATTCCTTTTATTTTTTTATCCACCAAGTAGCTGTAAGTGGTATTGTAAAGAAAAACAGCCGGAATATTTTCAGCGATAATTTCTTGAAAGTCGTTCCAATATTTTTTACCTAAATTATTTCCTTTTGTTTTTTCCGCTTTTTCCAATAATTCGTCAGCCTTTCTGTTGTTAAAACCGCTTAAATTTAAGCCCGGTGGCGCTATTTGTGAAGAATGCCAAAGAAAATAAGGATCAGAATCTGAATTAGCCAAAACGCCGTAAAGAAAACTTTGAAAATTTCGCGCTTTGATAACTTCGGCAATTTGGTCCGGCGAAATGGTGATTGATTTTATTTTAATGCCGATGTCTTGCCAGGCGGTTTGAATTAATTTGGCGGTTGTTTCCAAATCAGGCTGACTGACCGTAGTAAGAGTTATTTCCAATTCTTGTCCGTTTTTTTCAAAAATTCCCCGTTGATTTTTTTGCCAGCCGGCTTGAGTTAAAGTTTTTTCCGCCAGAGACGGATTAAAACCATATTTTGTAATATTCGGATTGTAAGCGGAAGAAAAGGGGAGAATGGCGCTGTCTATAATTTGCCCTTCTTCGTTTAAAACATCTTTAAAAATTTGTTTTTTAGGCGTTAAATAAGCTAAAGCTTCCCGAACAGCTTTGTCTTTCAAAGGAGAATTTTGATCTTTAAGATTAAAAAATATAACAGTATAATATGGTAAATTCAAAGGATAATGTTTGATATTTTTAAGACCCGCCACTTCGTCTCTTATTTTTTTCGGAGCATATCCCAACCCGATAATTTCTTTATTTTTTAAAGCCTCGGCTGCTTGATTGAAATCAGAATAAATTTTAAAAGTTATTTCTTGCAGATTTGCCACGTGTCCGTAAAATTTTTCATTGCGTTCCAAAGTATATACTTTGATGACATTAGATCTGTCTTGAGTCAAAGATTTGAATTGAAACGGGCCGCTTCCTATGGGTTTGAGATTAAGTTCTGATTGAGAAAAATTTTCAGGCGCAACATTTTGCCAAACGTGTTTTGGTAAAATTCCCAAGGTAAGCGCGGACATAAAAGCGTCTGAAGGACTTTTTAATTTAAATTGAACGCAATTTTCATCGAGCTGTTGAGTTTCAGCTTCTTTAATCAATGATTTAAATTGACTTTTAGAAATATCGTTTTGAGCCAAATTAAAAGTGAATAATACGTCTTCAGGCGTTAATTTTTCTCCGTCATGCCAAAATATATTTTTTTTAAGACAAACAGTATATTGTTTTTTATCTTGGCTGACCGAAACATTTTCGGCCAAATCAGGTTTTAATTCCAGATTTTTATCATATTCTAAAAGTCCGGAAAAAATCAGACGGGATAAATCCAAATCTATGTCATCAGAGGCAAGAAGAGGATTGACGAATTTCGGCTCGCTGACAGATCCTTCAATATAAGTTCCGCCACTGATCGGTTTTGTCTGCAAATTGAAAAACCAAAAACGGCCGATAAGCAAAATAAAAGAAAAAATGGTCAAGCATGTTAAAACAGCAATAACCCTTTTTTCTTGAATAGTCAGAAAACGGCCGACATATTTTATTTGTTTTAAAGTCGGATGTTTTTTATTGAATATTTGTCTGAAAACCCGGTGTTCAAATTCGGGAATAGCAGCAAATCGATTTTTCAATCTTTGTAAAAAATTTTTAATCATGGAGAGTTTTTTCTACTTGGCGATAATTAATTGAACCACTCCCAAGATGAGAAAGGCAACCGCTGCCACGGCAGTAATTGCGAAGATGATTTTTTCAAGTCCTCGCTTGGTGTGATAAACATCACCGCCTCCGCCTCCGCCGAATAATCCTGACGCGCCTCCGCCTCTTGCTTGCAAAAGCACTCCGCTGATAAGAACGGCAGAAACGACGATTTGAACAATGTTGAGAATTTGCGATGTAGACATATAATTTTTTTTATTAATTAATTATTAAATTTAGCTGATAAATAAGTATTTTTTAATAAAAATGCGACGCTTAATGGACCAATGCCACCGGGAACAGGCGAGAAATAAGAAGCTTTTAAGGCAACTTTCGGATCAACATCGCCGGCAGGTTTGTTATTAACGCGATTATAACCAACATCTATAATAATAGCATTTTTTTTGATTATTGTCGGTTTAATAAAATGAGGTTTGCCAATAGCGACAATGACAATATCCGCTTTTTTTACTGTTGTTGGATTTTTTATTTTTCCGTTGACCAAATAAACACATTGAGATTTTATTTTTTGGCGAATCAATAATTCGGCCAATGGCTGAGCGAAAATCGGATTTTTGGAAATAATCACAGCTGTTTCTTTTTTTCCTTTCGCGGCTTGAATTAATTTTAAAACAGCCAAATGAGCCGGAGAAGAAAAAAGAGATTGCTTGCCAAAACCGTCAACATCTTTTTCAGGTAAAATAGATTGGGCGATCAAATTTGAATTCAGATGTTTAGGAAGAGGGAATTGGACAATAATGCCGTGAATATGAGCATTGGAATTAAGTTTTTTAATTAAATCTAAAACTTTTTTTTGGCTGACATTATTTTTTAAATCAAAACGAACAAATTTAATGCCGATTTCCTGAGCTGCTTTTTCTTTTAATCTGACGTAAACTACTGAGCCAAGATCTTTGCCAATTAGAATTACCGCCAAGCAGGGTTTTATTTTTTGCTTTTTGATTGTTGTTTTCAAGCCCTGAAGTATTGTTTTGGCTATTTTTTTCCCGTTTAAAAACATAGAATTATTATACCAGAAAGTTAAAAAAAGGCAAATGAAAAATCAATAACCCCGGGACAATGCACCGGGGTTATTTTTAGGTTCTTAAATTATTTGATTAACCAACTGGAATCCAAACCAAGCTATAGCTATTATAAAGATTACCAGAGCAATTGTTACCCATTTTTTCTTATTAGCCATTACTCTGACCAAATTAGTAATGCAATAATGGGCAAAATGGATACCGCCGCCGCATAAGAAACCCAAGAAAGCAAGCAGCATAATGGCAATTATAAAAATAATAGCAGCGAGAAAACCCCAGACAGTAGCAGTGAATACGATAGCAGGATCGTTGCTAAAAATGTTGCCGCCATTTTTGAATAGATAAACCCCGAAGGCATACAGTCCGGTCATAACAGCCATACAGAAGACTATGAATGCAGCCAGTTTTTGCATTTTTCCTCCTTTTTTATTGTGCTTTCACAACTTAATTGTTGCGATTATTATTATTTAAACAAATTTTTTGTTTTTTGTCAAGTTAAAATAAAAAGCCCCGGCGCATCTCGCGTCAGGGCTGTGTTTTTGTTTCGATTTAAATTAGGATTTTTATCAAATAAAATCCTAACCAGATTAGACCAATTTCCCCAAGAGCCGATATTAAAATAATTCCTTTTTTAAGTTTCAGATCTGGAATATCGCCAAAAGCGCATGCGGCAGCGCCAATAGCGAAGAAAAAGAGGACAAAGCGACCAAGAATGACAGTAGGAGCGGGTAAGATGGAAAATAAAAAAGAAACAGAAGCAGAGATAAAAAAGGCAAAGACGATAGAGTCAGAGTCGAAAAAGACGATAAAGACGATAAAGGCGAGACATAAAGTAATAAGGGCTACAAAGATAGCGGCGACAAAGGTACAGATGGTAATGGGGGTGGTGTAAAGTTTTAAAAAGCTAAACGCAATACCAAAAACGAAAACCGTAACGATTATAGCAAGCAACTCGGCCCAAATTAATCTTTTCATTTTTCCTCCTTTTGTAAATAACAAAGTTTAACGATTATTATATAAATATTTAAACAAATTTTTTGATTTTTGTCAAGGTAAAATCAAAAGCCCCGGCGCATCGCGTCAGGGCTGTGTTATTTTTTTCGATAGTTATATAAACAACATTACTAACTGAAATCCTCCTAAGATTATAGCTATTTCTATTATTAAAGAAATAACTATTTTTCTCTTTTTTATTTTTTCTTCCTTTTCAATGTCAGAAGAGAGATTGATAACCATGCAGGTTGCGAAGATAATACCGATGATAGATACTATAAGGGTAAGAATAAAACATTTTAGAGAAATAGCAGTAGGAGCTATAGTAAAAACTCCAAAGAAAATATAAACGAATAAGATTGAAACTATAGGAGCAAGAACAAAGGTATCGCCGATTAAACAATGTTGACGAGGGACACAGGGTAGAAGAATCATGGAAATAATAAGAATAGGGCCAGGGATTAAAGCGGCAAGACAGCTTTCTATACCAATGTACAACATAAGGGCGAATATTCCAACTGCAGCAATAATAATAATGGCTTCAGCCAAAATCAGTTTTTTCATCTTTTCTCCTTTTGCTGAATTGTTAAATAACTAATTTATCGGTTATTATATATAAATATAATAGCATATTTTTTGCCTCTTGTCAACCCCCTCACCAAACGCTGATATATTTTTTAAAACACGAAGCCAATTTGTTTCTATCCAAGGTATTTTTTATTTATATCAAAATTTTAAATTTAGAGATTTAAAAATACAGAGCTGAGTGTTTATCAGCGTTATAGGTGAGGGGGTCAAGTGAGAGTCTTGATTTTAATTTCAAAAGAGTTATAATATAAATAGTTTGTAGTTTTTGGTTGATGGTTATAGTTATTCAGTTATAAGTTTTAAACCTAGAAACCAATCAACTAAGACTAAAAACTAATAACTAAAAACTATTATGATTTTTGGCACAAAAAAAGAATATCCGTTAATTCCTCTGCGCAATGAGGTTATTTTTCCCGGGACCACTGTTCCGGTGGTTTTTAAGAGTTCTTATTCTCAAATCGCAGTGGAAGAATCTTTGCACAAGGGGAGAATGGCGGTTTTGGCTTGGCGGAAAAGAAATATTCAGGGGCAAATAAGTTTGGAAGATATTCATTCAATGGGAACATTGGTGAAAATTTTGGAAAATCACAAAATGCCAGACGGAACGATTATCGCCATGGTTGAAGGGCAGGCGAGAGTAAAAATAGAAAATATTTTTCCAAAAGATAATTGCGCCATAGTTGAGGTCAGAGAAATTTTGGATGTTGAACAATTAACCTTGGAAGGCGAGGCCTTGCTTCATAATATTGAAGATTATTTTAAAAAATGCGTGGCTTTGGGAATGTCAATTCCGACTGAAACTTTGTCAATTATTTTTTCCAGTCCGAGACAATCGGCAAAAATAGATTTAATCGCTTTCTCGTTAAGTTTGGAAGTATCGGAAAAACAAAAAATTTTGGAAGAAATTTCTTTGAAAGAAAGATTGGAATTGGTTGACGAAGCCATTCGCCATAAATTGGAAGTTTTGCAAGTGGCGAAAAAAATTGAAAAAAAGACAAATGAAAGCATTAATAAAGTTCAGCGGGAAGCGATTTTGCACGAACAACTGAAAGCCATTCAAAAAGAATTGGGAATGGGCGAGCGGGCTGATATCACGGAATTAAAAAAGAAAATTGAAAAAGCGGAAATGCCGGAAAAAGTCAAAAAAGTCGCTCAAGACGAATTGGAAAGATTAATCGCCATGCCTTCTTTTTCTCCGGAAATTTCTTATATCAGAACATATCTTGATTGGCTGGTTTCTTTACCTTGGGGAATAAAATCAAAAACAGAACTTGATATTTCAAAAGCGGAAAAATTTTTAAATGAAGATCATTACGGACTTACAGATGTTAAAGAAAGAATTTTGGAACATCTGGCTGTTTGCAAATTGGCGAAAAAAATCAGAGGGCCCATACTTTGTTTTGCCGGACCTCCGGGCACGGGAAAAACTTCAGTCGGCAAATCAATTGCTCGGGCAATGGGCAGAAAATTCGTCAGAATGTCGCTTGGCGGAATCAGAGATGAAGCGGAAATCAGAGGACATCGCCGAACTTATGTCGGAGCTTTGCCGGGCAGAATTATTCAGGGCGTTAAAAATGCCGGCGCCAATAATCCGATTTTTATGCTGGACGAAATTGATAAAATCGGAGCTGATTTCAGAGGCGATCCTTCTTCGGCTTTACTTGAAGCTCTTGATCCGGAACAAAATTTCGCTTTTTCCGATCATTATATTGAATTGCCGTTTGATCTTTCCGACGTGATGTTTGTCGCCACAGCCAATGTTTTAGATACCATTCCGCCGGCTCTGCGAGACAGAATGGAAATTATTGAATTTCCCGGATACACGGAAGAGGAAAAATTTCATATTGCCAAAAAGTTTTTAATGCCGAAATTAATTGCCGCTCACGGACTTGATTCTAAAAAATTTACCATCACTGACGAAGCGATCAGAGAAGTGGCCACAGGTTATACTCGCGAAGCCGGAGTAAGAAATTTGGAAAGAGAGCTGGCAAAATTATGCCGCAAAATAGCCAAGAAAATTACTGAAGATTCAAAAGAAGCCAAAAAAAATCAAGTTATCGGACCAAAAGATCTTCACCAATATCTCGGACCGATTGTTTTTCAACCAACTTTGGCCGAAAAAAAAGACGAAGTTGGTGTAGCCACGGGTTTGGCTTGGACTTCAGCCGGAGGTGAAATTCTTTTTATTGAATCCACAAAAATGCCGGGCAAGGGCAATTTGATTTTAACCGGTCATTTGGGAGAGGTGATGAAAGAATCAGCTCAAGCCGCTTTTTCTTACGCTCGCAGCCATTGCCAAGAATTAAAAATTAATAAAGATTTTTACAAAAATTTTGATTTGCACATTCATGTTCCGGCAGGCGCCACACCAAAAGACGGACCCTCAGCCGGCGTAGCCATGGCCATTTCGCTTATTTCTTGTTTGACTGACAGATCAACAAAAAGAGAAGTTGGAATGACGGGTGAAATAACTTTGCGCGGCAAGGTTTTGGAAATCGGGGGAGTGAAAGAAAAAATTTTAGCCGCTCATCGAGCCGGTTTGAAAAAAATAATTCTTCCCGCGGAAAATAAAAAAGATTTGGAAAAATTGCCGGAAAAAGTCAAAAAAGATTTGCAATTTATTTTCGTCAAACATATTGACGAAGCGATAAAAGTTGTCTTAAATAAATAATAATTAAGATTCAAAATACAAAAAGAGACTTGTTTATCAGGTCTCTTTTTGTATTTTTTAAATTTAAATTGTAATTTTAGATGTACACTTATTTTACACGGCCGTGTAAAATAAGTGTACTTTTTTATTAAATTTATTAAAGAATTAGGGACTGGCGTTTTATCGTCAGTCCCTAATAGATTAGAGTTCGGTGATTTTTTGGATTCTACTTTTATAAATCCGTCCATTCTTAGGCCAGTCATCTGGAAATGGACTATGAGCACGAGCAACTCGGTTAATTTCCAAGGTAATTAATTCTAACTCTACAGTTTTTAGAATTCCAATTACATCTAAATAGTCTGGACCAGGGAAAGCCACGATGTCTATACTAACCTTCACCTTTTTACCGATTAATGGCTTTAATTCTTTTTCATTTTCTTCTTCCAAAAGTTTGTTTATTCTCGCTTTCTTTTTT
The DNA here is from genome assembly GCA_041649955.1 of Patescibacteria group bacterium. Classification (GTDB taxonomy): domain Bacteria; phylum Patescibacteriota; class Patescibacteriia; order UBA2591; family JAQUPP01; genus JAQUPP01. Next base: position 1,561 of record JBAZMD010000024.1, on the reverse strand, counting down.
AAAGCCATTTCTGCATTTATCTCTTTTATCAAACTTTTCCGCGCTTCTCTTAAAGGATAAACCTTTTTCTTTTCTTTCATTTTTTCCTCCTCTGGTTTTTTTAATTCTTCTTCTTTTTTACTACCAATTATTACTGGTAAATAACCTTTTGGCAAATCATCCACTTTTCCTCCTTTGTTATTATTATATTTTAATATATTTTCAAATTTTGTCAACCCCGCACCTTTTGGCGATGATGCTTCGCATTTAAAAAATACTATCGCCAAAAGGTGCGGGGTCAATGCTTTATTTATAAAGTGGAAATTTCTGAGTTAATTTTTTAATTATTTTTTTAGTTTCTGCTGCTATTTTTTTATCTTTTGAATTCCAGATTAAATTCGCAATCAGTTTGCCGATAATTTTCATTTCTTTTTCTTTCATTCCGCGAGTGGTTAAGGCCGCTGTGCCAATACGAATTCCTGACGGGCTGAACGGGGGATTTGGATCAAAAGGAATAGTGTTGCGATTTAAATAAATACCGACTGCTTCCAATAATTTTTCTGCTTCTTTGCCGTTTAATCCGGTTTTTCTGAGATCGGCTAAAATCAAATGATTTTCAGTGCCGTCAGTAATCAAATCAATTCCGCTTGCTTTCAAAGTTTGAGCCAAAATTTTCGCGTTTGTCAAAACTTGCTTGATATATTTTTTAAAAGACGGTTTTAAAATTTCACTCAAACAAACCGCGATCGCGCCCGTGGTGTGATCATGCGGACCTCCTTGCATCCCGGGAAAAACCATTTTATTGATTTTTTCCGAATATTCGTTTCTGGAAAAAATCATCGCTCCGCGAGGACCGCGTAAAGTTTTATGAGTGGTAGTGGTGACAATATCGCAACAAGGAAACGGGCTTGGATGAAGTCCGGCCGCGACAATTCCGGCAATGTGCGAAATGTCAGCCATTAAAATCGCTCCGCATTTTTTGGCAATTTTGCTGAAAGCTTCAAAATCAATTTTTCTTGAATAAGCCGTGGCTCCGCAAATAATAAGTTTCGGTTTTTCCGCCAAAGCTATTTTTTCAATTTCTTGATAATTCAAAAGAAAAGTTTTCGGGTCAACGCCGTATTTGATTGCTTGAAAAATTTTTCCCGAAAGATTGACCGGATGGCCGTGAGTCAAATGGCCGCCTTGAGGCAAAGCCATGCCCATAATTTTGTCGCCCGGATTAAGCAAGGCGAAATAAACTTCCAAGTTAGCCGGCGAGCCGGAATATGGCTGAACATTAACCGACCAATTATTCCATTGATTTTTCGGTAAAAATATTTTTTTTGCTCTCGCGATTGCCAATTTTTCTATTTCGTCAATAAATTCATTTCCGCCGTAATATCTTTTGTCGGCATAACCTTCGGAATATTTATTGGTTAAAACCGAACCGGAAACTTCCATAACCGAAGGCGAAGCGAAATTTTCCGAAGCGATTAAAACCAAACCGTTTTTTTGGCGGTCCAATTCTTTTTTGATTAATTTGGCTATTTGCGGGTCTGTTTGTTGAAGTTTCATAAATTTAAAAATTTTAATAATAAAT
>JBAZMD010000023.1:0-9607 GCA_041649955.1 Patescibacteria group bacterium | reverse complement strand
GTGACTTGGCTGCGGAGAATCAGATTATTTTTCATTCTTTCATGGCGCAAATCAAGATAGCGGTATTTCAGCCGCAGTTCTTCATTGGCTTTTAAGGTTTCATTGTCAATTTCAAAAGGCGGCGTTTTTGCTTCGGAAAGAATGGTTAATTTTTTGGCCAAAATTTCCACGGTGCCGGTTGTTAAATTCGGATTAACTTGATTTTTGGGGCGGGCGTTTACCATTCCTTCAATTTCCACCACAAATTCAGGGCGGATTTTTTTTGCCGCTTCTTGGGAAATTTCATCCAGCTCTTTTGGAATAAAAACAATTTGGGCTAATCCGGAACGATCGCGCAAGTCAATAAAAACCATTTGACCCATATTTCGGCGGGTATTAACCCAGCCGCAGAGCTTGATTTCTTGACCAATATTATTAGTTGTATCTTTTATCCATGTTCTTTTCATACAGAAGTAGTTTTTAGTTAATAGTTGTTAGTTATAGTTATTTAGTTATTAGTTAAAACCAAAATTTTAAACCAATAACCAATAACTATTCTATTATAACATAAAAATAAAGGATATCAAGTTCTCGGGAAAGCCCAGTGGCCCTTTTTATTTTTATTCATATATTGAAATGCGGTAAGTCATAAAATATTTATCCTGTGTTATTTGCGCTTGCTCGGAAATGAAATTAAAATTTTACTTCCCTCGCTCGCTTAATAATAAAAAAAAGATAAGTTAATAACTTGTCATATATTATTTTATCCACTTGACAAAATAATATATTTTGCAATAATATATAAAATATTAAGGAGGTGATCTAAGATGCTAAGAATAAACAGTCCTGGATTGAGTTCTTCTTTAAACAAAAAGAACTCATGGCAAAAGGCCGAAGCGTTATTTGTAAAATAATCTCATAGGCTGATTCATAGCGAGAGATTATTCCCCAAGGTATGTCTATTTATAGATTATAATAGACTACCTTGGGGATTTTTTTTATCAAAATTGCTTGACAAAAATATATATTTTTGTAATAATATTAACAATAAAAGGAGGTGATTACAATGAAGAATGGTCCATGGGGCGGAACTCGCCTCGAACAAAAATTAGCAAGTAGACTAGAAGAGTCGAAAGCTAATAAAGAGATCTCAACGAGATAATCCAAAGGGAAAGAGATTATCTCATTATTGCGCCCTGTAGGTTGTGTATGCCTGCAGGGCATTTTTTATACTTGACATTTTTTAAAAATCTGCTATAATATATATCATATAATTCTTTAACAATTGATAAAAAATAAGTGTTAGTCCGATCAAAATCGGGCAAAAAAGAAATAAAAGGGGGATAGGAAAATGCAAAAAAAATCGCTGCAAGTAAGCACCAATGAAGGTAAGGTATATGTATTTGGTGGAAAACTTAAAGGAGGAGAAAAAAGAGATGTTTTTATGAAAGATGGTGAGGGACACCCGCATGCCTTTAAAATAAATAAATGCATCATTTCCCAATTGAAGAAAGACGAGGAATTAATTCTTCAATGTGTTAAAGAAGGAGGTTGCGGTTGTTTTGATAAGTGTACACACAAAAAAATTTGTCTCGGAAAAGTAGAGCTTATCCGAGAGATAAAATAGTAAAATAAATTAAAGGGGCTGAAGATAAGTAATTCTTTCGCCCCTTTTTCATTTAGTTTTTTCCGTGAGGAATCAAACGATATTTTTGACAATTATGGTTTTAATCGATTGATTAATCTTGGGAATGGGATTGTTTCGCGAATGTGGGAGAGACCGCAGAGCCAAGCCACGGTTCTTTCTAAACCAATGCCAAATCCGGAATGCGGCACTGAACCATAGCGTCGCAAATCCAAATACCATTGGAACGGTTCAGGTTTTAATTTAAATTCTTTCAGTTTTTTTTCTAAAGTTTCCAAATCGTCAATTCTTTGCGAACCGCCGATGATTTCTCCAAAACCTTCCGGAGCAATCAAGTCGTCATTTAAAACCAAATCAGGATTTTTTGGATCAGGCTGCATATAAAAAGCCTTGATTTTTGCCGGATATTTTTCTATGAAAACAGGCTTGTCAAATTGTTTGGAAATAATCGTTTCTTCATCTCCGCCGAAATCGTCTCCTTCTTTCGCCTCAACGCCGTTTTTTTGCAGTATTTTTATGGCTTCGCTGTAAGATATTTTTGGAAATGGCGGCACTATTTTTTTAAGCGGTTCCAAATCTCTTTCCAAAATTTTTAATTCTTTTTCGCAATTTTTCAGAACTTGAGCGACAATATAAGAAACCAATTTTTCCTGAGTTTTCATATTTTCATCGTGTTCCACAAAAGCGGCTTCGGCGTCCATCATCCAAAATTCGGTTAAATGGCGGCGAGTTTTGGATTTTTCCGCTCTGAAAGTCGGACCGAAATCGTAAACTTTTCCCAAAGAATAAATCAGAGCTTCAATATATAATTGGCCGGATTGCGAGAGATAAGCCTTTTCGCCGAAATATTCGGTTTCAAAAAGATTGGTTGTGCCTTCGCAAGAAGTGGGGGTTAAAATGGGCGAGTCGGTTAAAACAAAACCTTCTTGTCTGAAAAAAGAACGGATAGCCCAGACGATTTCATTTCTGACTTTTAAAATAGAAGCTTGGCGCGAGGAACGAATCCAAAGATGGCGGTTGTCCATTAAAAAATCAGTGCCATGCTCTTTTTTGCCAATCGGATATTCTTGGGCTAATTGAATAATTTTTAAATTTTCCACAGACATTTCAATTCCATAAGGCGAGCGTTTTTCTTCGTAAATTTTTCCGGTTATTTCCACACTTGTTTCCAAGGTTATTTTTTGGCACTCTTCCCAGCTTTCAGGCGAGACCTCCTTTTTGGAAATTATGCCTTGAACTTCGCCCGTGCCGTCCCGAAATTGGAGAAAATAAATATTGCCCGAAGAACGAAAATTAAAAGCCCAGCCTTTTAAAACGACTGTTTTATTCAGATAATCTTTGGCGTCTCTTAAAAAAATATAATCCATATTTTTTAAATTATTGTTTTATTAATGTAGTGATTAAAAATCCGATATAAATGAAAATCAGCACCAATCCTTCGCGCCAAGAAAGTTGTTTTTCCGTTCGGCCCAAAAAAGCAAGAAGAGCGAAAGCGCCAATCAGAAAAATGACAGTGGTTAAAACCATTTGAATATTTAAAACAACAATTGGCGAAATAATAGCCACGATTCCTAAAATCAAAGAAGAATTAACCGCCACTGATCCCAAAATATTTCCTAAAATCATATCAGGGTGATTTTTTCCCGCTTTTAAATTAAAAGATAATTCCGGCATAGTCGTACCCAAAGCCAGTAAAAATACTCCGATAATGAAAAGGCGGACATTCAATTGTTGTGCAATTGATTGTGAAGCCCAAACAATCATTTTAGCGCTGATTAAAAGAAAAACTATTCCTAAAATAAACAGAGAAATATTTTTCCAAAGATCTTTTTTTGATTTTTTTACAAATGTTTCAGATGACTCTGATTTTCGTTGAAACAAGAAAATAATATATAAAATGTAAAGAATAATCAAGGTTACGCCGTCTAGTCTGGAAATTTGCCCGTCCAATAAAAGCAATAAAGGAAAAATAACAATAAGGAAAGTGTAAATAATATTAGATTTAATAAATTTTGTTTCTATTTTTAATCCTTTAATTAAAAGAATTGGCAGACCTAAAATTAAAGTAATATCGGCAAAATTGGCGCCTAAAATATTGCCCAAAGAAAGAACGGAAATTTTATTCAAACCTGATAGAATTCCTACGGTTAATTCAGGCAAAGAAGTGGCCAAACCGGCTAAAACAAAAGCCATGGCGAATTCCGGCACTTGGTAATAATTCGCCAAAAAATTCAAAGATTTTACCATCCACATGCTGCTTCTGAATAAAACTACGCAGCAGCCAATAATGATTAAAATATAAAGCCAAATCATAATCTAATAATATTAGCAATTAAAGAATGAATTGTCAAAATGTATTTTTAAATGTTAAAGAGCCGCTTAACAGACGGCTCTTTATTGTTGTCTTTTTCTAGAAAAACCCCCACAGCATGAAGACTGCTGCGGCTCCAAACGTTCCGAGGAAAACAAAATCTCTAACAGAAGGTTTTGTATTTACAGTTTCAATTTGAATATCCCTGCCCGTTTCTTTTATCCAATATTTTTTAATATTCTGGGCATTAGTCCTATAAATAGAGTTTACCTCAGTCCAAAGAACCATTCTGTAAGGTTTCAACTTCTCATTAAGCTGGGATTTTTCCAAATCAAATACTTGGACTTTAGTACGCAAATCTTTCATTTCTTTCCCGCTTATTATATTGTCTTCGGGAAGAGTTTGAAAGAAAACATCAATACTATCCTTTAAATCCTGAAGGATAGTATCTGTGTATTTAAACTGATTTTGCGCTGCTATTTCAAATTTTAACTGTTCTGCAGTTTGTGCCTTAATTGAAGCACAAAAACTAAAGATTACTAAAGTTATTATAAAGAACTTCATTTCTCCCTCCTTTTTCATTCATTAAAATAATAGCAAATTTTCAGTTTTTGTCAAGCTTGACAATTCTCAAAAATATGATATAATTTTAATTAGAAAATAAAACAATATAAAATCATCTGCAAAACAGATGATTAGTGAGCAGTACAATAACAAAGGAGGATATCAATGAGTATTTTATTAAATGAGATAGAAAGGATACGCATCAAAATGGGGCTTACCGAAAAACAAATGGTGGAATTAATAGAGAATCCCAAGTTTCAAGGTAAACTTGAAACAATCGTGGAAGAGTATTCTAAACCTCTCATACAGAGTCAAGAGAATTTCTCAATACCAATGCAAAATGTTCAACTAATACGTCCGCTCGAGGGTGGATTGTATAAGGGACCAGAACCGATTGAAAAGCAAGTTTTGACACTTGCGGAAATTTTCAAACTCAATCCGGAGCCCACATTGAAATACACACGGGAAGTACTTCCAACACTTAGTCTTCCTCAGAATAAAGTAGAGGGGTGGTTTGCTATTTTGTCAGTAGACGCCTTGGCGAAAAGATACTTCCGAACAATTACAGATCCGAACTTAAAATATTGGAATGCAATTAAATGTTCGCTTTCTTATTTTCAGGAATTGATTCCGAAATTTGAAAATTATAGAAAGGAAATTTCTCCAGAACATTTAAAGCGTTCGGATAGGACAAACTGGGCACTAAAGATAATTAGTGAAATACAGAATGGTTTAGAGATAAATGTTATTCCAGCACAGACCGGATTTCTCTACCAAAAAAGTACAGGCAGAGAATTTCGCAAGAGTCTTGTCAACAAGAAAGATGAATTCGGTTTAGGGGTATTAGAGGTTCTTTTGATTATTCTAGCTAATCCTTTGATAAGTGAGAGAAAATTGAATATTGATTGCAGTGGAGACCAATTTTCTCCAGCGGTGATTTGGACATGGGAATTATACCAACTGGCTTTTGAATTCTTTGATGGAATTAAATTGCGTGCACATGATAGTGACGACGACAATGGGGATAGCAATGAATATGGAAGCGCCTCCGGATTTTTACCAACCGGAGTAGAATTGTAAATTATATTAAGGGCAGGATTCGTAATACGAATTCCTGCCCTTTTTCAATTGATTATCAAAATAAAAAATCACAGACGAAGTTCTGTGATTTTTTATTTGGTACCCCCAATAGGAATCGGACCTATATCAACTGCTTAAAAGTCCGCCAGCTGGCGGATCTACCATTGAGCCATAAAGTCATAAAAAATAATCCCGCCACTTATACCCCCAATAGGAATCGGACCTATATCAACTGCTTAAAAGGCAGCTGCTCTACCATTGAGCTATAGGGGCAAAAGTGGAGGGATTATTTTTCAATCAAACTTTTGACAAACTTTCTTCCTTGAAAACTTTTTAATTCTTTTTCTCTTTTTATAGCTTCTTGCCTGGTTTCAAACTCTTCTTTATATATTAATTTCCAATTTCCCGAATTTTTACTGGTGAATGATGTAGATTTATTTTTTGATATTTTATTATGTCTCTTTAATCTTTCATCTAAATCAGCAGTTTGTCCTATGTAAATTTTGTCGCGAATGGAATTATAAATAGTATATGCGTAAAACATTGTCTCACAATATCAACTGCTTAAATGTCCGCCAGCTGGCGGATCTACCATTGAGCTATAGGGGCAAGTTTCAAACTTTTATTTTACATTTTTAGATGTTCTTCAAATGTTAATAAAATGTGCAGAAAAAAACTTGAATTAATTATTCAATTATTATACAATAGAAAAATAATTTGTAAACCCCCACACCAAACAAAAATCAGTTTTTAAAGATAAGTCTTAATTGTTTCTGTTTGGTGTGAGGGTAAAGTCCTAAAATTCATTTTTATGCCAGATATCACTCCAGTGTTTGAAAAATTACCGCCGCAAAATATTGAAGCCGAAATGGCTCTTCTTGGTTCTCTTTTGATTGACAAAGAAGCGATTATTAAAATCGCCGATATTATTAATGCCGAAGATTTTTATAAAGATGTCAATAAAATAATTTTTGAATCAATGCTCGAAGTTTGGGCTCAGCATACGCCGGTTGATATTTTAAGCGTTGTTAATCGTTTGGAGGAAAGAGGACAATTGGATATGGTGGGAGGAAGAAGTTATCTGGCCACCTTGGCTTCCAGCGTTCCCACTTCAAGCCATATAGTTTCTTATGCTCAGATTGTTCAGAAAAAATCAACCTTAAGAAAGATTATCAGAGCCACGACAGAAGTCAATCAAATGGCTTATCAGGAAGATCTTGATACGTCAAACGTTTTAGACCGAGCTGAACATAAATTTTTTAATATTTCTCAAAAATTTTTAAAACAAAATTTTGTTTCTTTAAAAGATACCCTTGATGAAGCTTTTGAAAGAATGGATGCATTGCATCGGGGCGATCAGAAATTAAGAGGAGTTCCGACCGGATTTACGGATCTTGATAGTGTTTTAGCCGGTCTTCAAGCATCTGAGTTGATTATTTTAGCCGCCAGACCTTCTATCGGAAAAAGCGCCCTGGCTCTTGATATTGCCAGACGGGCGGCTGTTTATCATAAAATCCCGGTGGGAATTTTCAGTTTGGAAATGTCAAAAGATCAAATTTGCGACCGCATAATTTGCGCTCAGGCAGGGGTTAATCTTTGGAAAATCAGAACAGGAAATATTGCCAAAGACGGGGACGGAGATTTCAAAAAATTGGGCGAGGCCTTCAGTGTTTTGGCTGAAACACCTATTTTTATTGATGACTCGCCAACCTTGAATATGAATGAAATAAGGACAAAAGCCAGAAGATTACAATCAGAACACGGACTCGGCTTATTAATCATAGATTATTTACAATTAATGGAAGGCGCCAGCGGTTCTGAAAATCGTGTTCAAGAAGTTTCGGAAATTTCTAGAGCGCTTAAAGCCATTGCCCGTGAACTTAATATTCCGGTTTTGGCTCTTTCTCAGCTTTCTCGGGCCACGGAAGCCAGAACTCCGTCTATTCCAAAATTAGCCGACTTAAGAGAAAGCGGCAGTTTGGAACAAGATGCTGATGTGGTTTTATTTATTTATCGTAAAGCAATGGATAAAAGTATTAAATTTTGTCCGCCGGAAGAAAGAAATGTCGCGGAAATTCACATTGGCAAGCATCGTCATGGACCGGCCGGCGGAATTGTTAAATTATATTTTGAAGCGGAAACTGCCAGTTATAAAAATTTAGACAAAAAAATGTTAGATAATTTGGAGGGAGACAGCAGTGATATTGAAGAATCAGGGCCGTTCTAAAAATTTGATATGTTCTACCCAAAAGACATAAAAAATCTGATTGATGAATTCAGTAAATTTCCCGGTATAGGACCGAAATCAGCTCAGCGGTTCGTTTTTTATTTATTAAGAAAAAATCCGGAAGATATAGAAAAATTAGTTTTAAACCTCAAGGGAATTAAAAATATCCACATTTGCAGCGTTTGCGGAAATTTTTCCGATCAAAATATTTGCTCCATCTGCCAAGATAAAAATCGCGACCATTCGGTAGTGGCGATTATTGCCGAGCCGCAAGATTTAATGGCCATAGAAAAAACAGGAGAATATCAAGGAACTTATCACGTTCTTGGCGGTTTGATTGACATGGTTGAAAATAAAAGTCCGGAGCAAATTAAAATAAAAGAATTATTAACAAGATTAAAAAATTCTCCGATTAAAGAATTGATTTTTGCCTTAAACGCCACGATAGAAGGGGAGAGCACAATACTTTATATTACTAATTTAATTAAAGAAGATAAAATTTTAAACAGTAAAATAAAACTAACCAGAATAGCGCGCGGTTTGCCTTTGGGAGGGGAATTGGAATATGCTGACGAAATTACTTTAACAGAGGCACTGAAGGGAAGGAGGGGGGTTTAGAAAAAAGTTGGTTGATTGCCCCAGCCTAAATCCCGGCGCAGTATTTTTTTTAAAATTTGGTTTATTGAGCGAATACGCCTTCGGCTCTGTTTATTTTTAGCGTAAATTTTATTGGCTGGATTTAGGCGGGGTCCTCCATTTTGTTGCCAATCGGCCTTTCAGCCTCTTGGACAAAATGGGGAAATATGCTGATGAAATCACTTTAACAGAAGCTTTAAAGGGTAGGAGAGGAATTTAATTATGGTAATTAAAAAAGTGCTTGAACAAAAAGAATGGGACGATTTTGTTCTCTTAAACGGAGAACAATTTTTACAATCGTGGCAATGGGGAGAATTCCAAAAAAATCTCGGCCGAAAAATTTGGCGTATGGCCGTTTACGAGGGCAGTGAAATTATCGCCGCCGCCTTGATTATAAAATATCAATTGTTATTTAATAAAAGTTATTTTTATTCTCCGCGCGGACCGATTGTCGCCAAAGGCGATAAAATTTCTAATTTTCAATTTCTAATTTCTAATTTATTAGAAAAAATAAAAGAATTAGGTAAAGAAGAGGGTGTGATATTTTGGAGAATCGAACCGCCAATAATTGAAAATTTAAAATTGAAAATTGAAAATTCCCGAAGGGTTAATGATATTCAGCCGTCAAAGACAGTAATTCTGGATTTAAAAAAAACTCCCGATGAAATTTTCGCCAAAATGCATCCAAAGACCAGATATAATATTCGTTTGGCCGAAAAGCAAGGCGTAAAAATATATGAAAAAACAGGAGAAGGAGCGGATGTTTTTTTAAAACTTCTCAAAGAAACTTCTTTAAGAGATCAATTCAGGGCGCATCCGGATAATTACTATTCTCATCTGTTGAATTTTAATCCGCAATTTGTCAGATTATACGTTGCCGAATACGAAAATAAAATTTTGGCGGCCAATCTGATGATTTTTTCTTCCAAGACAGCAACTTATCTCCATGGCGCTTCTTCAAATCTACACCGTAATGTAATGGCGCCTTATCTTTTGCACTGGTTTATTATTCAAGAAGCTGTTAAAAATGGCTATTTTTATTACGATTTTTGGGGAATAGACGAAAAAAAATGGCCTGGCGTAACTCGTTTTAAAAAAGGATTTAACGGCGAAGAAGTCGTTTATCCGGGAACTTTTGATTTACCATTTTCTAATTTTTGGTACA
>JBAZMD010000022.1:0-10361 GCA_041649955.1 Patescibacteria group bacterium | reverse complement strand
ATTTTATTGAGATATTTTGAATCAGACCAGCTAGTTACAATTTTAAAATATTTTCTCAAAAAAACTTCCAAATTTTTACGGTACATATTTATACTTTTATAATTCATATGATACTGCAAATCATTAAGTCCTTGTTTTGATATTTTTTCTTCATCGTAAAGTTTTTTGATCTCTTTATCAAAATTGTCAAAATTATACTCCCATTTTCTTCGGTTGAAAATTCCCGGTTCATTCTGTACCCAGTGCCAGAGATAACATTTATTTTTCCACTTTCTAAAATATTTTGGATTTTTATTATATAGCTTACCCAGTTCTTCAAAAGTGGTATGGCGCATTCTATCAGGAATACAATAAGCGCCATAAATAAAATAGCCGTCTTTTTTAAGAAAATCTCTAATATTGCGTAGATATCTGTCGTAATTTTTAACAGCTATATTATCAAGCGTTTCATCAGTCAAGACAAGATTAAAATAATTTTTTTTAAAAGGTTTATCCAGCCAGTTACCAATTTTTATGTTCTCATTCGGATTTTTTATTTTCATAATTAAACGCATCCCTTCAATCATTTTTTGATTTATATCTAAAAGCCAAACTTTAAAACCTAAATTAGCCAATAAATCTCTAAAACTTGGGGTTGCGCCATGAATTAGTCCATTGGATTTACTTATTTTTATCAATGTCTTTATTTGTGATTTAATAAATTTAATCTCCTCCATTGAAGGTTTCCATGGAGATTTTATTTTTCGCCAAAAATTGGCCCATTTTTTCCAGACAGGACTGTCAATTTTTTGTTTTTTAACAGCCATAAATTTATTTCTTGGGTTTTAATAAATAAATAGGCGCGTAGTCGGGATAAATAAAATTCATTTTTGGGTCAAATTCTGCTTTATTGATTTTAAAATATGGGGATAATAATTTTTTTAAGCTTTTTTCGGATAGAAGATGCCAATTTGTGTTTAGGGGATACAGAATGCCGCCCTTTCTCAAAATAGCAGATATTTTTTGGTTGGGATGATTTTTTAAATATTTGTTTATTTGTTGATAAAATATTTTAGGTTGAATCATTTTGTCTTTATCTGCTTTGCCCAGAAAGTAAATTCCGACCTCCCAAAATAGATTGACAGTTTTTTGATTTACCGGTTTATCAGTAAAAATGTCGCAAAATTGTTGAGAAGAAATTTTTTTATATTCAGCCTTATAGCCATCGCAACGAGTAATAAAAAATCCATTTGGTTTTAACCATTCTTTAATATTATTTAGAAATTGCGGCTGAAATTTAAACGGCACATTACAAATAACAAAATCGCCGAAAATCAAGTCAAAATAATTTTTTGGCAGGGGAGCAGTGAGCCAATTAGACCTTAACCATGTTTCGTTTTTAGCCGCCTGTTTTTTGCGCATTAACGAAGTCATTGCAAATGTCATTTCAAAATTAAGATCTATTAGCGTAATTTGGGCATTTTTGTATTTTGCCAGCATATCGCGGATTTCCGGCGTAGAGCCTAAAACCAAAATTTGGATTGATTTCTTTTTTAGAATCGGTTGGGCGAATTTTTCGTAAATTTTAATTTCGCCACTTGAAGGTCGTCCGGGGCTGGTTAATTTGGCCCAAGTTTCAACAAATTTTTTCCAAGCTTCAATTTTTTGTTTTGCCATATTATTTTTTCTTTAAAAAATATATAGGCATATCTTTTGCATAGATATCCTCGCTGTAATCTATCTTATATATTTTAAAATATTTTTTGCACAAATTTCCCCAATCAGACTTAGTTGGAGCATATAAATCAAACTTCATATTTTCCCAATTTAGAAAATAGAATATTTTTAAATCTTCCTTTTTAAGCTTTCCCTGGTTAGATAATTGCTGAAGAGACTCTAATGCTTTTGCAAAATTAAAATAATCAGTTTTTGGGTCTGTCTGCGACGTGACTATTTCTGTGCTAGTGGCTTGATAAATACCGTAATTTGATTGATTTTTATAGTAATCTTTTAAAATATTTTCGAGGCTTCTTTCTTTTTTCTTCAAGCGGAGATAATGCTTTGTAATAAAAAATCCGTCATCGGTTAATGCGTTAGAAATATTTTCTAAAACTTTTTTGACATTCTCTTTTTGCAGAACACTGATTGCGTGGTCGCCGACGATAATGTCAAATTCGTTTGAAAACTGCATGTTTTTCCAATCTAATTCAAAAAAGTGTTCCTTATTCTCTTTGTGTCTCATATAAGACCCGAGCACTTTAGAGTTATCTGCATTATAATCGATTACCGTAACATCAAGATTTTCCTCATAGCCCCAATCTCTAAATTCGGGAGTAGAGCCCAAAACCAGCAATTTAATTTTTCCTGTCTTTTTCTTCTGCAATAGCCTCAGATAGCGTGTATATAAAGTAATCTCTGCTACCGACGGCCTGGCCGGAGGAATATACCTTGTCCAAACTTCCGCAAATGTTGGTTCCCAACGTGTTTTTTTCATATTATTTCTTTGGTTTTAAAACAAAATTAGGACAACACCTGCCGCTAGAAAGCGGGCTAAAAGATATTTTTTCAACTTTGAAATAATCTTTTAAAATTTTAATTAAATTTTTTAAGGAAGGATGAGCAGTGACGTAATTATCCATAACATCCGAGGCGCCAAATGGCCAAATTTTATTAATTATTTCTGTCGGCAATTTTTGTTTCTTAATTTCTTTTATTAATCTCATTTTTATTTTGCTGAAAAATATTTGTTTTGTTTTCTGCCTATAATCTAATTTTTTAAGCCTCTCAACGCTAAAATACCAGCGATTGGCAAACTGCTCAAAATATCGCGGATTTTGTTGATACATTAAAACAATCTGTTTCGGCGAAAGCGGTTTTTCTTCACCTAAAATCGGTGAAACCATTAATAAATAACCATCTTTCTTAAGAACCTGCTGAATACTTTTGGCTAATTTAAGATGAAGCCGCCAAGACAAATTATTAAAAAAACAATGGCCCAGGACTAAATCAAAAGAGTCGGTCGGGAATAATTTATTTATATTTAACCAATTATTTATTATCATTTTTTCTTTGCGTTGTTTTTTGTATTTCATTAATTTCAGTAATCCTTTTACCATTCCGGGATTAACGTCTAAAATTGTTGCCGAAATACGATACTTGGCCAGGAGATCGCGAATCTCGGGCGTAGAGCCGAATACTAAAGCATTAGGTTGTTTATTTTGTCGTAAAGTTTTTTGAATTTTATTTTCCCAAATTTTCAGATCAAACAGCGATGGTCGGCATGGTGGAGCAACTGTAGGCCAAATTTTTAGTACTTCAACCCAATTTTTCTTTTTAAATATTTTTTTCATATTATTTTTTTGGTTTTAAAAGCAGAATTGGCGAATTTTTAGTAAAGATGCTGTAGTGGGAGAAAAGTGTTTTTTTAATAACAAAAAATTCGTTAAGCTGTTTAATCTCGCCAACCTTATCAAAATAACACCAGCGTTTACCGGTGAATATTTTAAGCGCGTATTGGAAAATAGCTTTAGCAATTTTGTCGCGATCAGATAAATATTTTTTAGTAAAATATTTAGACAGTTTCTTGATATCCGGTGCGTAAAAAACAGTTGAAGTTATATTCTCTTTATTTCTATGCCAACTGCCGGCCAGTAAATCACACCGGAGATAACTAGCCGCTTGTTTTATGGTTAAATCTTCTTTTATTACTCGCTCTGTATAATTAAATAAATGCAATTTAACATTTTCTAATTTTGTTTTAGGCGTAGCCCACCAATGTCGGGGAATAAAACAGCCATCTTTTTTTAATGCACATCTGATATTTTCTAAAAATTGCCCCCTAATTTCTTTATTGGGTAAATTGCCAATTACCAAGTCGCCGATAAATAAATCAATGCTGTTTTTGGGAAATTTCATTTTCAGCCAATCGGAGTGAATAAATTTTTCATTGGTAATTTTAATCGTTACCAATTCATTCATTGCCTGATACATTTCCGGCATCATATCAACACAGACAACTTGAATGTTATTAAGAAGATAATATTTATACAGCAAATCGCGAATTTCCGGCGTAGCGCCTAATACCACTACCTTGGCTTTCTTTTTATTGCCAAGCGTAATTTTAATTAAACGATCGTAATTTTTAATATCTTCCTTGCCAGGTCTGCCGGGTTCAGTATACATTTCCCATTGCTTAGCCAAAATTTGCCAATGTTTTTTAGTGGTAATGAATTTTTGGATTTTTTTCATAATATCGCATTTTTCAAGGCTTGGCCGCAAAGACATTTTTGTTGTTCGGGCAGGTTTTTTATTATTTCTAAAATCACTTTTCTCACTTTTTCGTTATTTTGATTGAAAATTTTAATAACAGTTTGAGAATCAACAGGTTTAATGTTTTTGCAGCCTTCCAGTCCGGCATCATAATCAGTTACCAATGCTATGCCGACATAACACATTTCCAATTCTCTGGCCAGTGTTACTTCCGGATATTGAGTCATACCGACAATGTCTCCGCCAATTTTTGAAAACCATCTGGATTCGGCCCTGCTGGAAAATCGCGATCCTTCAATAACAACCATTGTTCCGGTTTTATGAACCGGCACTTTTATTTTTTGACAGCATTTAACGGCCAGTTTGCAAAGTTCAGAACAATAAGGATCGGCCATGGAAATATGCGCCACCCGGCCAAAATCTCTGTGACATTTAGGCGGGCAAGCTTTCGGCCCGTGGTAATAAGTATCAATTCTGTTTTTGGTCCGGTCAATAAATTGATCCGGAATAACAAAATGACCCGGTTTGATTTTTGCCTGTAGAGAACCAACTGTGCAAGGCGCGATAATTATTTCGCAACCCAATTTTTTTAAAGCAAATAAATTCGCTTGATAGGGGATTTTGTGCGGCGGAAATTGATGATGTTTGCCGTGTCGCGGCAAAAAAGCGATTTTTTTGCCTGCGTATTCGGATAGCAGGATTTTATCCGAAGGTTTTCCGTAAGGCGTATTTACGGACACTTCTTTGCCTTTTAGAAAACTGTAGAATCCCGATCCGCCGATAATTCCAATTTTTTGTTCATTTTTCATATTATTTTTTAATCAAATAATAAATTGGTAAAATGTAAGAATATAAATAATCGTGCGCTGTTTTACTTTCTTTGACTTGAAAATATTCTTTAAATTTTTTCAGTTGCTGCGGGCGGCTTTCCCATGACCAAGATTGTTTAAATAAAGACGAATAGTCGTCTAAAATAGTTTTTATAATCAATCTTTTTAACGGGTTGGGCGACTTTAACGCTTTATAACAATCTTTTTCCAGAAATTTAAGCGAGAGCAGGCCTTTTGGATTTTTAAAATAACTGTTTTGGAATATTTCTTCCAACACGTAATTTACGGCTTGATTGAATTTAAGTTTGTTTTGAAGATAATAATTTGAATATTTATCAAGAGCTTTTTTAAGAGTGAATTTTTTTGCCAGAGGATTTTCGTGAGAAGCGCGAGTGATAAAAGCGCCGCTTGTTTTTAAAACCCTGTTTATTTCCATTAAAAATTTGTTTCTGTTCGTCAATGATACGTTAATTAAAACTTCATCACCCAAAACCAAATCAAAATATTCATTTTTAAACGGCATAGACAGCCAGTCGCCAATCACTCTTTTTTCTTTTGAATTCGGGATTTCAACAAATTCATCCATGGCCCGAATCATTTCAAGGTTCAAGTCCAACAGAAAAATATCAATTTTTTTAGATAAGCCGTATTTTAAAATCAAACTTCTTAATTCCGGCGTCGCGCCCAATATCAGAATTCGGCAATTTTTTTTCTTTCCAATGCTTTGTAAAATAAATTTTCCGTAAATTTTAATATCTCCCAAAGACGGCCGAGACGGGGAACAGGCCTTGCCCCAGGCAGTAGTTATTTGCTTCCATATATTAGGATCTGGTTTTTTAATTTTTTTAGAATTCATAAAATTTAATATTTCACCAATGATTCAATTGGACAATTTTTTAATTTTTTCTTGCCGTTTAAAACTTTTAATTCAATAAAAAAAGCCGCGCCGATAATTTTACCGCCGAGCTGTTTGGCCAATTTAATGCTGGCTTCCATCGTTCCGCCAGTGGCCAAAACATCATCAACCAACAAAACTCTTTGACCGGGCAAAATGGCGTCGCGATGCATTTCTAAAATGTTTGAGGCGTATTCCAAATCATATTTTGTACTGATGGTTTTGTAAGGCAGTTTGCCTTTTTTTCTGACCAATGCCACGCCGGCGCCCAGTTTATAAGCCACGGGCGCGGCCAAAAGAAAACCGCGGGCGTCAATCGCCACGACAATGTCAATTTTCTTTTTAAGATACGGTTTGGCAAGTTCATTGATTAAATCGCGAAACATTTTTTTATCCTGCAGAACAGGAGTAATGTCGCGGAAGGTAACCCCTTTCTGGGGCCAATCGGAAATTGAGCGAATTTTATTTTCAAATTTGTTAATCATATGGAAGTTATTATACAAAATTTTATTTGAATTGTCCACACTCTAGTTGCCAAAATTTGGCAGAATGTTATAATATTTCCATAAGCCGCTTTCGTCTAGTGGTTAGGACACGTGGTTCTCAACCACGCAACACCGGTCCGATTCCGGTAAGCGGTACCACGTAACACATCAAAAAATAAAATAATTTATGTCCGAGAAAATTACCACTTATCAACTTCGCAAACCTAAAATTCCGATTTCTATGGACCGCGACGAATTTTATCGCGAACAGGTTAAAGCCTTTAAAACAACCGGTAAACCAACTCGTGCTTGTGAAATTATTGATGTGATTTTATTTAATGCGCGAAAAGAAATGATTGTGCAAAAAAGAGCGCCTGACAAAAATCATAATCCCTATTTAATTGATAAGGCTATCGGCGGACATGTAAGTTTCGGCGATAACCCATTTTATACGGTTATGGTGGAAACCGTTCAAGAATTAAGAGTGCCATCAATAGTTTTAAGAACAAATGATGATTTTAAAAAAACTTACGTACTCTTAAAAAATTATTTAGACAGCATCGCTATTTTAAAACACATTGATCAAAAAATATTATTTTTAGACAAAATTATTAAGGGCGAAAAAATTACTATTGCCAATAAGGTTCATTTATTCTTGGGTATTTATAACGGCGCCACAAAACCGGTTGATCGTGAAGCAAGTGGCGTTTTATACTATGATTTAGATTTTCTTAAAAAAGAAATGAAAAATATGCCTAATAATTTTACTCACGACCTTCATTATTTTTTAGAACATTATAAAAAAGAAATTAAAGAATTCTTAAAATTTTTTTAATCTATTATGTTTGAAGAAAAAACATCAAAAGATATATTACCAGAACAATTCCCTCCAAAAGAGGAAAAGATTAGAATTGAAAAAGAAAAACTGCCGGAAATTCAAGAAAGAAAAGAAGAGTCAATTTCCAGAGAAGAAGAAACAACAAGAATAAATCCTTTGCGCCGCCACGCTCCTATTGTTTCTCAAAAAGTAAAAGAACAAGAACTTTTGGAAGTAAGTGAAACACTTAAAGAAATTGAAGCTATTTTATCCGAAGGAATGGAAGAAACATATCAAAACTTGCCGGAAAATTTAAAAAAACAATTTAAAGAAGAGGGAAGAGAGACGGCCAGAAAAATAGAAAAAGTTTGTTCATCGGTAAAAATAGTTATTCAGAAAATTTTGGATTTGATAAAAAGATGGTTGCTGATTATTCCGGCTGTCAATGTATTTTTCTTGGAGCAGGAGGCAAAAATAAAAACTGATAAAATTTTAGCTTTAATTGAAAAAAATAAAAAACAAAAAATACAATTATGATTATTTGTTTAACCAGCGAAACTAAAAAAATTAATTCTTTGTTATCTACGCGTTTTGAGCAAAGCAAGTATTTTTTATTTATTGATACTCAAAACAGACAGATAGAAACAATTGCCAATAATGTTAAAAATGACGGCGCGGCTTATTTGGTTGCCGAGAAAAAACCGGATATTATCATTACCGGAAATATTACCGGTAATTCATTTGGTTTTTTAAAAGCTTCGGGCATTAAAATAGTTTCTGGTGTTTTCGGCATTACCGCTCAAGAAGCGCTGGAAAGATATCAAACAGGTATGATTAAAGAATCGGGAAATTTACCGGGCGCGGCAAAAGGCAGGATACTGTAACGAGTCGCGAATTTCGCCTTCACTCAACGCTCCAAATCCTTGAAAATTATATTCGTTTTATTCTGAAAAATTCATAACTCCTCCCGAATAGGTCGTCAAACAGATGAATTCTTCAATAAAACTCCTTAATTTTCTAAGGCTTTTCCGCGACTTCGTTCAGGCGAAATTCTCCACGAGTATAATTATTTTTTTAATTAAAACTATGGAATCAATAGAAATAAGTTTATCACCAACTGATATTCAATTTTTTCAAAGCATTTGGTTTTTCATTATTCTTTTTGTCGTCATAGCGGGAATTATAATTTTTATAATTTTAAGGCAACGCTTGAAAAAAACAGTCAGCATAAACTTTGCTTTTCAAAATGTCAGTTTATTGATTACTCTTCCCAAAGAATCAAAAGAAGACGAAAATAAAAAACCAACCATTAAAGAATATTTAATGCCGATGGAGAATTTTTTTGATAATATCGGCGGATTAAAAGCTCAAAGAGGATGGAAAAGCGGATTTGTCGGACGAACAGACAGTTTTTCTTTTGAAATAGTTTCCGATAAAGAAGGGACTATTTCTTTTTATATAGTTGTTCCCAAATATTTGCAGCAATTTTTTGAACAGCAATTGCACGCGCAATATCCGATGGCGGAAATAGATCAAGTGGAAGATTATAATATTTTTGCTCCGAAAAACGTTATTGCCGGCGTTAATTTAAAATTAAAAAAGCATTATATTTTTCCGATTAAAACTTATACCAAATCGGAAGTTGATCCTTTAAACGCCATTACCAATGCTTTGAGCAAGATTGCCGAAGGCGACGCGGCGGCGATTCAAATTGTCGCTTGCTCGGCCAAAAGCGAATGGCATCGTTTGGGAGCGAATGTGGCTTCGGCCATGCAGCAAGGAAAAAAATTAAAAGAAGCAATGTCGTCAATTACAGGCGGCGGACTTTCAGGATTTTTCAAAGGTTTTGGCGAGGCCGCTTTTCCGCAACCTTCCAAACCTGACGCGAAAGGCGAACCGAAAAAACCTTATCAGCTCTCTCCGATGGAACAGGAAATAATCAAAACTTTGGAAGAAAAAGCCGGCCGGGCGGGAATGGATGTCAATATCAGAATTGTTGTTTCTGCTCAAGATAAAATAAAAGCCGAAGCGTATCTTAACAATATAGTTAACGCTTTTTCTCAATATAACGCTTATGAATACGGCAACAGTTTTACCGTGGTTAAAGTGAGTCCGGCGGTTGTTGCCAAACAATTTATTTATCGTCTTTTCAATGAAAAATATAAATTCGTTTTAAACACGGAAGAAATTACCAGTATTTTTCATTTGCCTTTGCCGATTACGGAAACTCCGAACATTCATTGGCTGATTGCCAGAAAAGCTCCGGCGCCGGTCAATCTTCCGACTGAAGGAATTATTTTGGGAAAAAATGTTTATCGCGGCGAAGAAAAACTTATTCGCATTAAAACAGATGATCGCCGCCGACATTTGTACATTATCGGTAAATCCGGTACGGGTAAATCCGTTTTGATTTCCAATATGGCAATTCAGGATATTAAAAACGGCAACGGAGTCTGTGTTATTGATCCCCATGGCGATTTGGTAAATTCAATTTTGGAAAATATTCCAAAAGAAAGAATGGATGATGTTATTTATTTTGATCCTTCGGATACGGAACGGCCGATCGGTTTAAATATGCTGGAAGCCAGAAGTATGGATCAAAGAGATTTTGCCGTTCAGGAAATGATTGCCATATTTTACAAACTTTTTCCGCCGGAAATGATCGGCCCGATGTTTGAACACAATATGCGCAATGTGATGTTAACCTTGATGAACGATATTAAAAATCCGGGCACGATTGCCGAAATTCCAAGAATGTTTTCTGATGCTGAATTCCAAGCGCTTTGGGTGTCAAAATTGACTGATCCGGTTGTTCGTTCTTTTTGGGAAAAAGAAATGGCCAAAACTTCAGATTTTCATAAATCGGAAATGCTTGGTTATTTGATTTCCAAAGTCGGACGATTTGTGGAAAATGAAATGATGAGAAATGTTATCGGTCAAACACATTCGGGATTTGACGTCAGAGACATAATGGATAATCAAAAAATATTATTGGTTAATTTGTCAAAAGGAAAAGTCGGCGAAGTCAACGCGAATTTATTGGGTTTGATTATTGTTTCCAAATTGCAAATGGCCGCCATGGGACG
>JBAZMD010000021.1:0-11272 GCA_041649955.1 Patescibacteria group bacterium | reverse complement strand
ATTAACAATAAATAAAAACCAATGCTTAAAATAAGATTCTCTGTTTCTTGTTTGATTGGTTTTTTTCTGATTCCTTCTATAAAGGCGAAAAGAATGCGTGAACCGTCAAGTCCGGGAATAGGAATAAACTGTGAAACGCCTATGGCCACGGAAATAATGGCTAAAAATTGAACCAAATAGATAAAACCGACTCTGGCCACTTCTCCCCCCATTGCCGCTAATCCAACCGGGCCGACAAACTGGCCAATCATATGATGCTTGATTATTAAAGTTTTAAGAATCAAATAAAGAGAATAACACCATTGTCCGATTAATAAAAATGTGGTTTTAAAGCCTTCATAAATCGATTGATACCAAGGATAAGAAACAATGGCAATATTGGCCAAGCCCACACCGATCACGCCGTAAGATTCTTCTATGTCTTGAAAATTTTGATTAGCCGGCAAAACGTTAACTTCTTTTTCAATAATCTGCAAATTGCGTTTTATTTTTATTTTAACCGTTTGATTAGCTCTCGGTTTAATATAATTTTGGAGACCTTCTACTGTTTTAATTTCTTGTCCATCAATGCTTAAAACAACATCTCCTATTTTAATGCCTGCTTTTTCAGCAGATGAATTCGGACTAACCATGCTTATTTGAATGCCGATAATTTCCTTAATTTTCCCGCCCCCGGTTGTTTGTTCAATTGCTTGCGGTATGCCTGCGGAAAAACAAAAAGAAAATAATATGATTGCCAAGATAAAATTCATGCAAACTCCGCCTACTCCGATTAAAACTTTTTTCCACCATTTCTGACTTGTCCAATCATCTTTTTCCTGGCCGCCCATTTCTCCTTTTAATTTGTTAAATCCTCCGAAAGGAATCCAATTAACGGAATAAATGGTTTTATTTTTTGCTTCTTCCGGAGTTTTTTTGCCCCAAAAAAATTTGAAATTCCATTTATTTTTATCCGTTTTTATCCAGCCGAACATTCTGGGCGGATAGCCAAATCCGAATTCTTCAACTCTGACGCCGAAAATGCGAGCAAAAATAAAATGCCCGAATTCATGAAAAAATATGACAATGCTCAAGCCGAGAATAGTTAAAAGAATAGACATGATTAAATACTGGTAATTTCTTTTTCTTTTCGCTCGCAAATTAATTTCATCTCTTCTTGTTTCGCAACGGTAAATTTATCCAAATCTTCCAATAAACTAAATTTGTCATCTTCTGAAAGTTCTTTGGCTCTTTCGGCTTTAATAATTTTCTCCCTGACTAAATCGCGATTTTTTCTCAAAGATTGATGAGCGTGCTCTAATTTAGTTTTTAAAATTTTAACCAAATTATTCCTTGTTTCTTCGCTTAAGGCGGGTAGAACTAAACGAATAATTCCTTCTTGAGACAACGGACTTGCTCCTAAATCAACCGAGCTTAACGCTTTTTCAATTTCTTTAATAATGCTTTTGTCCCATGGCTGAATGACGATTGTTCTAGGTTCAGGAACATTAACACTGGCTAATTGTTCAAGCGGAGTTTTTGCTCCGTAAACGGAAACCAAAACATGAGAAACCAAATCCGGAGTGGCGCGATTGGTTCTGATGCTTTGAATATCTTTTTTGAAAAATTCAACGATATTTTCAAATTCTTGCTTGTGAGATTCAATAATATTCATAGTTTTAAATAATTAAATGATTTTATTTCTTAGGTTTTTGAACTTCTCCCAAATATAAAATATTCGGATTGTTCGGATCAACTAATAATTCAACCGGAATTTGGCCGCTTGGCAATGATTTTGTCACCCATGTTTTTCCGTCATCTACTGATTTTTGGAGAGTGTTGGAGGTAATATAATAAATATTATTAGGATTTTGAGGATTAATGGCGAAAGAAAGAATGCTTGCCTGGCCTTGTTTTGGCAATAATTTATAATCAACCCAAGTTTTTCCTCCGTCTTCGCTTCTTAACAAACCATAATTACTGGCGGTAATTATTCCGTCCGCTCTTCTCGGATCAAAAATCATTTTTTTAACATCACGGCCGCCATTAAAATTTTTCAAAGATTCGTCTAAAGAAGCCCATTTAACCCCTTTATCCTCTGTGCGCATAATTCCCTGACCCGAAGTAGTGGCATAAATTATTTGCGTATTATTCGGATTGATTAAAATCTGCTTAACGCCTGCCTTAAGATCAACAAAAGTCAGCCAGCTTAAACCGTCATCTTCGCTTTTTATCAATCGGCCGTCGGAAAGACCGGCGTAAATTCTGGTGCCGGCTTCCGGATCAATGGCCAAAGCGTTTATTTGCACTCCTCCGGCTGCCTCCAAATAAACATTTTCCCAGCTGCGGCAGCAGTCAAGGCTTTTAAAAATACGGTTGCCGATGGCTGTATAAACCGCATTTTTTAATTTTGGATGAACGGCAATGGCGTTTATTTTTCCGCTCGGCAATTTGGAATATTTTTGCCAAGTTTCCGCGTTGTCATAACTGACGAAAAGCCCGCTTCCATTAGTTCCCAAATATAAAGTATTGCTGTCTTGCGGATCAAGAACCACAGCGGAAACATCCACTGCGTCCAAATCCGTAATAACTTTCGGATCTTTTTTGGCCGTGCTTAAAACGAGCAAGCCGACTTTTTGCTGCCAAGATTCGGCTCGATTTACGGATTTAAAAATTCCGCTATTGGCCTTTGGTTTTGCGACATTTATATTAAGACATCCGCTGGTCGTCCCTAAGACAAAAATCAGGACGATCAGGAATAAAAAATTCTTACGTTTCATAAATAAATTTATAAATTGATTAATAAATTTTCAACTGCTATTTTAAAACTGACGTTCTGACGCAGCATCATCTGTGTTTTTAAAATTTCCGAAGTGAACTTAGCTAGTCTTTCCATGGAATAAACCTTGGAAACTTTTGTCAAAACAGGTATTAAGTCGGAAGACATTGGAATACCCACTTTAAAAAGAATTAGATCTCTCATTACTCTTAATAAATTGCTTAAAGAGCTTGAATCGCTCAATAAATCGGCTATTTCAAACCGGCTGAGAAAATTATTTTTAGCCAATTCATTTAATATTACTGCTTGAAATTTTTGATATTCTTTGATTTTTTGGGGATCAGAAACCAATTCCATGGCTGAACCCGGCCGCCCCAAACTTAAATTAAAAATATTTTCCGCATCTTTATCGCTTAATTTGAAATCTTCGGTTAAACTGGAAATAATTTCCGTCTTTTTTGGAAAAGAAAATCTGATAATTTGCGAGCGCGATCTGATGGTTAAAGGAATATTGCGAAAACTTTTAGCGATTAAAATAATAACTGTTTTAGAGGCTGATTCTTCAAGTAATTTCAAAAAGGAGTTGGCCGCTTGAATGGTCAAATTATCCGCTTCTTCTATTATAGCAACTTTATAAGGAGCGCAAAAGGGTTCTAAGGCCAAATTTTCTTTAAGTTGGCGAATTTGCTCAATACTGATCTGGCTTTTATTTTCCTGATTAATAACCCAATAAACATCCGGATGAATTTTCTTTTGAATTTGAAGACAATTTTGACATTCTCCGCACGACTCACCGGACTTCGGATTTTGACAAATTAAGCTGGCGGCGAAAAATTCAGCCACCTTGCTTTTACCGATATGAGACGGCCCGTAAAATAAATAAGTATGGGCCAAATTATTGCCCGAAATGCTCTTTTTTAAAAAATTGACAATCTTTTGGTGACCGATAATATTCATCATAAATATTATAGCATTTCTGCATGTCTTGACAAGATTCAAAAAATCTGATTAAATTATGAGTAATAGGCCAAACATATAGTTTGGTGCAGTACAACTCATTAAAAAAGGAGGCGTTAAATGGCAACAAAAAATAAAGTGCCAGAAAAAAAATCAGTAACCCCGAAACAACTGTCTGAAAAAAAATCAATTGTATTGGAAGGAGAATCAAAGAAATCCAAAAAGGGCTTTAAAAAAATCGGCATTATTATATGGATAATCTCAACAATATGGATTGTCTGTTTAATAAACCAGAACAGAAAAGAAGCAATCAATGTCTTTCTTGATAGTTTTTACACCGACAAGATAACCCTAGTTGATGAAATTAGGTCTGATTCTTTAATCTCTTTAACTAATTTTTTTGCTCTATCCTACAAAGAAGTTCAAGTTAAAGTGATTAATCGTAATGGCATTTGGCTGGACTATTCAGGATTATCTGAAGGCATAGGATGGTGTAACGCACGCGAGCAAGTTAGGGGAATTAATATTTTTCAGAAGATTGAGAGTGTCACGCTAGACGAAGAAGCAGGATTGATAAGAATTGAGCTAAACACCAATTTCTTATTGACTACGATATTGGGTTTACTCTTTATCTTAATTTTTTGGATTGTCGTGGTATTACTTCTGAAATTTTTACAACCCACTAATCCTGAGGATATATTTATAGACATTGTCGATTATCTTGAGGGTAAAAGGTGGAGAAATAGACGTTTTTTTAAATAAATTTGAGAAAACAAAGGGGCAGTGTTAAAAACTGCTCCTTTTTTATTTTTAAAATACACTTGACCCCCTCACCAAACGCTGATGTATTTCTAAAAAAACAATACCTGTTTATTAATATTCAAAGCATTTTTTATTTATATTAAATTTAAATATTTGATAAACACAAAACTGAGTGTTTATCAGCGTTCTAGGTGAGGGGGTTGACAAAAGGCAAAAAATGTGCTAAAATATTTATACAAAAACTTAAATTAGTTCTTAAACAAAGTCTGTTTCGACAGACAAAGGAGAAAAGATGAAAAAAACTTGTTTGATAATTGCAATCTGTTTGATTGTTGGTTTTATCGGGTTTAAAGAAAAAACCCATAAAACACGAGAGGCTCTCAGGCACAGTTTAATCGCCAGAATAGATAAAGCCGGAGAAATGCTTTCCAATGACAAATTCCTATGCAGTAATTCTAATACTGCATATGTCGCGGTATATGATACTTTGAAAAAAGAAAAGATAAAAATTTTCAAGATGGAAATCGTTGAATTGAAGCATAACAGAAAAATGTTAAAAAACAGTAAAATTCCATCTATAGTGCTGAAAGGTTTGAGTGCATCTTTTTTCCGCCAGCATCATTCCAACTACCAATTGCTATTATTGAAAAATAAAGCCTGTATTGGAGAGGAAATGAAAGATTTTAGTTGGACGCCTTTTTCCAAGGGAATCAATTCAATTGAATTGTCAGACGCGGGAAGAGAGTATTTGAAAAATTCAATTAATGAGGCCTTTGAAGAACTTTCAAAACAAGGAGTAAAATCTCGGGCTAACAAGAATCAGCTGGTTGCTGAAACAATTCCATCTAAGATTCCCACTCTCCTATTTCTTACGGAAAACGCTCATTTCGGAAGCACAAAGAGAACCTTAGTCTTTTTAGGGGCAAACAGGGAAAGGGCATTTGTCAACGTCAAAAGCAAAAGAAATGCTTTTGGTCCGGTTCAAATGATTTTCTCAACATATAAAATGATGAGAAAAAAATACCCTGATGCTCAGTTACCGGATAATTTTTTCGCAGGGGTTTTGGATTATGGAACAGCCATTAAATCCATGATTCTGCTCTGCGATTGGAATCTAAGATATTTGGATAATATTCCGAAGTCAGAGCAAGGTAGAGAACTGATTGCTTTCTACCACTCAGGAACGGAAATAGAAAAATTAGGTTTAATCGGGCAAGATTATCTCGCCAAGTGCGATTCTATACGAATAAACTTGGTGGCGAATAATCTTTAATTAGAAAATAATAACAGGGAGCCCTTGAATAAGGTCTCCCTGCTTTTTTATTTTAAATTTAGAGACTTGACACAAATCGAAAAATGTGGTTTGATAATAATAGTTATTTAAAAAATAAAGGAGGAAAGATGAAAAAAATTTTACGCATAATTGGTTACTGCATTGCTGCTCTAATTGCAATATTAATTTTAATAATTTTGTTCATATGTGGGTTGTCCAAAGGTCTTTATGATGAAGCAACCAGTAATGAATAAAGGGGGAGGAAAATGACTAAAACAAAAAGAATTTTGGTGATATTTCCAAGAAAGCTTAAGCAGTTAGAACAGGAGTATATAGATAATCTAAAGAAAGACGGACATGAGGTTGAATGTTTATTTCTAGATATTGATACTTGCGATGAAATAGGGTTGAAATCAGTAGAAGAAAATGAAAGATTGATAATTTGGTCGCAGGAGATTCATATTTTATTCAAGTATTGTAAAGACACGAATTGTAAAGAATTTTTATTTATTCTTGGTCAAATAAGAATGGCAAATCGGTTTCGAGAGAAAGAGCTGATAATAATTAATATAAATGATGTTTTCCCAACAGAACAAAAAAGTATGGAAAATATCATATTGGCAATGCACTATAAACTGAAACCGAATAGCACACTGGTGAATGATTTGAAAAAGACAATAAACAAACAAAAAGGGCGTGATTAAATCGCCCTTTTTTTATTTATCCTCCTTTTTGATTTTTATGATTTAGCTCTCTTGTTTACGAGCTAAGAATTCCCTAATTGCATTATCATAAGCAGACATGCGGGTAAAAACTTTAATAGCCAAATCCAGCCTTGTTTTTTTTGTGACTTCACCATTCTCTTTAAGTTCTTTCAAAACAGGCATTCGGTCACTGGGATCAATAATAGGAATGACATTTTCACAATTTTTGGCTGCCCCTCGAATCAAAGCTGGACCGCCAATATCTATCATTTCTATAACACTTTCAATAGTAGCATTAGAATCGGCAATTGCTTGTTCTACCGGATAAAGGTCAACACAGACCAAGTCAAAAAGTGGAATCTCATATTTTTCCACTTCTGCAAGATGTTCTGGGGTACGCTTAGCTAAAATTCCGCCATGAATTTTAGGATGTAAAGTTACTACCCGATGACCCAAAATAGCTGGATAGCCGGTAATTTCACTAACTTCTTTCACTAATATCCCAGCATCTTTCAACACTTTAGCCGTGTTACCCGAAGAAGCAATCTTAATATCCAAATCAATTAGTCCATTGGCAAATTCCGGAATGCCATCCTTATTATAAACACTAATCAAGGCTCTTTTGATCATAATAACACCCCCTCTTTTTTTCAAATTACCTGCCACCTGTAACGCAGATGGCTCCGCTTTCTTATTTTATTTTCTTATTAAAATTATATGATTTTTTTGAAAAATGTCAACCCCCTGTAAAAAATAAAAAACGCACTAACTATAATGCGTTAAGAGAAGGGCAGGTTTTATCTACCCAATAAATATAATTTCTCAGATCTGAGTATAAAATTATTTTCGTTTTAAATAATAAGTAAATGTCGTATCTCCAAGCGAACTCCCCTTTGGTTCTTTTATTTTTTCTTCTATGTCAAAATAATTGTTTAAATTATTTTCTGTATCTGACAAACTATAAAAAAACCATTCTTTTTCATATGGAGCAAGAGCTTTATCTAAAGCCGTTAGCCATCTATTTTTTCCGTTTTTTTTCTCATATTTATCCCTAACCGTTTTAAGCAACGGCAAAGAAAAAATATAATAATTCCCCTTTTTTATAGTGGTCGTCTTGCCTACAAAACAATAAGAAGCTATATCGGTAATAGATTGGTCGCTCTCTTTTATCTTATCAAATTTTTTAATTATTTCGTCAAAATCTAGAGCAGTATCTTCGTTAAAAAATACGGCTCGAGGAATAAATCTACCGGTTGGTTTTAATAAAGACTTTATTTTAGATAAAAAAGTATTTATTAATTCTTTCGGCAGTTGAGAAATAACATAATCGCCGAAAATAACATCAAAATAATCTTTTTCTAAAGGCATTTTCAACCAGTCAGATTTTATCCATATTTCATTAGAAAAATTTTTCTTTTTTACCAATTCATTCATTGCTAAAATCATCTCCATAGTAATATCAGCAATCGTAACCTCAATATTTTTGTAATCTGCCAACATATCTCTTATTTCGGGAGTAGCTCCTAAAATCAAAACTTTCGGACTCTTTATTCCTTTTATAGCCCTGTCTAATAATTTTTTATATAAAATAATGTTATTCTCAGAAGGTTTCCATGGAGGAGTGAATAGCTTCCACGAATCAGCCATTTTTTTCCAAGGAGCAGTATAATTTTTTTTCGTGTTAGTCATCATAAAAAAATTTAATTATATTGTATAAGAGTATCAATATCATATCAATGCCCCCGCCGCGAATCGGACGCGGATCTTGGGTTCCGCAAACCCACACTCTATCCATTGAGCTACAGGGGCAAAAAAAATAAATTGTTGACAACTAATTACTAAAAAAATCTATCCGCCCCGACGCTTCAGTCGGGACTCCGACCCTTCAAGGCGTCGGAGTTGAGCTACAGGGGCAAATTTTATATCTTCAGCCAGCGATTTAAGCGATCAGTCAAAGTTTCTTCGGTTTTGGTCAAATCTTCTTTTAAATATTTTTTTAAAATATCGCGAACCATTAACGGACTTTGATCTTCTAAGGGAATGGAAAAATCCTGCAAGAGATTATTTTTTAAATCAATGTAAAGTTTTTTAACATCCGGCGGCTGATAAACAATTCGAAAATTTTTTATATCCGACCATTCGTAAAATTGACTGCCGACTGCCACGCCATCTTCAAAAATATCGCATAAAACATCCATCGGCTCATGGCGATTATGCAAAGTAATAATCGTCATAAATAAAATCAATAAAATGACAAAAAGAATGTTGGCCGTTACTATGGAATAAATAATAATTCCCAAAGAAATTAAACCGACAATTATATACCATGATTTTTCTCGTTCATATTTGGTATATTCTGGAAATTGCCAGCTTAAAAAATTTTTGCCGTGATCAATATTTTGATTTGTATTTTGTGCCATAATAAAATTATTTTAATTTTTGCTGCGATGAATTTAAAAGAAGGTTGGAACTCGGATCATCGGGCCAGAGAATCTGAAAATGTTGAGCCCAATAAATCGCTGAATCAATTTGCCCCATTGATTTATAAGTATCAATCATTTCTTGATAAACAACTTTTAAAATATTCGGGTAAGGAGGAGTAAAACCCTTTATTATAGGATATGCTGATTTTTGATAATAGTCAATTGCCGTTTTAGGGTCGCCGATTTTTCTATAAACAAATCCCAAATTAAGATAAACCGGAGTCATTTCATTAACAACATCGCGATAATGCTCTGCATTTAGAGATGGATGATTAAGATCCGGATATAAAGAAATCGCTTTTTCGCACATTTTGATGGCTTGAGCCCAATTTTCTTCATAAACTTTCAAATCGCACCAATGATTATAAATAAGGGCCGTGCCAGGCGTAAAATCAGCCGAATCTTGAAAAGTTTTTTCCGCGGCTTGAAAATCGTTTTGATTTTTGGTCAAATTGGCTTTCTCGCTTTTTAACCAGCTTAACCAAATAATCGATTCAATCGGCCTGATTTTTTGAGGAATTATTTCAATATTTTCAATACCCGTTCCAAGCCAGTTTAATTTTTCTGTTGAAGATGAAAATCCGGCTTGATACAAACTTAAAGCGAATTCTTGGCGAAAATAAGGATTATTTGGGTCAAATTTTATCGCTTTTTCATTTTCTTGAATCATTTCCTGCCAATTACCCATTGTTTTTGCCTTTTGAGCGTTTAAAAAATAATGACTGGATAAATATAATTTAAAATTAAATTGCCATAAACACAAAAAAGTTAAACTTAAAACAAAAAGAATCATCAAACTTTTAAGCGGAGTTAAAATTTCTTCCGATTTTTCAGTTGAGATTAAATTATTCTCTGAATTTTCCGAATCAGTTAAATTATTAGCCAGAATAATTATTAAAACAATGAAAAGCCAGAAATAAAGCAAAGTGGACATTACGTGAAATGAAAATTGGATGGAAAGCAAATAACCGAAAAGTCCGCTCAGAAGGCAAAGAATTAGGAATTTGGAATCTGGAATTTGAAATTTAGTATTTAATATTTGCTTTGGACTTTTAAATAGATATCTTAGCCCGAACCAAAATGCGCTACCGATTAAAAATAAATAAGCAAAAAATCCTAAGAATCCGCTCGCCAAAATGGTATCTAAAATATCATTATGAGCATAATCAAGATAAATATTCGGTTTTTCGTAAACGGCGAATATCGGCTGATAATATTTGGGAAAATTAAATCGCTGACTGCCTAAACCATATCCTAAAACCGGCTTGTCTTTGATTAAATCCGCGCTCGCCTGCCAGTGCATTAAACGATATTGCCCGGCTTCTTTCAAATCAGTCAGAGTCATCAAACGAGTTAAAAATGGATTCGCGGCCAATTTATCTTTTGAAATATTAAAATGCGGAGCAATAAATAATAATAAAATTATTATTAACAAAAAAATAACGGGGAAAATAATTTTTTTTCTATCCCGGCGCCAAAAAAATAAAATACCCATGAAAACAACCATTATCAAGGCGCCGAGCCAAGCGCCGCGCGATTTAGTCCAAAGAAGATTTAGAAAGAGCAAAATTAATAAAAAGAATGAAGAATATTTGATTAAAGGTTTTTTATTTATCAAACCCAAAATAGCCAGCGGCATAACCAAGAGCAGCCAAGAACCCAAAAAATTCGGCTGGCCGATGCTGGAAAAAATTCGTCCCATTACAAACGGATCATAAGTCCATTGAAATAAATCCAGGCCTTTAAATTGCATGGCGCCGTAGATGCCGACGAAAAAGGAAGAAGCCAAAATGGCTGTCAAAATCCGATAGATTTGGTTTCTTTTTTGAATATTTAAAAGCAAAAGCAAACCGAAAATAAAAAAATGGAGCCAGGCCAAATAACCCATTCTCCGCTCCCAAGATCCCCAAAAACTAAACCAAGGCACTTGAGAAAAAATCGTGGAAATGCCCAAAATAACGATAAAAATACCGGCCGGAATAAAATATTTTATTCTTTGGCGAAAAATTTGAATATTTTCCCGATAAAAAAGAATAAGTTTGACAAGATAAACAAATAATAAAATCTCCGTCAAATTTTGAAATAAAATATTTTTTGGAACTTCAAAAACATTATATAGTCCCTGATCAAGATAAACAGGAATAAAAAAAATAATCACCAGCCAAAGGATTTCAATGATAATATCAATTTTTTTGGTTTTTCCAAGCATATTTTTATTATTTGTCTTATTCGCTCCTTATGTTATTATAATAGATAATCGTTTTAAAATCCAGTGTTTATTTTTATGAAAAAGAAAAAAATTTTGTGGCTGATTGGCGTAATAATTTTACTGATT
>JBAZMD010000020.1:0-12470 GCA_041649955.1 Patescibacteria group bacterium | reverse complement strand
TAACATCTGTACCAGCAACCATTGTGGCTACACTTGCTGGCATTGCTACAGTTATTGTTGCACTACCAGTACCTTTAGATGTTGAAGGGCTAAATCTCCAAGTCTCTAATGTCGGTGGATTTTCAGTACCCTTAGTAAGTAATTCAGCAGGGTCATATCCATATGCCTTTGCCCATGAATCCGCAACCTCAGCACCTTTGAAAGTCCTTAATATAACATAGTAATCTGTTATATCCTTCATCCTGTGTTCGGCTGGTGATATTTTTATCAAATCTGGATTAGTAGGGTCATAATCATTTTCTAATGCCCACCTATCAGCAACATCTTTATCCATTTCAGCAAGTTTCTTTTCATACATTAATTTTTTATCTGAAACATTTTGCCATTCTGTTATAGATGCAGCTTTACGTTTTCCAGATTCGGATAGCCTCATAATCTCTATCTTACCAACGCCATCAACATTAATAGTAACTGATGGCTCTGCATGTAACATACCATAAGCACCTTCAGCAGCCTGTGGGCTACCAGTACCACCTTCTAAATCTGCTGTGCTATGAATATCAACAGCATGATGCCATGTCCCATCTTCTTTACTTAGTGTTTCTACTAATTGTGGTCTATCTGCACTAACTCTTACATTTCCAGCACCTTCTGTCTTTTCAAGTTTAGCCACAATCTCTTTTGCAAATATGGCAGCATCATCAGCACTCAATTTTGTCATAATATCAACATCTGCTGGTTGTCTCCATGACTGTAACTCTGGTGCTAATTGTGCCTTTATAGTTGTACTACCATAAACTTGCTGAATCTTATCTCCATATTCAACAGTTGTCTTTAGAACTTCATTAAAACCACTTTCGGACATTGATTTTAATTCAGTAGGCAATGCAGTCTCGTCAAGATATGGTGATATTTTTCCAGCAAACTGTGCACGTGTTTCAAGTGTTGCCATTAATTTAGTTATTTCAGTTTCAGTTAATCCCATTGCTCTCATTGCTTCTGGTGTACCTAAAAATTCAGTCTCAACCTTAGTAATAGGTTGCCAACCAGATTTGATAGCTGATGCTTCTGGTAACTCTAATCCACCTTTACCAAACATAATTTTACCGTTTGATACACCAACTATAGGCTTACCATTAATATCTAACCCACGCCATAAAGTAACTTCTCCCATAGTGGTGCTTATTTTTACAGGTTCTATATTAACAGCAGACGCTATCTTTGGTGCAGCAAGCCCCATTGCTATCATACCAACATTTGCCAAATCCTCTACAGCACTAAGGATTATTTGCTCTTTACTTAATTGGTTAATATCAGTAACCCACCTAAGTATAGGTGTGGCAGCTTTAGTTTCAGTAAGTAACCTTTCACCCCATTCAGAAGGTGTTTGTGGTAATATTGCCATCTGCGACAACATTTCCTTTGGATATGTAAATGTCTTTTCAAGTTGTTTATTCCACCATGAAGCCCAATCAACCAAAGTAGTTGGTATCATAGCATTAAGACGAACTTGCTCAATCCTTTGTTCCTCAGCTTTTTTCTTTGCTTCCTCTATAGCTTTGGCTTCACCGTATATACGTGTTTGTTCGTCTATAGATAATGATGTTGATGTTAATTCATTTAATTTAGCATTAAGTTCTTCTTGCTTAGATTTAAGCTCATTATATAATTGCTCTAATTGAGTTGCATCTGGTGCTTCACTATCCAGTTGAGATTCAACTTGTTGCAACCTTAATAATTCATTATTTATCTGGTTTTGCTCATTAATTAATGATTGGCGTTGTGCTTCAATACTATCAGAACGGCTTTGTAGCATAGTCCATGATGGTACTTGTGCACTAATTCTATTTTGCCAATCTTTTAATTCAGCAATCTTAGACTGTAATTTATTCCAATCTGCCGAACCTTCAAAATATTGTTTTCCAGCTATTGAATTGTTAAAATCCTCTACAGCCTGATTATATTTTGTGACTTCATCAGAATATCCTTGTATATTAGATAATTCAGCATTAACACTCTTTACTTCATTTTCATAGTCAGCCAATCTTTTTTCATAATCAGCTTTTTTAGTATTAAATGATTCAACCTCTACATTAAAAGAAGTCACCTTTGCAGCGTAATCAGTAGCTTTAGCCTGTAATACTTTATATTTTTCAATGTTATCACTGTATGTCTTTACATCTGATTCATATTGTTTAGCATCAGTATTAAATTTATTAATATTGCTCTCAAAGGTTGCTAATTGAGCCGAAGCCCTATCTTTTAATTGCTTCTGGTAATCAGTATCCTGTTTTGTCGTGTAATATAAAGGTCTAAGAACATCATCTGATTCAAGATTCTTAGGCAATGGTATACCTTCTATAGCTAATTGCTTAACCATATCACGTATCCACTGTGCAGTACCCCATTTAGCACCACTACTTGATATTGAAGGTACTATAAACATAGATGATGCTGTAGCAAAAGTATTTACTTGTTTCCAAGCCTCTTTAACAGCAGAATCAGTTATGGATGATGGCAATGCCATTCCTTGTTTAGCCATTTCACGTGCCATTTCAAGTTGCCATTCCTGACTACCTTCTGATGCTGATGTTGTTGTTAGATTAGGTAATGTAATCCCACCTTGCTTCCATTTATCAGCAACTAATTTATAACCTTCTAAACGTGCTTGCTCAATCATTGCCTGTTTTTCTTTTTCAGCTTGTGCTAACCTTTCAGCAGCACCTAAAACAGCAATTTGCTCAGGCGTTACTTGTGCAGCAATAAATTCATCACCCTCAGTCTCTAATCGCCTTGCTACTTCCTTTACTCTCGCTAATTCTGTATCATAAGCATTTACGTAACTACCAAATTGCTTTAAATTGTTAGGTAACGGATAGCCCCAATCTGCAAATGCCTTAGCCATTTCAATTCCCCATTTGTCAGCTTCGGCAATTGTGGTAAGGTTATAAGGTATTGGCGGTAACTCTATTGATTTATCCTCTTTGAATCTACTTACTATTTTATAAATATATTGAGCATCAGTATCCTTTATACTACTTGGCAAATCATCACCAGCAAATGCAGCAGCTTTAGCCTGTGTTATTTGCTCTAACTTTTGTTCTGTTGGTGATTTCAAATATGGTGCTACAATTCCAGCCACACCCTCAGTAATTGTTTCAATTATTGTAGGTTGCTTAGGTAATGATGCTTTAACTTCCTCATAAGGAACTCTATATTTATCGTATTCCTTTAAATTCTCAGGAATAGGATAGCCAAGCCTTGCAAACTCTTTAACCATTTCAACAGCCCATTGCTCTGTTTCAGTGGTTGTACCAAGTTTAGCTGTAGTTATTTGTGGTAATACTATATTAGGATTATCAACCTTAAACCTACGTACCATTTTATAGGCGTACTGTGCATCACTGCTAAGAATAGATGATGGCAAAGATTGATTGCTATTAGCAGCATCATAAGCTGATTGTATTTGAGATAATCTAACCTGATTTGCTTCAGCTATCATTGCTTGTTTTTGCCTTTCAGCTTCAGCTAATCTCTCGGCTGCACCTAACACTTCTATTTGCTCTGGTGTTGCTTGACCTTCAATAAAACCGTCTGGTTGTGCCTGTGCAATCTCTTTTTCAAGCTGCGCTTTTGATTCATTATAAGCACTAACATAAAGCGGAAATTCCTTTAAATTCTGTGGTATTGGATAGCCCATACGTGCAAATTGCTTGACCATTTCAATACCCCATTTATCTGTTTCAGATGTAGTCCCAAGGTTATAAGGGATAGGTGGAAGTTCAAAGTCTGGTGATTCTTTAAATCTCATAATCATTCTATAAGCATACTTAGCATCAGAATCAGTAATATCATTTGTTATAGAAGCACCAGTTTTAGTTAATTCCTGTACTTTAGTTAATTGGTCAGATTTAGATAATCCTGTTACCATTCCAGATATTGTAGAAACAGCCTGTTGAATAATATTAGGTTGACTTACTGGCTGTTGTTTCTTTAACTCAGCCACTAAATTGTCATAAGTTACCCAATATTTATCATATTCCCTTAAATTACTTGGCAAAGCCCAACCACGCCTTGCAAATTCTTTAGTCATTTCCAAAGCCCAAGCGTCAGTTTGGTCAGTAGTGCCTACACTAAAACCAGAAATCTCAGGCAATGCCCTGTCTGGTAAATCTACTTTAAACCTATGCACCATTTTATATGCGTACTGTGCATCAGAATTAATGCCCGATGGCATAGGCTGATTATTTAATGCAGCTTCCTTAGCAGTATTAATTTCCGATAATCTCTGTACAGCCAAATTATTTGCTTGTTGCTCTGCTGTTACATTTTGTGGCATTAACACATCCCACTGACTTCCAGTAGACGGTGTTGCAGTAATCGGTGTTATAATCTGACCTGCATATTGTGAAGATACACCACGCCCTTCATTATAAGCAGTTCTATAGGCTGTAAAACCCTGTAAGTTACTTGGCAATTCATACCCACGCTTACCAAATTCCTTAGCCATTGCCAAGCCCCAAGCATCTGTTTGTGCTGTAGTTCCTATGGATACACCAGATAATTCGGGAAGTGTATAACCATTTTCCCTGAATCTGCTAATCATTTTATAAGCATACTTAGCATCTTCATCTTTAACATCTGAAGGTAATTTTGCATAATTAAGGTCTAAGTTTCCTGATAATGCAGCAGACTTAGCTATCTCTAATTGCTCTGACTTACTCTTGGATGGTGTAAGGAATGGTGTTAATACTGATGCAGCTTGTGTAACAATATTGCTTGAAGTATTTAATTTTTTACCTTCGTTGTAAGCACTTACATAAGATGAAAAACCTTGAAGGTTTGATGGTAACGCATACCCTAATTTTCCAAATTCCTTAGCCATTGCTAAACCCCACGCATCCGTTTGGTCTGTAGTGCCTATGGAATATCCTGAAAGCGTAGGTAATGCCCTATTAGGATTTTCTTTAACAAACCTGTTAATGAGTTTATAAGCGTATAAAGCATCGGAATTTGTGATATTTGATGGTAAAGGTTGATTCTGTGATGCTAATGACCTTGCTACATCAATTTGATAACTTCTCGATAGTACAGTACCACCAGAATAAGAGCCTGTGCTTGTAGTCGTACTTTTGGTAGTTTGAATAGGCGTATTTGAAATCTGCTGTTGAGTAGACTGCTGGCTTGATGGCTGCGTAGTAGGCAACACATTACTTTCCTCTGGATATGATGTATACACACCATAATCAGCAGGTGTTTCTTCTTCCTGTTGTTGCGAACCTGACGAACTTTCAGGTGGTTTCAGGAATGGCGTAAGTATAGATGCTGCATTTGCTACTAAATCATCAAACCAACTCATTATCGTTCACCTTTCCTTTTTAAAGTAAATATAATTAAAGCAATGACACCGCCTGGAATTACAAAAAACAATATATATTTCCAACTACTCGCTATGAACTGCCCTGTGCCTGAATCATTAGCATAAACAGCACTTGTCCAGTTGGCTGTAGCAAATGTATCCATAGCAGGTGCTAAAGCATTCCATTGGATAATAACTACAAACAAGCATCCTAATCCAATAGCTGCCCATACAAAATTTTTAATCCCTTGTATAAAATCATTCATTTTTTACACTCCATTTATCCTAATCCTGTTAACCTTCTTACTGCTGAAGATATACCAGCAACAAGTCCCATTAATATATTTAACCAGAACGCAGCACTTAATACCATTAATAACCATCTAAGCGGTGCTAATTCATTTGCAGTTCCATCTACATTTTTAAACATTGCAAAATCAAACCATGACATATCCCATACAATTCTAACTTTAGCCACAGGGTCTCCCAATGGGTCAACTAAGTTTGAAATTTGACTATTTGTACCATCAAAATATTGCATTTCAATAATTCCACTAAAAAATAAACCTACCAAGTATATTACTAATATCAGCATAGTCCAACGTGGGCTTAACATCTATTTATCCCCCTTGATTCCTCATTTGATGTCCTACAACACCAAATGTTAATAATAAACTGGCTAATGGTATCCATAGTGGCACTAATCCCTGTAACCATCCTATGCACATTATTATCATTGCTGTTACTATCCCTAAAGCTAACTTGCCTGTCATAGAAGCAACAATAACGGATAATATAACAGCTATTAATATCGCTAATATTAACCATCCAGCATTACGCTCTAATCCAAAATTATCTATAGTAGTATTTGTAATATCGTACAATAGTGTACCACTCATATTTGTATAATCTGTATCAGTAAAGAAATTAGATGGTGTTGATACAGCAGGTATTTGGTCACTTGCAGCAGCAGTTGACAATGTAGTAAGTGTAAGTGTTACGTTTGATGTAGACCACGCACCTTCTGGTGATAAACCCCAAGCTATAAAACTATAAGTCCTACCAGATTCTATACTTGATAATGTAGTATATGTAAGCCCACCATTATATAATAACGTACCTGTCGTATTACTTGTAGGGGCTGTCGAACCTGCTGCATAGCGTATAATAGTTGTATTTGTACTCGCACCTCTAACCCAAGTTAACGAAATTGAAGTGTTTGTAGGCGTACCAGTAAAGAATGACGGTGCACCTACACTTGAACCTGTAGCTGCTGCTGATGTGGTAAAGGATAATTCAGTGCCATAATCAGTATTTAAGCCATTATAGGCATGAGTATTAAAGTAATATGTTGTACTTGGAGTTAGACTTGATAAATCATAGTAAAATGATTCTGCTGTAGCCCAAGTTCCAGCTAATGTAGTATTATTTGAATAAGCTGAAAAGTCTGCTGCATGGCTTGCCGTATCCCAACCAAACATGATTGTACATTCGGCATCGCCTTGGTCATCTAACCGACCATTAAGCCTTGCCACTGAACTTAATACATTAGAAGCTGCTACTGTAGTAACTGTACAACTTGTACCAGTATCCTCAGCACCATACGATATTAATTGATTTGACATTGAATAATAATCAGCATGTATCCAAGCATCTGACCTTTGCACATTAGACCATCTAATTTCATCCATTTGACCATGAAAGTATTGCTGTTTATCACCACGTGTACCAAAATAATGTGATGATACACCAGCAGAAGGATTGTTAGCAGCAGTATATGAGCTTGCAGCGTCACTATTCACATATACCTTATTATTTTTATTGTAAGATGAACATGCAACATATCCCCATGTATTATCAGCTAATGTGGAAGTGCTATACACATAACTATTACCAGTTTCAGATGACCAACCTACTTTAGAAGTTCCACCAGAATACCAAAATAGATTTTGGTCAAATTCAACACTACCGTAAGTACCAGTGTGAACACCAGACCATAATGTAGGGTTAGCATCATATCCAGCAACAGGTCTAACCCACATCTGGATAGTAAATTGACTACCTACATCATACGAGCCACCAAGAAACCATAAGGCAGTAGTAAAATCCTGACCTTTATATATGTATCCCGAAGCTGTCTCAATAGGCTCATTGGCTGCATGTTTCGCCTGATTATTACCATTTGATGTACTGTCTACTACCCATGAAGTAGTAAAATCGGTTAAATGGCATACCATCTTATAATATGAATCCCAAGCATTTGTAGCATCCTCGCCATCTGCTGCACCAGCATTACCGTAATAAACATAGAATGTAGTGTCACTTGCTGTTGACACTGATGGTATTTTTACCCAATAGTA
The DNA here is from genome assembly GCA_041649955.1 of Patescibacteria group bacterium. Classification (GTDB taxonomy): domain Bacteria; phylum Patescibacteriota; class Patescibacteriia; order UBA2591; family JAQUPP01; genus JAQUPP01. The sequence goes on along the minus strand of JBAZMD010000020.1, from coordinate 4,751 downwards.
CGATACACCACCACCAGCGTTTGTATGATATTCACGTTCATAGCTATAGACTGTAGCCCCATCTGTGCTAACAAACCTTATATCATCACCATCAGCCTGTGCATGTGACGCTGTGAAGTTTACGCCATCAGTTAATTTAACTAATACTGTATAATTAGTTAGATTAGCATCAATATAAGCATGATTTACTGTTAATAACCTGCGGTATAACCAATCCGTGTCATACCAAGAGTCAGCATGTACTGGTGTAGCGACAAATATAGGAACGAATGAAGCACATAATATAACGCTTATATTTATTATGCTAATTATTTTATGTAATAATGTTTTCATCATATACCTCTTATGAAGGACTAAAGAAACTCCATAACCGTATTGCTATAGCTATTAATCCAATGCCAAATAGATATGTTAAAGGTATAATTCCTATATATCCACCAGCTACAACAAATGGAATACCCAAAGCAATACTTGACCATCCATCTAATCTATCAACACCTAAAATCATTAGCAATCCCATGTAAAGTAATAGCCACACGATTCCAGCAAAACCATTGAGTTTATCAGCATCAGTAGTGTCAATGCCAAGTAAACTACCACCAGAAGATATTAGATTAGATATTTGTGCACCTAAACTTGTTTGCCAATCACGTGTAATAACATAAGCATGTGATGGCGTTGTTTCAAGATGTGGGTCAGCCGTACCACCTATTTCACTAAAAATATCTGGTCTAACGCTTTCCAGTGATGGAATACCTAATGCGAAGTAAGCACCACCTACCGAATTAAGGACTATTTTATTAGACTTGAATTGGTCAGTAGTAACTAACGTAGCACTATAGTAATCTCCCATGCTTGTAGCAGTGGTAATAATCCATTGGTCAAGATATTGAAGGTTATTACCACGCCAATCAATATCGGTAAGCGGATACTCCTGATAATCACCACCTTCTGTATAATAAAGTCTCGCTGTATAATTGCCTGACCAAGTTAAAGATGATGTAACTGTAGGACTTAAATAAATTCCTAAAGGTTGCCTACCCCATTGCCTACATGGTGTAGCACCTTCTACCTTACCAGTATTAGTATCAACAAACTGTAGATAGAAGTAAACACTTGGGTCAGCGTTGTCATTATAGTAAGGTGGATACGTATTTTCTGTTTCAGCCGTAACAAGCCAATCACCAGTTGTTAAATACCCTGTAAATACTTTGGCATTTAATACCCTAAGACTTGTATAACCCCAAAGTTCAAACAATTGGTCTGCCGTATCTGCTGTCCATGATATTCCACCATCTGCACTAATACCATTATTAGCATTTGCTAATCCACCACCAGTATCCTTTTGCCATAATATATAATTTGAAGCATAGTCACCATCTAAAGCTCTTACTACAATGGCGTATGGAGTAGAAGCCTCAACACTTTTTACGCTACTAAAAGTAACTTCATACCATGAATAAGCTGTACTTAGTGCATCACCATCCAATGTAGCTACACATATATCCTCACCTGTAGGTTCATCACCAGCAGCATTAGCATACTTTAATGAAATCGTAACATCACCTGGAGCACCTACACGCTTTAATGATAACCTAACTGACGTTACCGTATGAGCCGTATCATCTGTTGTAAATGTTTGATAAGTCCAGTTTGCACTACAAATATGGTTAGAATCACCATCACCACCAGTATTCAAATATTCAAATAAAGAAGGTGAGCCAGTAGTTGAAAACGTATCATCGTCTGAATCAGAATCTAACCCACCTGTTTCATGTGCATTTGACCTAAAATGATAAGGAGTTGCTTTTGTTAAACCCCTAACAGTAAATAGTACCTTATCACCACTATGCCAAGCACCTGACCTTGCGGTTGAACTGCCATAAGCTGTAGTTTTACCATATTCAATTGTTACTACATCAAATGTTTCAAGTGCTGTAGAACCTTGCAATGTGACCTCAAAAGTAGCCCAACTATCACCACGACCTGTACATTTTGTTGTACCACCGAATTGTGGTGAAGTCCACGCATCATCAGTAGCATCTGGTGTATCTGATTGTTGAGTATAATATCCAGCATGTGTAGTTTCACTCCATGCCATATAATACCAGTGTTGGTCAGCCGTACCAGCAGCATGTGTTACTGAGTTGCCAGCACCATTCCATGAATAAGTGCCATCTATCCTTGAAGCAGGTGCACTACCCAATTTACCAATAATATAAGTTAATCCAGCACCAGTTCCCTTATTCCATGTTAAATCTATATTATTGCCAGCAGCCATAGTTGCTGTAAATGTATTAGGTGGGTCTGGTTTTGTCTGGAATGTATATTCAGCACCATAACCTGTGCCATCTGTATTTGTGGCATATCCTCTAAAGAAGTACAATTCACCTTTTGTTAATCCTGTCAATCCAAGTGAATAAACTGTACCATCTGTACTCCAGCTACCATGCTCATGCGTGTCATTGGCATACGGTGAACCACTATCTACGTCATATTCAAAACCACGTATTGTTACAGCCGTAGAGCCTGTATCTGTGATATTTGCACTTGCGGTACAAGATGTTTCTTCAAGCGAAGTCACGTTGGCTGTCGTTGTGACCTCTGGGACTTGCCCTGTTTCTGCTGAATAAGAAACTAATGTATTTGCCATCGCATAATAAAATGCCTTAGCCCACTCAGCAGTTACTACAGATTCTAATACCTGTATTTCATCTATATATCCTTTAAAATAACGCTCGTTAGTATCACGCCTACCAACAGTGTGTACGTTATCATTCTCAGGACTGTTCGCTTCCGTAGAACTTACAGCAGCGTTAGCGTTTAAGTAAATTTTGTTAACCTTATCGTTTACCGTATAAACTACAGCATAATAAGTTCCTTCTGTAGCTGTAGTGGCTGTTGTAACAGCATTATTCGCATTATGAGCAACCCCATTAAAGGTATGTGTTAAATCGTTATAATAGATATTTGCACAATATTTATTAGTTGTAGCTGATGTAACTGAAGGGTAGTTCGATGCAGGTGTTTCGGGTCTAATCCAAAGCAATATGCTGTAGTAATCAGTTATATCACGTGTTACACTAAAATAATCACCAGCTTCATCAAAGTATTGAGATTTGTACATACTTGCTGTTGCAGATTCTATAGGTGCATTTGCTCCAGCTTTAGTACCATCCCTATTGTTTGCCGTACTATCATTCAAGGATGATGTGGTAAGGTCATTACAATGTTGCACCCAAGAAAAGTTAGCATTCCATACATTTGTAGGGTCAGCCCCATCAGCAGCACCAGCATTGCCATAATAACAATAGATTATGGTATTGGCATTATGGGTCACTGTTGGAACTTTAACCCAATAATATGAACTTCCCAATGCAGCATTTGTGTGATATTCCCTTTCATATTTAAGTAAGGTAGTGCCATCGTCTGACGTAAATCGTATGTCATTACCTGTTGCTAAAGCATGGGAAGCTGTAAAGTTCGTGCCATCTACCAATTTAACAGGTAGTGGAAAGTCAGTAAGGTTTGCTGTATCTATCTTTGTTTCATCAATAGTTAATGTTATCCGATATGACCAACCTGTTAGCCATCCTGTAGCATGTACTGGTGTAACATTTATAAATGGCAAAACGATGCTAACTAATAGCATCATTACAAACATTAAATTAAGATACTTAGCTCTTTTTAACATTCAATTTTCCTGCTAACCAAGCTACTCTGCCTAATACGATGGTAACAAGCACACAGGCAATTATTTGATACCATACAGGCATAAAAGATAAAAAACTCATTATACCCATTGTAAACAGGGCTGAAAACCCTAATATAGACCATTGTTTTTTTGCAATCATATCAGCAAGCCATTGTGCTGAAATCTTATCAATACCTTCGTTCCATGCCCTTTTAATGAACTCCATTTTTCTTTATTCTCCATTCTTTAATAATTATTACCATTTTATATAGACAACAAGCCATTAGGACAGCACCTACACTCCAAATTAAGGCTACCCATGACTTGTAATCACCTACCAATAAAATACTACCTGTTATAATACCTATATATAATAGACCAAAATTAATTAGTAGTTTATTAGCTTTGCCATTATCAAACTTTATCATTGCTTTTACCTATTCCTTTATTGGGTGAATGGTATAATAGCCACAACGCTTATTAAGGCATAACCACCTTGTAAATGGCTTGCCACCTTTACCGTAAGCTAATCCTGACTTAACCATCCCCTTTTTACTTTTGCACTTAGGGCAAATCATCTTATTTACTCCGACTTATCCATTACTTACTTATGCACATTATATATATAATATTTCTAATTGTCAAGCGAAATTACGGAATATTTAAAGCACCAGTAGAGTAGAGTATATACCCCACAACAACTACCAATACCACTACTATTAGTAATGGTTTAAGATTACTGGCATGTTCACGTTGTTTCTCTGCCTGTATTTTCATTGCCTTGGCATATGCTTCACGCTTCTCATAGGGAATATACTTCTTATCTTTTAATAGATACGATTCCATATACTTAATTCTGTCCTCTTGCTCTGCCCTTGGGTCTACAGGTAAATCCCTTCCTGTAGCCTTATAATGCTCACGTCTACCAATTCTTATAGCCTTTTCACCCCATGTACTACTAACTCTATCCCTCATTGTTAATCACCTTCCTTCGTCTTATTGCCAATACTGGCTTATTAGGTGCTCTACGAGCTACTACGGCACGTTTTAGTTTACG
>JBAZMD010000019.1:0-13015 GCA_041649955.1 Patescibacteria group bacterium | reverse complement strand
TATTTACATCGCTGGCTGTATTTGTTTGAAGCAAACTTGAAGCGGCTTCCCAATCGCCTGTGCCTGAATTGTACCAATACCAATTTGTGCCATTGTTGGAAATCTGATATTTGACGCTGCCTGCATTGCCTGAGCCTAAAGTCTGCGTAAATGAAGAAAGGCTGGCATAATTTTGGCCGGTATTATTAACCACGGTTAATTTAGCCACTTCGCTGGAAGGCCAGGCAACGTTGGTTTCCGAATTAACGGTAGTAGTGGGTTCGGTTGAAGCGTATTTGCGGATACGAAAATTATCAAAAGTCTGACTCATTGAAACTGCAGTGGTCTTGATTCCAAACAATCCAAATGTTGCGGGAGTAAAACTTTGCGAGGTGCCAATTTGTGTCCATGATGATAAATCATCAGTCCAGTATGACGTATATGTTGTGCCAACCCGCCTGATTTTCAGATACGCAAAATCTGCTGAATGTGAAACACCAGCCTCTGCCGGTGAACCTGAAAGCATTTTGCCAAAATGAATCGTCTTATTTCCAAAACCACTATGATACCCTTTTCCTACTCTAAAAAAATTGTTACCATCCGTAGAACCACCTATGCCCCATATCTCATAATTAGCGACTCCTGCGGCGTTCATTTCTACAATAGCCTCAAAATCCCCTTCGGGAATAGTTGTTAATCGCAACTGGGAAAAACTATAAGTGCCCCCATACATATCGCTTGATGCCGTGGTAAGTATCATTTTTCCCGGATTAGTTGTTTCGTAATATGTATTTGCACTATTTCCATTATTAGCGAACGTCCAAATGGAAGATAATTGCCCATCATCAAAATTATCAAAAAGCACAAAGGTATCAGTGCCGCTGGCTACATTCCCCGCCCCTGCATTGCCATGATACATATAAATAGTTTTTGTTGAAGAAGCGGAAATAGAGGGCACTTTAACCCAAATTGTAGCTGCTTGATCCGCAGAATTATATGATTCAATCCAATAATCAAGCTCGGTAGTAGTATCCGAATCAGTAAATCTGATATCTGAACCATTGGAATTGGCGTGAGAAAAATTAAAATTCCCTGCAGCTAAACTAATTTTAATTTGAAAATCAGTTAAAGCTCCGCCGCTGCTGTTATCAATTGTTATCGCCCGCTGATATTGCCAAATTGAAGGATAAAGAGATTGAGAGGGTTGGATAGTTGAAATGAGAAGACGTAAATTATATTGAGCTAAAACTTCATCTGTGGAAAACGCTCGATTGTATATCGCGACATCATCTATAAGACCCTGCCACCACCAACCACTTTCGCGACCCACGCCTATATTTACAAATGCAGCGCTCATATCTACTGTACTTGGACCATAAGCAGTAAACGGAACACTTGCCCCATTGACATACATTCCAAAACCAGACCCATCTCTTGTGCACACCACATTATACCAGTTACCCGCGCTGATCTGCGCTGCGTTAGAACCGATATAACCATGACTGGAAGATTCACCGAAATAACACCAAACTTGGCCAGTATATATTTGCATGGCTATATTATCTCCATTACCCGCGCCAATTACATAGTTGTTATTGCCTCCTGTCTGATAAATCCACGCGCTGTACGTTGCCGGAGATGTTCCAAGATTCAACCCCCCGCTTACATTATGTATATGTACAAGATCATTGCTTCCGTCAAAACTCAGAGTATTTCCAAACTTTCCGGATGTTGACCATGTTGCACTGGTGATAGCACCAACATTACTATTGCCGGAATAATCGGTAGCAGCCGTACCGGTATTTTCATCTAATTTCCAAAGTCCTTGCAAATTAGCCTCTCCAAACATGCTTCCTATAGTTACCTGTGTTGAAACCGTAGCATTGGAATTTCCATAATATAAATAAACTTGTTCGTCTTCAATATATTTGACTTGAGCGGTTTTTGAAGTTAAATAACTGACCGCAAAATTATTTTTAAAAGTTAATTCTTTGGTGTCCGCGTTAATGGCAGTAATGTAATTTGTTTCACTATTTGAAGTGTCTTTGACCGTGACCGGCATTTCTCCGTTTGGAAAATCGGCCGGATCCGGAAAACCCGAGACATCGTCCACCTTCACTTTATTATCAGTGCCGGAATTTTCAGTTGATACGCCCCAGAAAGAATAAATATTGGGAAGCTTAACCCAAAAAACCGCAGTCTTGGCGGATTGATCATATGACTCTTTGTAATAAGAAACTTCATTCGATCCTTGCGCGTTTAATCTTGCTGTTTCGGAAGCATAATTAGTTCTCGCTAACGCTCCGGTGAATCTGATGTCATTGCCCTGCGAATCAGGAATGGAAAAATCAAAATTAGCAGAAGTCAACGCCACTCTTAATTGATAATTGGAAAAATCATATTCGGCTTGACTGTTGTCAACGGAAATTTCTTGGCGATATTTCCAATCATAACCGTTTCCATTCGTGGCGATCCAATCTGTTCCGAGAGTGTAATTAGATTTTAATCTGGCTAAATTATTATCAGCAGCGTCAACTTCAACATTAGCGGCGGCCGTATAATCGCCTGCACTTGTAAAACCCCAAGTAGCGGCAGCGGCAGCGCGCGACATATTCCAAATCATTTGCCAACCGGCGGTGATAATTAAGGCGATGCATAAAAAAACCGCCACGGCTCGAGTTGTTCCAAACTTAAAATATTGCTGGCGGAATTTTTTTTCTAAAATAAAAAATTGCTTTTTTAAATTAGCAAATTGTTTTTGTAAATTAATAAATTGTATCTTTAAATCAAAATATTTTTCTTTCCAATTTATCCCGATAGAAATTTCTTCTCTAATGGGATTTGTTTTTTCTTTTTTGATTTCTGAATAATTTTCAGTTAATTTATTTTTCTTGATGTTTGAAAATAATTTATTGACTGAATTTATTTTACATTTTGATTTCTCATCTTTGATTGTTATAACGTACCAGCCCGAATAAATTTTCCTGCACGACTTGTCTCTTTTTATATAAATCAAATAAAAAAATCTAAATTCTTTTGATAATTTAGATAATAAAATAAGACTACTTCTATAGAAGTAAAATAAAACTTGTCTCAAATTTTCTTTTTTGAGGTTCATTATCGCCTATTTAAACTATAAGCAATTATACCTATTATTATAGAGTAAAAACGTTAATAAATCAACAAAGTCTTACTCTTATTTGTGGATATCTATCGCTGAATTACCGCATCAGAGCTTCCCCTTTTTTAAGTTTATGTTATAATAATGGAATGTTATTGATTATAATACAATAAATAAAAAATATGATAAACATTCAACCAAAAACAACTTATTTTTGTCTTTCCAATCCTAAAAAAACTAACATTTACAGCCGCGTTTATTTGGCCGAACCAGAGGCCAGATTTTTAAATAAATTCGGGCAATTGGGCGCAATGATTAATTTGCATCTCTCCTCATCTAAAGAATCAACTTTAAAAGAACAGCTTGCTAGAACAGCCGAAATTTCAAATTGGGTTCAAAAAGTCATAGATTTTTTAAGCGATACTTATTATGACCCGTTGAAATTGACCGTTAATGTTGAAAAAGATTTTGAAGACCTTTTGAGTAAAATTAATAATTTTTTAAACCGCGAAAAAGCGCGCAACCCGAAATTTTTTGAAGAATATTTAACCGACTTGGATGTTGATATTATTATCATTAAAGACAAGGATGTTCATTTTTCCCAAATTGGAGACATTAAAACTTATTTGATCAAGGACGGGAAAATAGCGGAACTGGTGGGAGAAAAAAATAAAAATCAGACAAAAAAATTCTTGAACGTAATCAGCGGTTCATTGGATAATAACAATGTTTTATTTTTTGCCAATGCCGCTTTTTTTGATTATTTTTCATTAGAAAAAATTACGGAAATTATTGAAAATAATCTTTTAACTAAAATTTCTTCCCGGTTAGAACAATTACTCGGCACAGAATCAAAAAAAGTCAGTTTGCAAAATTTAATCATTTCCACCCGCGAAGAAACGCCTATTGTTGAAACAATTAAAGCGGAAAAAGAAGAAAAAAAAGAATTAAAAGAAAAAATCGCGAAAAAAGAAATCATCAAAAAACCTGAACCAATAGTTGAAGAACCTGCTCCGGTTATTGCCGTCGAAGTCCCCTCTCCGGAAATTAAAGAAGAACCAGAAGAAGAAATTGACGCTCCGGAAGAAAAAATTTCAATTGACGAGGAAGAAGAATTAGCAGAGATTCAGCCAAAACCGATAATTAGACCAAAGCAACATAAAATAAAATTTCCAACTATTTCTTGGAAAATCAATCCTGAATCATTGAAGAAAAAATCTTTAATCGGAGTTCTGATTATTCTGGCCATACTTTTCGCCAGCAGTTTATTTACTATCGGCAAAAAAGAAATTACCGTCAATAATGTTAAACAGCAAGATCAAACAATTGAAGCATTAAAAACAAAAGAGGCTGATTTGGCGGTGGCTGAAGTTTATAAAAACAATGAAACGATTGGTAAAATTTTGGACGAAATGAATGAATTGATAAAAAAATTACCGCAAAAAACCCAAGAACAAAAAGATATTTATAATTCTTATCGCAATAAATATGTAGAAAAACTTAACTCTTTATATCAATTAACGATTATTGATAATCCCCTGCTTTTAACCGATTTAACTCAAGTAAATAAAGACGCCCAAGCCGACAGCTTGGCTAATTTGGGAAATAATTTTTATATTCTTAATTCTTCAAATAATTATATTTATTTGTTTGATTATAATAAAAAAGAGACCCAATTGGCCAATAATACTTCAATAAACACGGGTCTTTTGAAAAAATTTATTCCTTTGGATAATGACGTTTTAATCGGCTGGGACAAAAATCAAACCATCGCCACTTTCAATACAATTGATAAAAAACTTTCTTCTCTAAAATTGGAAATAAATCATTTATCCAAGATTCAAGATTTAGGCGTATTCAACAATAAACTTTATGTTCTTGATCCGGGGTCAAATCAAATTTATAAATATACCAAAACCATTGACGGTTTTTCCAAAGAAGAATCCTGGATTCAGGACAAAGATATCGCGATTTCCGATGCCTTGGCCATGACGATTGACAGTTCAATTTATATCGCGAAGAAGACCGGACAAATATTAAAATTTTATAAAAATAAACAAGTTGAATTCAATTTAGATGAGATCAAACCTACGCTTTCCATGGAAAATGAAAAAACAAAAATTTTCACCAGTGCTGATATGAAATATTTATATCTTTTAGATGGAGCGACTAAACGCTTGATTATTCTTTCAAAAGACGGAAAACTGGTAAAACAATTCTCAAGCGACAAATTTGATGATTTAAAAGATTTTATTATCAGTAAAACGGAAGATAAGGCATGGCTATTGAACGGAACAAAAATTTACGAATTTTCTCTTTTGTCCAAATAAATCAAGCCTGAAAGGCGCAGATTTTTTGGCTACAAAATAGAGAACCCCCTCCTTTACTCCATCGAAAGTTTATCGTTGAGATAAAGGAGGGGGTAAAGGTTTTGTAATAATAAAAACAATCCGTTAGTTAGCGGATTGTTTTTATTAACAAAACTCTTTATTTCAAAGTTACCTTCGCTCCGGCTTCTTCCAATTTCTTCTTCATAGTTGCAGCTTCTTCCTTGCCTACTCCTTCTTTAACAATTTTAGGCGCAGCGTCAACCATGTCTTTGGCTTCTTTTAAGCCGATTGAAGTAATTTCCCGAATAGCTTTGATAACGCTGATTTTATTGCTGCCTGCATCGGTAATTTCAACATTGAAAGTGGTTTGTTCTTCTTTCTCTTCGCCGGCATCAGCTGCGGCAACCGCACCAGCGGCTACGGCCACAGGAGCTTGAGATGAAACGCCGAATTTTTTTTCTAAAATTTTCACTAATTCGGACAATTCAACCAGATTCATTTTTTCAATGGTTTCAACTAAATCTTTAAATTTAGCCGGAACTTCAATAATTTCTTCTGTCATAATTTTAAAAATTAAAGTTAATTATTTATTTCTTAATAACGCTTAAAAGATAAACAAAATTCCGCGTATTGCCCTTTAATGTATAAACCAAATTAGATATCGGCGCTTTAATAGTGCCTAATAATTGAGCTATTAATTGATTTTTTGACGGCAAGGTGGCTAAAATTTTAATCTGATCCAAACTGACAAGTTCTTTATTGTAAATTCCGCCTTGAATGCTTAATTGCTTGTTTTTCTTGCTGAAAGCGGTTATTATTTTGGCCGGACCCACTTCATCATCATAACCGAAAATCAAACCCGTTCCGCCTTGAACTTGGTCCAAATTAATATTTTCCAATCCGAACTTTTTTAAAGCTAATTTTAAAAGAGTTTTTTTAGTAACCAAATATTTGAACTTATTGCTCTTTAATAAACTTCTTAATTCAACAATGTCTTTAATTTTCAAGCCGCAATAATTGATAAAAATCAAAGATTTCATTTCTGACATTGCTTCTTGAAGCTGTTTAAGAGATAATTCTTTTTGTTGACGAGTTTTAGCCATACCAAATTTTTTTAAATTTTTAAGTTATTTATAACGCAAAAAATTTTACTAAAAATTTGCGTACCCCCTCCTTTACTCCATCGGGGGTCTACCCTTTTACGATACGCCGTAAGCGAAGCGGCTTCGCCTTTTATCCTAACGATTATCGAAAGTTTATCGTTGAGATAAAGGAGGGGGTAAAGGTTTTGTTGCTCCGACTTAACGTCCGGAGACAAAACTCTTTAAAAAAATAAACTGCGTGTTGCCGCAGATTTTTTAAGTTAACTTAAAAAAATATCTTTACCTCGGTAGGTTCTATTAAGCCCCCAAAGGGACACCTACTGTCTGCAGCAATATATTAAATATAACTATAAATATTAAATTTGTCAAAGCAGTTATCCACAAGACACGGAAAACTTATTTGTATCTTAACGCTTCCAAAGGATCGTATTTTCCAGCTCTTTGAGCGGGATATATTGCGGTTGAAAAACCGACAATTGTGGTTGAAATAATTACCGTAAATATAAACCAAACTGGAATATAGAAAACATTAACGCTCTGGGCACTGTAAGCCATGGCCATTAAATGAAGAACAAAATTCAGAATCTTGCCGCTCAGCCAACCCATTGATAAACCGGCTATACTTCCCAAAAAACCCATTATAGTCGCCTCAAGCAAGAAAAGAGCGGAAATTTCTTTATTAGAAGCACCAATAGCTTTCATTACTCCGATTTCATTGGTTCGTTCCAATAAAGTAATAGTCATTGTGTTAAACATACCAATGGCGGCAACGAGCAAAGCAGCCATACCGAAAATTGCCAACATAATTTGAATGCTTTTAAAAATTTTATTCGCCTCGCTCACCGTATCGCTTAAAGAAGAAGTAAGATAACCAAAATCAACCGCTTGCTGCCTGACCGTCTCTACAAAATCCGTTTTACTGACCATAACTTTCAATTGCTGATAACTGACTATGGGGACATCTTTAATATCGTCTAAAAGAAGATAAACAGTGGGAACCGTTTCATCTTCAACCACGCCGACTATTTTTAAACCTTTTTCCGGATATTCCATGACTGTTGGCAGTTCCTGATCAACACCTTGTGTTTCTTGAAAAATACTTACATCTACTGTTTGATTAATTATTTGTTCCGGAGTTAAGTTGAAAAGTTTGACAAAAGCAGTGGAGCAAACCACTTCTTTGCTGTTTTGGGGAAGCTGTCCTGTTTGTGTTTTAACTCCTTCTAATGTAAAAAATAGCGGCTTAATTCCATAAATCGTAATATTGGCGTTTAAATCAGAAATTGCGGCTTGTCCCATAAAATTGGCAATAGGACTGACCTCGGTAACATTTTCCAATTTAGATATTTTATCAATTAATACATTGTCCAAAAAAATATTTTCCGCATCAGGAGAATAAATATCAATGGTGCGCAAACTTTCGGAAGTTGAAATTTGCGCCATTAATAAATTTTGAAGACCATAACCGAAAGAAACAAGCAAAACAATTGTTCCTACGCCGACACCAATACCCAAAATAGTGATTAAAGTCCGGCCCAATTTTGTCCGATAATTTCTTGAAGATAAGGATAAGAGATCAGTAAATCTCATAGAATGATTTAAATATTAATTAAAATAATTTCAATTAAATTGGTGAAGTTATGAGCGGTTCTGTGATTCAAACCGACTCCGCCGGCTTTAAACGGCAAATCAAGATATTTTAAGAATTGCGCTCTATTAATCATATTTTCTATTCTAAGCCTGATAAATCTGTCCAGTCTGTTGATTTGATCCAAAGTAAGTTCTCCGTGATATCGATCCAATAATGTTTTTCTTATTTCCACGGCTTTTAAATCATCTTCGGTCATAGAAACGGTCGGTTTTATTGTTTTGTGCAAATTGCCCGCTTCCATTAAAATAAATTCTATTTTTTTAGTAAATTCGGTGGCTCTCTGAGCATAAAGCCCTGCTCCGCCTTTTTCAAATGATAAATTTAAATTTTCATGCAAGGTATCTTGCGTATATTCGCCTTTTATTCTTTTTTTAATTATTTCTTCTATTCTGGCTATTCTCGGTTCATCCAAAACAGTAATCAGCCAATTCACCAAGGCCTTGCTCTTTAATTCAATTTCTGAAGATGTCGGATACCGCTGAGCCAAAGAAGATAAAATATCCGACATAGGCGATTCTTTTGACATAGGCGCTATTTTTTTGCCGGATTCATTTATCACCACTCTTTCAATGCGTCCATCTTTCATATGAAAAATTCTATCAGCTTTGGAAAGATAACTCGGATCATGAGTGACCAAAATAATAGTTTTATTATACTTCTGATTTAATTCGTCCAATAATTCCATAGTAACTTCTGCTGATTTTGAATCAAGATTACCAACAGGTTCATCGGCAAAAATTATTGGCGGATCAGTCATTAAAGCTCTAACAATGGCCACTCTTTGTTGTTGACCACCAGACAAGCTTAAAGGCAAACGATAAGTGCATTGTTCAATACCAAATTGTTTCAGAAGTTCCTTTGCTCTTTGAGCTCTTTCTTTTGCTCTAATATTTTTAAAAATCAGAGATAAACAAACATTATCCAAAACAGATAAAGAAGGAATTAAATAATAAGCCTGGAAGATCATTCCAGTCACGTCTTGATGAAATTTAACCAATTCTTTTTGAGATAATTCCGAAAGCATTCTATTGGCCACTTTGATTTTTCCATTCGTCGGTTTTTGAAGACCAGCCATGCTATATAAAAGGGTTGATTTACCGCAACCCGAAGGACCAAATATTATAATATATTCTCCTTTATAAATAGATAAACTATTGTTGGCTAAAGCGGTGAATTCGTTTGTTTTACCCAAATTATAGACAACGGTTAGATTTTCCACTTCAATAATTGGCTCCATATTTTATTATTTAAAAATTTGTTCTAGTAATTAATAATGATTATTATTTAACATTACCATTCACTGTTTCTAAATTTTTTTTAATATCTTCAATAATTTGATCTAAACGATAGTCAGATTTTATATAATATTTTTCTATCCCTAATTGAAGATAAGATTGTACTTTGTCTGAGGTGGCAGTGTTGGAAACAACAAAAACAGGAATTTTTTTTAAATTAGCATCGCCATTTTTAATTTTTACTAAAAAATCAAGACCGCTGTCTCCTCCTATCAAGTAATGATCCAACCAAATAGCATCAACGGTTTTAATATCTTCTAAATAATTTAGTGCTTGCTGAACCGTACGGGCGGTTACCACTTCAAAGTCGCATTTTTCCAATTTAATGCGAATAGCTTCCAATAATGGTTGTTCGTCTTCTATAACTAAAACTATTTTTTTGGTTTGAGCCATAAAATTTTATTATTAAATTTTAATTTTTATCCTAATGTTTTGGTCCCTTCTTTTCTTTTTACCCCTCCAAGAGGCAATGTTGCGCAGAATGTCGTGCCCTTATTTTCTTCAGATTCAAACCATATCCGGCCATTAAAGTGATCAATAATTGATTTTACAATATAAAGTCCTAAACCGGTTCCTTCCGTATCTTTAGAAACCACGTTGTCGGCTCGGAAAAGTTTACTGAAAATTTTATCTTGCTGATTTAGAGGAATGCCGTATCCGGTATCAGTTACTTTAATTATAACATCTTTATCTTTTATTGTCACTGTGAGCGACACTTCTCCTTCGGAAGGAGTATACTTTACGGCATTAGATAATAAATTTTGAAAAATAATATTAACAAGTCTGGGATCAAGCTGTATTATCGGTAAATTTGAATCAAACGAACTGTGTATTTTTATTTTTTTATTCTTAATTTTAGGTTCCAATTCTTTTAATACTATTTGAGCAACATTTTTCAAGTCCACGGGTTCCGGTTCTATGGCAAATGTTCCCAGCTCAATTCTAGAAACATTTAAAAGCGCATTTACTAATCCAACCATACGCTTGCTTCCCTGATAAATCTCTTCTAAATATTTTTTTTGTTCTTTATTGATTTCACCGGCATCTTCAGCTAAAAGCATTTCCGTATACCAATTAATTGTGGAAAGCGGGGTTCTAAGTTGATGAGAAGCGAGTGAAACAAATTCTGTTTTCGCTTTATCAATTTCTTTCTCTCTTGTAATATCCCGAAAAACAATAATTATGCCTATTGGTTCGTTATTGACGGAAACTTTTGAGGCAGTAATCGCCACGGGAAAAATTTTACCATTCTTTTTCGTATAGTAGTAATCATTGGTGAAGATAAAAGGCGAATCTATAATTTTATCCAAAGAAAATAAATCAGAAGAAATTTCTTCGGCATTTTCATTTTTAATGCCTACTACCTCTGTCCACGTTTTATCTAAAAGTTCTTTTTCTTCCCAATCCAATATATCCTCCCCTGCTTTATTAATAAGAAGAATTCTCTTTTCAAGATCGGTAAATATCAATCCTTCGCCGATATTGACCAATATCGCTTCATCTTTCGCTCTTGCTGTCTCAAGTTTGTTTTTAATGATTTCTAAATCCTCTAGAAGATTTAGAATTGCCCTTTTTGTATTTTCAAGATCTTTTATCTTGCCTTTTAATTCTACTGTTCTTTCTTCTACTTTTTGTTCAAAATTAAGAGATAATTCTTGCAGTTGTTTCCCTAAATTATTAAAAATCTGTGATATTTTCCCGATTTCATCTTTAGATTGAACATTTATTTTCTGTGAAAAATTTCCTTCTTGAAATCTGCTCGCCATATCAGCAAGTTCGCTAATAGGCCGAAAAAAAATTCTTGCGACAAGAAATGAAATAACTGCTGCGAGAAGCGCTATAAATCCAATAAATAAGATATCTGTTTTTGAAAGTTTTTGAAATGCAAATATTCCCGCCACTACAAGTGGAAAAAGCGATAAAAAAATAAAAGAAAGAGTAAATTTAAACCTAATCCGCATATTACTTTATTATAAAAATTTGCGTCTATAGATAATTTTAATAAGAATTAGCCGGCGGATTTTTTCTTAAGTTCTTCAATCTCTTTTTTGAGCTCAATCATTTTTAATTCACGGTCCACCATAAAAGCATTCATTTCTTCCAGTGTTTTATTTTTTGTTCTCAATTCCTCTTCTTGCATTTTTCTGTTTAAAAATCCGGGAATTTCGTATTTTTCTATTTTAACACCCTGAGGCGCCTCTTTCTGATATTTCTTTATATATTCGTTAATCTTGGAAGGGTGAGCCATTATAAATCTGTCAAACTTATCCCCTTTCGCCTTACACATTATTTCCGAAGCAACCAATGCCACTCCAAAACTTTCTTCGCACCATCCTGATGAATAACCGGCATTCATAATACAAACCGCGTGATCGGTTTTTTCTCCGGATCTAACCCATGATTCCGATTCAAAAGAATATGGATGGTCATAAATCAAAAAAAAGTTTTCGTCCGGAGAAGGTTTGCTTTCAGGAAAAATATCCACAAAGGCCCATCCTGTATAGGCAAAATGTATCGGTCCGGCGGATAATTTTTCAATAGGATCTTTTAAATTCATTTTTTCATGAAACGCCCGCGCATCTGCTTTACCGATAGCATGGGCAAGATCAAAAAGAATACTTTCTGATATAACGCGAGCTTCCTCTGCACTCTTGTCACGAAAAAAATTACTGATGATTTTAAAAAACCCCACGGACATTGATGCCGCTCGGACGAGAATATATCGTTCTCCGGCAATCGTAATGGTTCCTTTGGTGGGATCCTCATCTTTTTGCTTAAAATAATCGGTGACAAAACTCTCACTCTTGCTAAAAATTTCTTCAAATTGCGGCGGTACTTTTACGGTTTTTAATTTGTTAACCATAGTAATTATTTTTAGTGGCTTAAATATCCTTTTTATACGGTTTTTAATTTTTGATTTATTTTTTCCACTACTTCTTCAAGCGTCCAATTACTTTTTATAAGAAAGTCAGAACGATCTATTTTTATTGATTTAGATACAGCTTCCGGGTCACTTAAATTAGTCAATAAAAGTACAGGCACGGTTTTTCCCCATTCATCTTCCTTTAATTTTTTAATCACTGTTAAACCGTCCATTATCGGCATAATAACATCAAGCAAAATTAAATCCGGGTGCTTTTGCAAGGCAATATCAAGTCCTTCTTGACCGTTTTTTGCTTCAAGCACGGTAAATCCTTTGCGGGTTAATTTAATAACAATCGCGTCACGAATTGATGGTTCATCTTCAACAATAAGAACAGTATGTTTTGAATTAATCATAAATTTAATTTTATGAATTTATACTTAAAAAATTAAAATCCTCCCATTTATATATTTATTATAATAACATTATTTCTTAAAATTTTACATGTGGATAACTAATTATTTTAGAACTTAGCCCCGACATTTCTCATCCATCCGAATGTTTGCTGGAAGTTTTTGAAAATCAATTCGGTTACGGTCAGTCTTTTTTGAGGGGTTAATAAAGTATTGGTTTTTGATTCAGTTTTGTTGCCCGAAGAATCCTCGGAAGTGAC
>JBAZMD010000018.1:0-14394 GCA_041649955.1 Patescibacteria group bacterium | reverse complement strand
AAATAATCGCTTCATTATTAGTCGGCAAAATACCCTGTATTCCTCAACGGCCGGTTTGTTATGAATGCCAAATCAGAGAATATGATTGCCTGCTTCAAAAAGGACTCCCCTGTCTCGGACCGATTACTTTGGGCGGATGCCAAGCAGTTTGTTTAAAAAGCGGAGAAATTTGTTCAGCTTGCCGCGGATTTTTATCCAAACCGGCGGCAAAAAATTTAATAAAAATTTTTAAAAGACAAGGATTAAACGATGAAGATTTAAACAATCTTTTGGAAAAATTCGGCGTTAAAGACGAATGGGAGAAGTTGATAAGCTAACTAAGCGAATAAGTAAATAAGTTAATAAGCTTATGAAGATAAATATTGAACACATAAATAAAATTGAAGGCCACGCGGGCATGGAAGCGAATATTTTAAACGGCAAAATACTTAAGGCCAGAATGGAAGTCAAAGAAGGCGCAAGATTAATTGAAGGCATTCTTGTCGGCCGGCCGATTGAAGAAGCATCTCTGATTACGGCCAGAATTTGCGGACTTTGCCCGGCTGTTCATTGTATCACCGCCTCCAAAGCGCTTGAGGCAGCTTTAAAAATAAAAATCCCCGAACCAATCGTGAATTTAAGAAAAATAATGCTTAACGGACAAATTATCCAAAGCCACGCTCTTCATATTTTAATGGCTTCTTCCGATTATCTTGGCTTGGAAAACAGTTTGGATTTAATGTCAAAGCATTCCGCGGCTTTTCAAAATATCATTAAAATTCGCGAATTCGGCAATGAATTGATTGAAACAATCGGCGGCCGTTCGGTTCACCCGATGTCGGCCAATATCGGAGGATTTTTAAAAGCTCCTAATCAGGAAAAATTAAAAAAACTTTTGGAAAAACAACCGGAAATTTTAGCCAGTGCCATTGATTTGTCTGACTGGTTTGGAAAAATAAAAATCAATAAATTTTCCAGAAAAACTGAATTTGTCGGACTTAAAAATAACAAAGAATATGCAATCTATGAAGGCAATATTTCATCTTCGGAAAAATTATCCATCTCCGCTCAAAAATACAACTCAGGATTAATCGAATTTCAACGAGCGAGCGAAATAATAAACATGGTAAAACGCAACCAGCAGCCTTATTTAGTCGGGCCATTGGCTAGATTGAATATCGCCGGCAATAAACTCAATAAAAACGCTCGCCAAGCAATGAAAAAATTAGGACTTAATTTGCCCTGCTATAATACTTTTCACAATCTGACCGCCCAAATGATAGAAATAATCCATCTTATTGAAGAAACCCAAAAACTTTTGCAAAAGCATTTAAAATCAAAAAATAAAATTTATCGCGTATCTTATAAAATTAAAGCCGGGTATGGAGTCGGAGCCTGCGAAGCGCCGCGCGGATTACTGATTCACGCTTACCAGATAAACAATCAGGGTAAAATCGTCAAAGCCAATATTATTACTCCAACCGCTCAATTTCTATTTAATCTGGAAAAAGATTTAGAAACATTCATTCCGAGCTTAAAAAAATTATCCCCTAATCAAAAACGGCAAAAAATAGAAATGCTGGTCAGAGCTTATGATTTATGCATTTCTTGCGCCGTTCATTAAATAAAATTTATGGCAAAAATAACCGAAGAAACAACTTTAAAAGAAATCTTGAGCCATCCCCAGGCGGAAAAAATTTTAATGAAATATAATTTACCCTGTTTAAGCTGTCCGATGGCCAGTTTTGAAATGGATAAATTAAGAATCGGCATGATAGCTGAAAGATATGAATTAAATCTTTCAGAATTATTAAAGGAATTGAATAAGGTTATCAAGTAAAATATATTTTAACGCAAAAAGCCCTTTGATATTATCTCAAGGGACTTTTTTCTTTCTTAGACTCTTTTTCTTTTTAATTCTTTTAAAGATTTATCAATAAGACACTATAAAAAGTAATAATTTTAACTAATTGACAATATCACAATTTTTATTATAATTTAAAAGTATATTTAAAGATAATTTTAATCTAATTTTTTGTAAAAATATATATTAAAATCAATAATCACCTTAAGCCCATAAAAATAAATATGAGATATCTTATTAATAAAAATAAAATTAAAAAAATAATAAAAACCATTGAAAATATTACGAAGAATTACCATATTCACATCTTAGCGAATCCGACAATAAATTATGAAAAGAATGAAATTATTTTTAAAATATCTAAAAAATCCTCTCATTACTTATATGCTATATGGGCAAGTCTCGTTTATAAATTTTGTGAAAAAAGAATTGCCAATAATGCATTTGAAATGCCAATTAGTTACAAAAATAATTACAGTGTTATTTGGATTAAGCGAATAAAAATATTATTCTTATACGGAAAACTAAAAAATATAAAAATTCCGGATATTCCTAGAATAAAACATCCCAAAATTATTGCATTGGGAGGGGCAAGCGGTTCAGGAAAAACGTCAATTTTTAAAAAATTAAAAGAAAAATATCCTAAAAAAATATCAAATTACCCGGCATATACTACAAGGAAACCACGACAAGAAGAACAAAACAAAATAGATTATTTTTTTTGTTCTAAAAACGACCTAGATTTAGCAAGAAAAAATCCTAATTATACAAACTTTGTTGAAGCCAGAAATAATTGGTATTGGATCAAGCCCGCAAATATGCTACGAGGAGTTTGGCAAAATCACGAAAGAATACATTTCTTTTTTATTTCACAAGTTAATGATTACAAAGCTAGAAAAAAACTTTTTCCGCAAATGAAATGGGTGTGGATTTATACTGATCCAAAAAATATCATACTAAGATTAAAAAAACGTGGCGATAATGATATTAAGTCATCTTTATCCTACAACCATAAAATAATAAAGAGACTTCCTGAAAGCTTAATTGATTTGAAAATTAAAAATGAACAAACCAAACTTGATGCCGCGGTTAATTTAATTGATAAATTTTGCGGATTACAAAATAAAAAATAATTATGAAAGCTATTGTTACGATTTGCAACGAACTATATAACCCACTACTTAAACTTTGGCTTGAAAGAATATGTGCACACACAAAATTACCTGTATACGTCTTATCTATTGGACATATTAAAACCTTAAAGAATTTGCCCTGTAATTATATTTTGATCAATAAAAAGGGAAATCCTTTTCCTCCTGACAGACCAGATCATGCATGCGCTGAAAAATTACGAATTTTCAATCATTTGCCAAAAAATATTAAAGAGGTTCTCTTTATTGATATTGACGTCATGGTTCTTTTTAATTTTTGGACCACAAATAAATATTTTGAAAAATCACATAAGTATTTTATAGCAACACAAGATTTTTTTGTTGGCTATAAAGAAAAAATGGAAGACGAATTTAAACCATTCAATCCAAAATTTATAATGAAATACCTGCCAGATAAAAGTTATTTTTACTTTAATACCGGAGTATTTTTTGCTTCCCGAAAATTACACGAAAATTTTTTTAAGATATGTCTAAATGATTGGAAAAAATATGTAAAAAGTCAAAAAAAATATCCTTCTATATTTGATCAAAATATATTCAATTACTGCTTAATAACACATGCAATAAAGGTTAAGCCTATGCCAATCAAAAATAATTGTTTGCGTCAATATAATCCAATGGTTAAAAATAATCAACTTTGGTTGGGTAAAAAAAAGGTTTATGCAATGCATTTTAATGGCGGCGATATACAAAAAAAATTAAGAAGATGGAAAGAACTTAAAAATGAGTTAGAAATTAAAAAATATGCATAAAATAATGACTCCGAGTATTGTTTGTATCCAGAGAACCATGAAAGAACGCGCCATATTAGTTAATAAATTGAATTGTAAACGAATACACCTTGATCTAACCATAGGGCGCTCCATGCCAAATTTGATATCACTTGATTCTTTCTTGAAGGAAAAAAGGTCGATTTTTAAACCACAAATTGATTATCATATATTTAATTATCAAGAGAATTGGAGTAAAATTCATTTACCAGAATTCACTGGAGATCGAGTAATAATACATATTTTTCCTTGGATGAAAAAAAATAATATAATCTCCATGATTTCTTATTTTTCAAATAAATTTTCAGTAGGAATTGCTCAAGATCTTCATAGCCATTATAATGATATAAATCATTATATTAATATGGTTGATTGTATTTTGGTAATGGGCATAGAGGCTGGTGAGCAAGGTAAACCATTAGACCAAAAAGCATTAAAAAATTTGAAAAGATTGAGAAAATATCATAAGATAATTTTAGGAATAGACGGCGGCGTTAATTATCAAACTTTTAATAAACTTATTCAACTTACGGACTTTGTAGTGATAGGAAGTCTCCTTTTTAATTTTACCGATATCAATCATCAATGGAATCAACTTAAAAAACAAATAAAAAAAATTTGAAGATGAATAATATATAAATATCTGAAACAAAAATAGTATGCAAAAAAACCAAATGCTCAATTTATTAATAAAAAAGATATTAAAAGCGCATAAATTAAAATCGCATGAAAATATAATTGTTGGCATCACGGGATATGTTGCAAGTGGAAAATCAAGGATTGCTTCGCAACTTTGTGAAAAACTAAAGATATCACTAATAAATGTGATATATTTGCCCTTTGATTATTGGATCAATGGAGACAGTCTTAATTCAAATACTTATGCCAAGCGTTTTTATCTTAAGGACTTTGCTAATGCCTTAAAAAGCATAAAAAATAATAATTTTTGGATGTGTCCGCGATATGATTTAATTAAGCAAAAATGGTTTGAAAAAAAATTATCCGAGATACAATTTGAGTCCTCTAAAAAATTTTGGCAAGGCCGCTATTTTAAAAAAATAAAAACTTGCCAACAAATTTCTGATACGCAATTCGGTTCCGGAATTTATATTGATATGGATTCAAAACAACCCTATACTCTGGTTAAGCCAACATCTCGCACTCTTTACCTGATTGACGGTACACTTATAGCGCAAAATATGATTAAACATTATTATGATTTAATCATATTTGTTGATTGCTCATGGGTAAATAGAGTAGCCGGAATGATTCGCAGATTCAACCGAAAAGAAGTATTCAGTCAAACCACCTTAAACTTAGAAGAATATACGAGCTTTCTTATTGAGGAAGCAAAAAAATATGCTGACAAAGAAATATGGGATCAAAAAGATAAAAATATGTTTTTAATAAAACATTTTCCTGATACAATATCAAATTTTCTTGATTTATATTACCTACGTCAACAAATTATAAAAATGCCAAATCTAACAAAAAAATATTACATATCTAAAAAAGAAATTAATCAAGTAATTTCACAAGCTGAAAAAAACTTTTTATCACTGAAAAAAACAGAATTGTTATCTACTCTAAAAGACGAATTATTACATCTTACGGAAAGCAAACATTTACTAGATATTAATAATATTGATAGAATTTTTCAAAATCTTAATCAAATATTAAAAATGTAATCTTTCTAAAACTCTTACTTCAAAATTAAAAGCCTCCTTTTTTAAAGTGAGGCTTTTAATTAATTAACGTTTACTTGAGAATATTTATGGTTATTTATATGCTTATTAAGCATAATTTTTAAGAAAAAATAATAATTTATTTGTAAGATTATTTTTCCAATTCTTCTTCGGCGTAAATAGCGGAGGAATCTATTTTGGGATAATCAAAAATTTCATTTTTATTAAAAAATCGCCAAATTTCTTTTTCAGCCGTTTCGGGCGAATCTGAAGCATGAATAATATTTTGCTGAGAACTCATCGCAAAATCACCTCTGATACTGCCCGCATCTGCTTTGCGTCCTGAAGTCGGACCGCATAAAAGCCGCACCGCTTCTATTGCTTCTAGTCCCTCTAATGCTATAGCTATAACCGGCGCGCTTTTCATAAAATTAACCAGTTTACCGAAAAATGGCTTATCGCGATGATGAGAATAATGATCAGCTAAAACTTCGTCTGACAATTTCATCATTTTGAGTCCGATAATTTTAAGCCCTTTTTTTTCAAAACGCGCAATAATTTCGCCTAATAAATTTCTTTGAAGAGCATCTGGTTTTAATAAAACTATTGTTCTTTCCATAAAATTATTTTTGTTTATTGCCAAGCAAGCGAGAGAAAAGAAAATTTCATTTTCTTTTCCGAGCGAGCACCGGCAAAAAAAAGGATTTAGTACCTTTTATTTTTAATAATTAAAAGAATAATTAAGGCAAGAAATAAAATAATTGAGCTAGAGATAAAATATGGTTTTAATTTTTGAAAATCAACCACTTTTGCCGTTGAACCTAATAAATACAGATCCGGTTTGGATTGGATATTTTTATCAATGGATAAAATTTTAACATCATCTGCCGAACGCGGCATAAGGCGCCAGCTCTCGTTATTTTGAGTTAAAATTCCGGTAATTTCAATTTGACTCCCCTCCTTGATTTCCGCTAGATCCATTTTAACACATTTTTTAAAATAAGCCAATATTTCTCCCGTGCTGTCGTCCACAAAAACATTGGTGCCAGTTCTTTCAATCACTTTGCCGGATATTTTTATTAAATAACCGATTGATTGAAAATTAATATCTTTTATTTCTTTTATTTGAGGCGCAACTGCTATTCCTTTGTTTAAAATTTCTATATCATTTTTAACAGTTGTTTTGATTCTTGTTTCGCCTTTAATTTTTGAAATGATGCCCTGAACTGAAACTTCATCGCCAATTGACAATTGAGGAAAATCTTTTTTGTAAGAATAAATTTGAATGCCGTTAAGATAAAAAAATTGGCTGGATAAAACACCCGGTTCTACCGTGACAGTGCCTTGAACTCTCACTTTTTGACCAGCTTCCAAGCTTTTTACTTTTTCAATATCAATTGAATTAAAATTGTCCCCAAGAACTATTTTGGGGACAATACACCCTATAATTAGAATAAATAAAAAATTTATTAATTTCTTTGTCATCTGACTGAATATTATAAAAACCCTTTATTTTTTCCAAGCTGTGCCCGCCGGAATCAATCTGCCGATAATAACATTTTCTTTTAGTCCTTTCAATTCGTCTTTTCTGCCGCTCACGGCCGCGTTAATCAAAACTCTTGGCGTTTCTTGGAAAGAAGCCGCTGATAACCAACTGTCGGTTGAAAGAGACACGCGGGTGATTCCCAATAACAATTCTTCCGCTTCGGCCAATTCTCCTCCCGATTTTTTCACCTCTTTATTGCATCTGGTTAAATAACCCTTGGATATTGTTTCACCGGACAAAAGATTTGTGTCGCCGCTTTCTTTAACCAAACATCTTGAGAACATTTGGCGAACAAGCGTTTCCACGTGCTTATCATTAACTTTCTGCCCTTGTGAAGAATAAATATATTGAATTTCTTTAAGAATATATTTTGCCACTGCTTCTTTTCCTTTTAATTCATAAAGTTCCAATAAATCAAGTGATCCGTCGGTTAATTGCTGGCCAACTTCCACTTTAGTGCCATTTTTTATCCAAACAGCATAACCAGCCACATCATATTCTTCCACGTCATCGGCTTCATAAACAACTTTGATAAAATTACCATCAAATTTAATCTCACCCTTGTGTTTGGCGACAATTTTTTGTTTTTCAAAAACCGCCAAAATATCATTTTTATCAACCGTCTTACCTTCTTTAACTTTAACATCCCATGCTTCGTCTTCGTGAATGACAAAAATATCTTCTTTCGCGCCGCGATATTTAATTTTAATAATTTTTTGATCATTTTCGTCAATAAATTCCACATTGCCGTTATGACGCGCCATCACCGCTTTTCTTTTAACCGGTCTGGCCTCAAAAAGTTCTTCAACTCTCGGCAGACCCTGAGTAATATCTTTACCGGCAATACCACCCGTATGAAAGGTTCTTAAGGTAAGCTGCGTGCCCGGTTCACCAATGGATTGAGCGGCCACAATACCGACCGGAACACCGAGTTTAACCGGTCTATTAAAACCCAAATCATAGCCATAGCATTTGGCGCATATTCCTTTATCGCTTTTGCAAGTTAAAACCGAACGAATTATAAATTCTTCCGGATCAATTTCATTAATTTTATGAGCAATATCTCTGGTAATAATTTCATTAGCCTTAACGACAACCTTGCCGGTTTTGGGATCTTTGATTTCTTCCAAAGAAGTTCTACCCAATAATCTGGCATCCCATGTCTCACCCATTACTTTATTGTCTTCTCGGGTTATTTTAAATCCTTCTTTATCTCCACAATCCTCTTCGGTAGTTATTACATCCTGACAAACATCAACCATACGTCTAGTAAGATAGCCTGCACTGGCTGTTCTCAAAGCAGTATCGGAAACACCTTTTCTTGAACCATGAGTAGCAATAAAGAATTCCAAAACATTCATTCCTTCTTTAAAGGAAGATTTAATCGGCAATTCAAGTAATCTGCCAGTTGGCGAAGAAACAATGCCTTTTGTGCCAAACATTTGAGCCAATTGTGTCCAAGAGCCTCTTGCTCCTGAATCCACCATCGTAATAACAGTATTTGTATAAGATAAAGATTTCTTGCAAAGATCAATAATAACATCCTTAGCGCTCAACCAAACATTAACGCTTTTTTGATACCTTTCTTCTTCAGTTAAAAGACCCATATTAAATTGATCTTGAACTTCATCCACTTTTTTTTCCGCTTCTTTGATAATTTTATCTTTTCCTTCAAGAGTCGGCAGATCATCCATTCCCCAAGAAAGACCGGAAGTGGTTAAATAAGAAAAAGTGGTTTCTTTTATTTTATCAAGCATTATAACAGTCGTTTCTTCATCGTAAGTTTCCAAACAATCTTCAATAATTTGTTTTAATTTCTTTTTATCCACTATTTTGTCCATTTTATAAAGTCCTGCGGGTAAAATGGAATTAAAAATCAATCTTCCAACACTGGTTTCATATATCTTTGTTTCTTTATTGTTCAAAGGATCAGCCATTCTTATTTTAATAATTTGGCGCAAGCTGACTTTGCCTAATTTATAAGCCAACTCCGCTTCATTTTGGGAAGAGAAAAATTTCATTTCTTGTTTTTCTTTTTTCTCCAACATTGTCATCCAATAAGCTCCCCAAACCATATCCAGGCCTGGAATGATAATCGGTTCTCCGGTGGCCGGTTTTAAAAGATTTTTAGATGATAAAAGAATTTCTTTGGCTTCTCTTCTCGCTTCTTCGGTAATGGGAATATGAACAGCCATTTGGTCTCCATCAAAGTCGGCGCCGAAAGCGGCGCAAACCAAAGGATGAATTTGAATCGCTTTTCCTTCTATCAGAACCGGTTGGAAAGCTTGAACTCCCAAGCGATGCAAGGTTGGCGCGCGATTCAATAATACGTAAGCGGTTTGAATAATTGTTTCCAAAATAGCCCAAACATCTTCCGTCCCCTGTTCTATCAAGCGATTGGCGCTGCGAACATTGTGAACCAATCCTTTTTTAATAAGTTCGCAGGCAATAAA
The DNA here is from genome assembly GCA_041649955.1 of Patescibacteria group bacterium. Taxonomy (GTDB): domain Bacteria; phylum Patescibacteriota; class Patescibacteriia; order UBA2591; family JAQUPP01; genus JAQUPP01. Next base: position 4,925 of record JBAZMD010000018.1, on the reverse strand, counting down.
CGGTTTAAAAAGTTCAATAGCCATTGTTTTCGGCAAGCCGCATTGATAAAGTTTCAATTTCGGACCGACGACGATAACCGAACGTCCGGAATAATCAACTCTTTTTCCCAAAAGATTTTGGCGAAACCTTCCTTGTTTGCCTTTTAAAATATCAGCTAAAGATTTTAATGGTCTTTGCTGACCGGTTGAAGCAATCACTGTTTTTCCGCTTCGCATATCATTATCCATTAAAGAATCAACAGCTTCTTGAAGCATTCTTTTTTCATTTCTTAAAATCACTTCCGGCGCGTTAAGCTCGTGCAAACGTTTTAATCTGTTATTGCGATTGATAACTCTTCTGTATAAATCATTCAAATCGGAAGAAGCGAATCTGCCTCCGTCAAGCTGAACGAGCGGCCGCAAATCAGGCGGAATAACCGGGATAACGGTTAAAACCATATTTTCCGGTTTGAGTTTATTGTTATGAAAATTTTTAATGTATTTGAGCCTTTTAATCAGTTTCTGTCTTTTTAAAAGATTGATTGTGTGTTTTATTTCTTTTTCCAAATCTTTGATTAATTTCAATAAATCAACACTCTGAAGAAGTTTTGAAATCGCCTCGGCTCCGATGCCGACTTCAAAAAAATGCCCGTATTTTAAAGATAAATCTCTGTATTGCGGTTCGGTCAATAAATTCTTAATATGAATGCCGTTTATTTCTTTTCGCGTTTCGTCGTATAAAGCTTTAAGCCGGTCTGTCTCTTTATTAAATTCTTCGCCTATCAATTCATTTTTAATTTGTTTCTTTTTATCTTTATATTCTTGCTCTATTTCATCAAGGGTGGTTTTTTTCAAATCTTCTTTAACTTCGGTGATGATAAAATTGGCGAAATAAGCCACTTTTTCCAAAGACTGAATTGACATATCCAAAATTAATCCGATTTTTGAAGGCACGCCGCGCAAAAACCAAATATGAGTTACCGGTACGGTCAATTTTATGTGCCCCATTCTTTCTCTTCTGACAATTGATCTGGTTACCTCCACTCCGCATCGATCGCAAACAATGCCGCGATAACGGATTTTTTTATATTTTCCGCAAGAACATTGCCAGTCTTTGGTCGGACCAAAAATTCTTTCGCAAAATAAACCGTCTCGTTCCGGTCTTTCGGTTCTATAATTTATGGTTTCCGGTTTTATCACTTCTCCATAAGACCAATTAAGTATTTCTTCGGGCGAAGCGATTCTTAATCTAATAGAATCAAAATCGGAATTTTTCCTTAACTTTTCATCCGGCAAAGACAATGTTCTAATTGTTGAAGGAGTAGACATAAAAAATAAAATATAAAATGAAAATTAATTATGATTTTTTATTCGGTTTGTTGGGTTCGGTATTCACGCATTTGCCGTCTTTCAACATTTCCACGCTTAACCCCAAGCCTCTTAATTCATTTACCAAGACGTTAAAAGATTCCGGTATATGCACTTCTCTCACCGGTTCACCTTTAATAATTGATTCATAGGCTTTGGTTCGGCCGGGCACATCGTCGGATTTAATCGTTAACATTTCCTGTAAAGAATGGGCCGCGCCATAACCTTCAAGCGCCCAGACTTCCATTTCTCCGAATCTCTGTCCGCCGAATTGAGCTCGTCCGCCAAGCGGCTGCTGCGTAATCAAAGAATAAGGACCGATTGAACGTTGATGAATTTTATCTTCAACTAAGTGATTTAATTTTAATATATAAATATAGCCGACAGTCACCGGTTCTTCAAATTTTAAGCCATTGCGGCCGTCATAAAGATTCATTTTTCCGCTGGGATTATAGCCTGCCTTGACTAATTCTTCTTTAATTGTTTTTTCATTAATGCCGTGAAAAGCCGGAGTGGCCACTTTATAACCTAATTTTTTGGCAGCTAAACCCATATGAGTCTCTAAAATCTGTCCCAAATTCATTCTGGAAACCACGCCAAGAGGATTTAAAATAATATCAACCGGCGTACCGTCTTCCAAGTACGGCATATTTTCCTCGGGAATAATTCTGGAAATTACGCCTTTATTGCCGTGCCGGCCGGACATTTTATCTCCTATCTGCGCTTTTCTTAAATCGGCAACTAAGACTTTGATTGACTTGACCACGCCAGGCGGAAGCTTGTCTCCTGCCTCGCGCGAAAATATTTTAATGCTGATTACTTTTCCATGTTCGCCGTGCTCAAGATAAAGAGAAGTGTCGCGGACATCGCGGGCTTTTTCTCCAAAGATGGCGCGTAAAAGTTTTTCCTCAGCCGATAATTCCATTTCGCCTTTTGGCGTGATTTTACCGACTAAAATATCTCCTGATTTAACTTCGGCGCCGATTCTGACAATGCCTTCGTCGTCAAGATTTTTTAATTTTTCTTCACTGACATTCGGTATGTCGCGAGTAATCACTTCCGGACCGAATTTTGTTTCCCGAACGTCAATAATATGTTCATCAATATAAATTGAACTGAATTTATCTTGTTGAATTAATTTTGAAGACAATAAAATCGCGTCTTCATAATTGCCTCCTTCCCAAGACATAAAGGCCACTAAAATATTGTGACCGAGAGCCAATTCACCGTCTTCCATTGCCGAACCTTCCACTAGAATATCACCCGGTTCAACTTCTTGCCCTTTTTCCACCACCGGCTTTTGATTAATACAAGTATCAAAATTTGAGCGATCGTATTTTATTAAATTATAAACTTTTGTTTTTCCGCTCTTGGATGAGATTTTAACATGATTGCCATCAACTTCAGTTACTTTGCCTGACATATCAGCTTGTATCAAATAACCAGAATCTTTAGCAATATTAGTTTCAATGCCGGTTCCGACAAGCGGAGCCTCCGGTCTAATCAAAGGAACAGCCTGACGCTGCATGTTTGTGCCCATCAAAGCTCTGACACCGTCGTCGTGTTCCAAAAACGGAATTAATGAAGTGGCAACGCTGACAATTTGATTTGACGCCACATCAATAAATTCCACTTTTTCTCTTGGACTAAAACCCGGGCGGCCATTAACCCTGGCTTCCACTTTTTGCTCAACAATTCGCCCATTTTCATCAAATTGGGTGGAAAATGGAGCGGTAGTGTGCTGATCTTCATCTAAAGAATTTAAATAAACAATTTGATTGGTTAAAACTCCGTTTGTCACTTTGCGATAAGGCGTTTCAATAAATCCATATTCATCAAGCCGGGCGTAGCAAGCCAAATGTCCGACTAAACCGACGTTCGGTCCTTCCGGCGTGGCAATTGGACAAATTTTTCCATAAAAAGTTCTATGCACATCGCGCACTTCAAAACCGGCTCTGTCTCTGCTTAAGCCGCCTGGACCAGCCACGGTTAATCGGCGCTTATGTTCCAATTCTGAGAGCGGATTGGTTTGATCCATAAATTGAGACAACTGACTGGACATAAAAAATTCACGAATTACTCCGCTGATCGGTCTGACGTTAATCAATTGTCCGGGCAATAAATTCTTGCCTTCCAAAGTGCTCATTCTGTCTCTGACAATGCGCTGAAGTCTTAATAATCCCACCCTGATTCTATTTTGAACCAACTCGCCCACGGCCCTGATTCTTCTATTGCCTAAATGATCAATATCATCGGCAATCAATTGATGATAATCCAATTTAATCAATTCTTTAAGAATTCTTACCAAATCCTCAACTCGCACGACGCGCGCGTCCACTTTGTCGGAAAAATTAAATCTTTCATTTATTTTATAACGGCCGACTTTGCTCAAATCATAGCGATGGGGATTAAAAAACATGGCATGTATTAAACTGCGGGCATTATCCACGGTAGCTAAATCTCCAGGCCTGATTTTTCTATAAACTTCAATTAATCCCTCATCTTCGGAAGACGACGGATCTTTTTCTATGGTTGCCCTGATATAATCAAGATAAGGAATTTCTTTTTTTACTTCTTCTTTTGTTTTAGGTAAATTTTTCGGCGCGAATAAATCTAAAATTTCCTGATCTGAACCGACGCCGAAAACTCTCAAAAGAGAAGAAACCGGAGTTTTTCTCTGGCGGTCAATTCTTACATAAATAATTTTATGGGGATCAATTTCAAATTCAAGCCAAGCTCCTCTCTCGGGAATAATTTTCGTTTTATAAGAAAATCGCCCCTTGACTAATTCCGTGTCAAAAAACACGCCGGGCGATCTGATTAATTGCTTGACAATAACCCTCTCAATTCCGTTAATAATAAAAGTGCCCCGATCGGTCATCAGTGGAAGGTCTCCAAAATAAACTTCTTGGTCTACCCTTTTTCCGGTTAACCTGCTGGTTAATCGCACTTTGACTTTAAGCGGCACTTCGTAATTCAAATTTCTATTTTTAGAAGTAACTTCGTCAAATTTTGGTTCGCCGATTTTGTAATCCAAAAATTTCAATTCGAAATTTTTACCGACAAAATCTTCAATAGGCGAGAACTCTTGCAATAATTCTTTAATTCCTTTGTCCAAAAACCATTTATAAGAATCTTTCTGTATCTGAATCAAATCCGGCAAGCCTATGCTAAAACGAGATTTTGAAAAATATTTTCTAAGAGTACGAGACATATTAAAATTTAAAATAAAAAATTATTAAATAAAAAAAATGGACACAGAAAAATTACCTTCCGCCAACCTTTGTGGCGTCAGGAACTATTTTTATTTCTATTAAATTTTAGTTGACCGAATGTACAAAATTATTGGTCTATTTATTTTAATACTTAATAATGATAGCAGATAAGCCATTTTCTGTCAATCCATATTAAAATATTTATAACCCTTCTATTTTGGCTTAAATAAAGGAAAATTTGAGTTTTCCACAGTTTGTCCCGCAAAATTATAAAATCATATTTTTTTAAATTCTTCTTTTACCACCTCTCTGTCATCCCAAAAAATCTTGGTATTATTCTGACCCATAATGCATTGTTCGCAT
>JBAZMD010000017.1:0-16595 GCA_041649955.1 Patescibacteria group bacterium | reverse complement strand
TTCCAACATCGTTCCATTGCCCTGGGAATTATTGTAAAATATTATACATGAACAAAATAACACTTCACAATCAATGGGTTGTTAAAGCTCCCATAAATGATGTATTCGGAATAATGACCGACTTTGAAAAATTTCCGAAGCATTTTCCAAAAGTCGCTGAATCAATACAGATTAATAAACGGGAAGGAAATTATGTAGAGATGGACGCAACCGCAAGATCATTCGGTAAAAAATTTCAGGTGAAGATGAAGACTCAAATTCTCCCGGGGAAGGGTTTTATTTCGGACAATGACAGTTATCAGTTTGGGACTTCCGGACACGAAGAGTTGTTGCTTTCGGAACACGCCAAGGGAACTTTGATTGACTATACCTATCAAGTCACTATTCATAAAAAATGGCTAAGTATAATCGCTATGCCATTACTACGCTGGTATTCAATGAAATACTGGGAAAAAGCAGTTATTGATCAGCTTAAAAAGTTTCTTGAGAAATAATGGTTTTAATATTGTTCAAGGATTCCATGTTTAATTAATACTATGAATAATACTGCTAATGAATTAGGAATAAAAACACTTCTGATCGCTGTTATTGAAAAAGATGATGCAATTTTGATGCGGAAAAAACCAGAAGGTTCGTTGCCATACAAAGAAACATGGTATCTGTTCGGCTGTGAACGCGTATTAAATCAAGACGATTCTAAAACAATATCGGAATACATTAAGAAAATTTTGAATATTGATATTCATTCTGTTGTACAAATAGGCGAGGATAGTGAAGTTAAGCAAGACCATGATGGAATTGTGAAAAAATTTATTTATATAGATTTCAGTAGCTTTTATAAAAGCGGACTACCTAAAACACCCGAGGGAACAGAAAAAGTTGAGTGGATACCAAAAGAAAAAATTAAGGAATATGACATCGTGCCTCCTTCAAAAAAACTTTTAAAGAAAATTGGGTATTTAAATTAGTTATTTATATTATATTTATTTTTAAAAAACATTCTCATATTCTCAAGAATATTGGAATGTTTTTTTATATCCTATTTTGGGTAAAAATCGTTTAAAATTAGAGAAAATCAGGGATTGACAAAAATGAAATTTTTGTTAATATTATTTTATAATTTATTGCGTGTTCTTTAACAATAACAAAAAATAAATGAAAAAAAGGAGGTTGTCATGATGACCAGATTTGTCAGGAATTTCGGTTTGTTTGAAGTTTGTTTTTACGTTGAGACGATTTTAGAAATGACAGCAGAGGAGTTAAATAAACTCCGATGGGTTATTACCGAAACATTTGAGCCAATGCTAGTTTATGGATATCCATCTTATAACAAGGGTTCTTACGTGGAAATCGGTCCACGCCTCAATGTGGAAACTCCTTTTTCAACCAATGCTGTGGCAATTTGTCACGCAATGGGATTAAAAAAGGTAGTCAGGATTGAGCAGTCAAGATTGTATAAGTCAGACAGCAATACGCAAGAAAAAATTCTTGCCGAACACTTGGATAAGATGACGCAAGCTGTCTATCCATTTGGCGGTTTGACGAATTTTGAGCTTGATGTAAAACCTGCGGAAGTGCAAATTATTCCCGTTCTTGAACGAGGAGAAGAAGCAATCCGTCAGGCTAACAAACAGCTCGGTCTTGGCATGGATGAATGGGACATCGGGTATTACACAAAACTTTTCCAGAAATATGGAAGAAATCCTACTGATGTAGAATTGTTCCAAATTGGCAATGCCAATAGCGAGCATTCTCGTCATTGGTATTTCAAGGGAAAGCAAGTGATTGATGGAGAGGAAATGCCGGAGTGTTTGTTTGATATTATTCAAGCTCCGCTTCGAGCTATTTCTTCTGACCAGAATGTTAGTGTTTTGGCTTTTAATGACAACGTCGGTGCTCTGCAGGGTTTTAAAGTGCCGGTTTTCGTACCGGCCAATCCAGGCAGTCCTTCGTCATTCAAAATCGTACAGAGAATTCTTCATCCAACAGCAACAGCTGAAACGCATAACCATCCGACAATGTGGTCGCCATATGCAGGAGCGGCAACAAAAATTGGCGGACGTATTCGTGATACCACTGCCGGCGGACAAGGTTCATTGATTGGATTCGGGACAGCAGGATATTGCGTAGGTAATCTGTTTATTCCAGGTTATAAAATTGCCGGCGAAGTTGTCGGCGGCGAACCGAGCAACACCTATGCTACGCCTCTTCGGATTCTGATTGAGGGAAGCAACGGGGATTTTGATTACGGAAATCAATTTGGCGAACCCACGATTGGTGGTTTTACCAGAACTTTTTGCCAAATAGTTTCCGGTGAAAGACGTGAATTCCGCAAGCCCGTGTTTTACGGCGGAGGAATCGGACATATTGACGGCGCACATATTAAAAAGCAAACTCCTGAAAAGGGGATGCTGATTGTGGCTATCGGTGGTCCGGCTTACGCTATTGGAGTTGGCGGAGGTGCTGCATCCAGTATGATGCAAGGTCAGCAGGACGCCTCGCTTGATTTTAATTCTGTTCAGCGCGGAAACGGTGAAATGGGAAACAAGGCTGTCCGCGTCATTCGTGCATGCGTTGAAATGGGAGATAAAAATCCTATTAAGAGCCACCATGATCAGGGCGCTGGCGGGCCAAGTAATGTTCTAAGCGAGCTCATGGAGATGATTGGCGGAAAAATAGACATTCGTAAAATTGTCCTTGGCGACAAAACAATGTCTGTTCTTGTCATTTGGTCTGCCGAGTATCAGGAAAGATATGGATTATTAATTACGGCTGATGATTTGGATTTATTCCGGAGTATTTGTATTCGTGAGCGAGTGAATTGCGAAGTGCTGGGAGAAATTACTGGCGACGGTTATATTACTGTGATTGACTCAGAAAACAACACAACGCCGGTTCATCTTGATTTACACGACATTCTGGGAAAACTTCCGCAAAAAACTTTCAAATCTGAACATCTTCCAAGAATCTTTGATTCGCCAAAGTTGCCGAAAGATCTCACGCTTGAAAAGGCGATAGAGATTACTTTGCAACAATTGTCTGTGGGTTCTAAAGGATTTTTGGTACACAAGGTAGATAGAAGCGTTGGCGGATTGGTTGCCCAACAGCAATGTTGCGGTCCAAGTCAAGTGCCGATTGGAAATGTGCAAGTTTTAGCTGATAGTTATTTTGGTTTGACCGGAGTAGCTTCAGCTCTTGGCGAACAGCCCTTGAAAATGCTGATTGATCCGAAAGCTGGCGCACGGATGTCGGTGGGTGAAATGCTTACCAATCTGATGTCAGCTGGAGGAATTGATCTGCCTAAGATTCGCTGTCGGGCAAATTGGATGTGGCCAGCGAAGCTGCCTGGAGAAGGTGCTCTTCTGTACGACGCAGTGGAATCCATGCGCGACGCAATGATTGCGTTCTGGATTGCCTGCGACGGAGGAAAAGACAGTCTCTCAATGGCAGCAATGATTGGCAACGAATTAGTAAAAGCACCTGGTGAATTGGTCATCAAAGGCTATGCCTCGATGCCCGACATTACCAAAGTGCTTACGCCAGATATCAAGGCTCCAGGAGAAAGTTATCTTGGTTTGATTGATCTTGGTTTGGGCAAAAATCGCCTCGGCGGTTCAGCTCTGCTTCAAGCCCTTAATCAGCTCGGTAATGAAACTCCGGATTGCGATCCGGAATTGCTCAAGGCAACATGGAAAGCAAAACAAATCCTTCATGACTGCAAGACAATACTTTCGCTTCACGATAGAAGCGATGGCGGGCTTGCTGCTGCTGTGATTGAAATGTGCCTTGGCGGGAATTGCGGCTTAGCTGACAGTAGCGGTTTTGACCTCGTACCTTTTTTTGCAGAAGAGCTTGGCGTTGTTATAGAGTATCTGCCGAGAGACGAAGATATGATTAGACGCGTATTAGAAAAAGAGAAAGCCCCTGACCTTAAAAGACTCGATAGAACCTCAGCGCATCGGTCTCCTTATGTGTTCGGGATTGACCTCTCAACTCTCCGTCAGTGGTGGGAAGCTACCAGTCATCAGTTGGAAAAACTCCAAACAAAAAATGGAGTTGCTGATGAAGAATTCGCGAGTTATCAAAATATCCATAAACCGGTATATCAACTCGGCTTTACACCCAGCACGATTATTATAAAAGACGGAGATTTTCGTCCAAAGGTTGCCGTGGTGCGCGAAGAAGGTACTAATGGCGATTATGAAATGGCAGCGGCACTTCTGACTGCGGGATTAGATCCGTGGACAGTTCACATGAGTGATCTTCTTTCGGGACGCATTTCTCTGGATCAATTCCAAGGTCTTGTTGCTCCGGGCGGATTTTCATTTATGGATGTTTTTGACAGCGCTAAAGGTTGGGCTGGAGCAATTAAGTTTAATCCAATATTAAGGGAAATGTTTGATCGGTTTTATAATCGTGAAGACACATTCACTCTTGGAGTTTGCAATGGGTGTCAACTCTTTGCGCTTCTTGGGTGGGTGCCTTGGAAAGGATTAGACGAAAAAATTCAGCCTCGGTTCATTCGCAATCGTTCTGAACGTTTTGAATCACGATGGAGTCAAGTAAAGATTCAATCAAGCCCGTCGATTTTATTGGCAGGCATGGAAGGATCAACTCTTGGCGTTCGTATTGCTCACGGCGAAGGGCGATTATATTTCCCGGATTCGCAAATTCTGGAAGTGGTGCGAGAAAAAAATCTTGCCCCTCTGGTCTATGTTGATTCGGAGAATGAGCCGACCGAAAAATATCCGTTCAATCCGAACGGGTCTGTATCGGGAATCGCAGCGCTCTGTTCGCCTGACGGACGACATCTTGCAATGATGCCTCATCCGGAAAGAGCATTTGCTCCTTGGCAGTGGCACTACTGGCCTCGGGAATGGTCTGACGTTAAGGTTTCACCTTGGCTGCAGTTATTCCAGAACGCCCGCAAGTGGTGTTTGCAAAACAGATAATTTCAATAGCCCCATTCACACTTAACGTGTGTTTGGGGCTCTTTATTTTTTTAAAAAACATTCTCACATTCTCAAGAATGTGAGAATGTTTTTTATCTATATTCCTATGTCGTTCCATTGTCCCAGTAAAATTAAACCGCCTTGCGCAAGGGGCGGTTTTTTGGTAAAATAATAATATGAAAGAAAAATATATGGCAATGTGCGGATTGGATTGCAGTTCTTGTCCCGCATTCATTGCCACAAAAAACAATAATGATGAATTGAGAAAGAAAACGGCAGAAGAATGGACAAAAAAATATACAGGCCGCAATAAGCCGGCCGTAAAGCCGGAAGACATTAATTGTTTAGGCTGTCTTTCGCAAGTTGGACTAATATATTCAAATTGTCTAAAATGCGAAATAAGGAAATGCGGCCTTGCTAAAGGAATTAAAAATTGTGAGGAATGCAAAGATTACAAATGCGATAAGCTTATAGAATTGCAAAGTCATTTATTTTAAATTTAGAAAGGTTTTAATATCATCCCAGTTTACTAAATAATTAATATAACAATATGAGATTAAAAAATAAAATCGCCTTAATAACCGGGGCAAGCAGAGGTATTGGAAAAGCTGCTGCTTTACTGTTCGCAAAAGAGGGTGCAAGCATAGTGCTTAATTATTATGTTTCTGATTATGAACCTGATGCGTTGGAAAATGCCAATAAAGTGCTTAAAGAACTTGAAAAAATTGGCGTTGAGGCGATAAAAATAGAGGCGGACGTATCAAAAGAGCAGGATGTAAAAAAGATGATAGAAGTCGCAATTAAAAAATTCGGCAGAATTGATATTTTAGTAAATAATGCGGGAATAGTTTATGATGTTTCAATTTCTGACAGAAGTTTCGAACAATGGAAAAGAACTATTGATACAAATTTGTTAGGCACATATCTTTGCAGTAAATTTATTTCTAAATACATGCTTAAAAATAAATTTGGAAAAATAATTAATCTGACTTCTACAAATGCCATTAACTCGTTTAGTCCTCATTCAATAGATTATGATGCCTCAAAAGCGGGTATAATTTCATTGACAAAAAATTTCGCGAAAGAACTTGCTCCAAAAGTGCAAGTAAACGCAATTGCTCCAGGCTGGGTAGACACCGAAATGAATAAAGATTTACAGGATAAATTTATTAAAGATGAAACGAAAAAAATTTATTTACAAAGATTCGCAAAACCGGATGAAATCGCGAAGGCAATTTTATTTTTAGCCGGTGATGACGCAAGTTATATTACAGGCAGTGTTTTAGTTATAGATGGCGGACATGATTAAAATCGAAAATAATAAAAAACCGCCGCGCATACTTACTGATGTTGGATTAAGCATGTTCGTCAATACAGTTAAATTAAGGGAATTACCCCTGCCAATTATTAATATTGAAATAAAAAAATTATTATGGCATTTTGATATGCCGGTTTGGGAAAAAGACGGAACAGACGATTGGAATCTCAGGCCGCGGGAAGTAATACGAAAAGAAAAAGGAACAATCGGACATCAGAAAAAAATTCAGAAAGCGGATACCAGCTACCCTATAATTATTACAAAATACAATAATCAATACGTGATTCTCGACGGCATTCATCGGCTTGTAAAAGTATATATGAATGGAAAGAAAAAAATTAAGGCTAAAGTTATTCCGCCAGAATATCTCACACGAAGAAAATATCAGTCCTGAAATAGGTTTTAATATCGTCTTTTTATCCTATTTTTATTTTTTAAAAAACATTCTCATATTCTCAAGAATGTGAGAATGTTTTTTTATACAAGAAATTGAATTTATAATTATATTATCGCCAAAAAGTGCGGGGTTGACAAAAAGTGAAAAATTTGGTTAAATAATTAATAGCCAAACAGAATTAAATATAACGTTTGGTGATAGATGGATTTTTACAAAGGAGGACAAAATGTCATTACTGACAACAATAGCTATAGTGCTGGAATTTATAGCTGTTTATTTTCTTATCTGTGCTTTCTGTTTTAAAAATCCCGGAGAAAAAATAGAGGCCATAATCGTTGTAGTAGGCATTATGTTTATTGAATGCCTGCTGTTTAGTATCGGTGATTGGCGGCATAATAGTATAGGGGGTTCTGTATTTTGGGTGATTCTCGCAGTTATTTGTTTGTTGATTTTTAAGAAGGGCATATCAAAACGCAGAAAGATTGAAAAAACTAATCTTACAAAGGGGGTAAAAAATGGATGAGCGATACAAGGATTGGAAAATTGCTAAAACATTTTCCAATCAGAACAAGCTTCTTCTTTGGGAAAGAACCGAATTGGCGGTAATTGAAGCCAGAGTAAATCTTTCGGTAATGAAAAATAGAACGATTTTACGAAAGATAGCGGATATATTTAACGACCACCCAATTGACATCAAGTGGTGGAAAAAGCGAGACAAAGAAATCCATCATGACCTTAACGCCTTTCTTGAGGAACGTCTTAGGTGGCTACCGGAAGATTTACAACGGTGTGTTCATGAAAAAATGACTTCGTACGACACAGAAGAACCTGCGTTTGCAACAATGCTTTCAGAAGCTCTTTCTGTATTTGAAGGGCAGTTGCAACCATTGACGGAAACTCTTGAGAATTTGGCCAGACGTTATCGTTATACAATAATGAACGGCAGAACGCATGGTCAGGAAGCAGAACTTCAATCTTTCGGCAAACGCTGTCTTACATGGTTAGTTTGCCTGAGAGAAGGAATGGAAAATTTGGAAAAGGCAAAAGAAAATTTGAAATATTCAAAACTTTCCGGCGCGATTGGAAATTATCGGGGATTAGATGCGGAAGTAGAAGAAGAAGCTTTGCGTATTCTTGGATTTGAACCTTTTTACGGCGCGACTCAAATTATGCCGCGAGAACTTTATACACCGCTGGCGCAAGCGATTTGTCAAATCGTATTGACATTGGATAAAATTGCTACGGATATTCGTCTTGGCGCTCGCAGCGGAAGACCTATTTTGCAAGAGCCATTCGGCAAAAAGCAAAAAGGATCTTCGGCAATGCCGCACAAGAAAAATACGATTTCCTGCGAACAGTTGGAAGGAATGGCGCGCATGGCAAAGGGTTATTTGCAAATGATTCTTGATAACGTAAAAACTTGGGAAGAAAGGGCGATTGAGCAATCGTCAGTTGAGAGAGTTGCTTGGCCTGATCTTTTTCATGTCGCAGTCCATTCTGTAAAAACTATGAATAGGGTTTTGAAGGGCTTAACCGTGTATCCGGACAATATGCTTTGGGAAATTGTAAATTCCCGCGGTTGCTATGCTGCCGGCGAAGCAAAAGATCTTTTGCGGAAACAGTATAATATGAAGACGGAAGACGCATACAGGATTATTCAACTGGCCGCCTTTAATGTTTTTGAACCCGACAAAGACGCAAAAGCATTGCGTCAGAATCCAGCTACATCTTTTACTGAAGCTGACAACAAACTTTTGCAATTTAGAATTAAGTCCGTTGATAAGCCGCTTTCTATTCATGACGTTATTATTAACGGCAATCTCGTTGTCTCAGATCAATTGGAAGCAACCGAGGAAGTCGTTAAAAAATGGAATTCTTTGCTTGTTGAAATTTTCAAAGACAAAAATGTCTGCGAAAAATGGCATCGAATTTTTGAGCCCTCATATCTTTTAAGAGGCGAAAATACGCTCTACAAAAAGATATTGGGCGACGATTGAAATTTACAAAACAAGGCCTGTTGGTTTTTAACCAGCAGGCCCTTTTATATAAACCGTCCTATTCTGCAATATTTTATTTGTGATATAATATAAAGTATTAATTAATTTTAATAAAAATTATATGGGTATTGCAGTTGAATTTAATCCCGACCTTGCCTTGAGGGATATTTCCGAATTTAAAGCAGGCAGGAGAAAAATTGAAGAATGCATTCCTGACCCGTTAGAAATAAATAAAGTTTACGACTTTTTAAAAGAGGGCCAGCGTTGTTATTATTTCGGAGAAGAATTGCCGTTGTTGGAAACAAAAGGTATGGGAAATTTATCAAAACCAAAAGCAAGCATAATTATTTTGGAAGCGACTCATTTTAAGGAAAATGGAAAAATGTATACCAAAGGAAAATATGAAGTGATTAAAATAATTCCGGAAGGAGAAATTTATTTTAACGGGATAAATAAAATTTAAGTATTTTAATAAAAAAATTAAAATTATGCAAAAAGATGATTTTTTCACAACAAATCCTCATAAATCCATCAGTAAAGTTACAATAAATAGTTTTATGATGGGTTCTTTATTTTTTGTCTTAACTCTTATAATTACTTTAAGTCCAGAAAGATTTTCGCCTCTGGTAATTTATCAATTGGTTTTGGCCATACCATTACTATTTGTTTCAAGTTTGGCTTATTCAAAAATAGGTTATTGGAAAGAAACTTCCGGATGGAATACACTTGGTTGGTTTACGAATAATATCGGCAATTTATTTGTTATAAACGCCATCGGCATAGTGGCGGCAAAATTTAATTTAATCCTAGCGTATGTTTATTTTTCTATATTCAGCATCTTAATGATTATTTATACTCTTATAAATATAAAATATAATAAGAAAAAAACTGTTTCTAAAATTTTTAAATTGATTTTTTTGCTAGTAATTATTTTTTTGGGAGGAATTTTGCCTCTTATATAAATTAACATGAATTAGAATTAATATTTTTTTTATGGAAATAGAATTAGAACGGACTTTTTTATTGAAAAAGATGCCGGAAAAATTAAAAGATTGCAAATTTATTGAGATTATTGATATTTATATTCCGCAATCAGCAGCGCATCCGGTTTTAAGATTGCGCAAAAAGGGGGATACTTTTGAAATGACAAAAAAATTTCCCAAAATTAATAATGATGCCTCGGAGCAAGAAGAACATACGATTGTTTTGTCAGAAGAAGAGTTTATTGCTTTATCAAAATTGGATGGAAAAAAGTTTAGAAAATTTCGTTATTATTATCCGATGGGCGGTATGACAGCAGAAATTGATATTTATTTAGATGATTTAGAAGGATTGGCATTAGCGGATTTTGAATTTAAATCAATTGAGGAAAAAAATGTTTTCGTGATGCCTGATTTTTGTTTGGCGGATGTTATACAAGAAAAAGTTTTGGCAGGTGGCATGCTGGCCAGCAAAAAATATTCAGACATTGAACCGACTTTGAATAAATATAATTATCAAAAAATAAATAAACCCGCTCAATAAATTTATGAAATACAGAGAATCAATCAATAAAAAACTTAATATCAAGAAAATTGACGAGTTGCGTTTATCGGTTGGTTGGACGAAAAGAAGAAGCGATAAAAAATGGCGAGAAATTTTGTCAAAATCTTATTTTGTTTACAGTGTTTGGGATAGAAAAAAATTAATCGGCATGGGCAGGATTTTAGAGGACGGAATTATGTGTATGTTTTATGATATTGCGGTTCATAAAGATTATCAAAGCAAGGGCGTAGGAAAAATGATTATGAAAAAATTAATTGAGCAAGTAAAAAATAAAGGATACACATCAATAGGTTTATTCGCAGACAAAAGAAATATTAAATTTTTGATTCCATTTTATAAAAAATTCGGTTTTAAGGAAGTAAAAACAGGAATGGAGTGCAAAAAGTATATGAAAATTGATTGACAAAAAGCAGAAAAAATGTTATTATATTTTTATACAAAACTATAAAATAGTTATTTAAAAGGGGGCGTGAAATGAACCAAATAGTTCATAAAAAGCAAAATGGCTGCACAATTGATGTTGAAGGATATCGGGTGGATACTTTCTTTGTCAAAAAAGATGGCCATTACGCAATTTGGAGTGTAGAAAGTCAAAAAGCCGGGCATTGTGAAGTATACGGACGAGAAGCGGAATTGGTAAAAATTTTTGATTCCGAAGGAACAGATAAAGAAATAATGTTGTTCTGTCTAAAAAATGTGAAGAAAAAATTTAAAAATTGGTGCGCGTCCGAAGAAGTAAGATTCACTACGGTGAAAGAGGATGAAGGAGGTTCCAATATTCTTGAGATTCCTTCTCCTTTGCAGATTAAGTAAAAAATAATCTTTAAGCCGTTATCTCGCGAGATTTAACGGCTTTTTTATTTGCAAATTTATTTTATCTCGGCTATAATAATATATGTACAGGGTAAAATCTTATTTAAATTTATGAAATATAAATTTTTCAATAAAAAAATCAGCGGAATTTTTACAATACCTTCGGGTATTGTTTCTACTAATGTATCGGTGATTGAGAAAATTATTAAAGAGATTCCTGAAATCGGAATTATCACCACAAAAAGCATCGGGTTAAAACCGAAAACAGGAAACAAGGAGCCGATTATCGCAAAATACGCTCCTTTTTCTTTTATTAATGCCGTCGGACTTGCCAATCCGGGCGCGGAAGAATTCGCGAATCAATTATCAAAAATAAAAATTCCCGATGATAAATTTTTATTGATTTCAATTTTCGGAGACAGCGTCAATGAATTTAGAGAAGTCGCGAAAAAATTATTTGATTGGGCGGATGGTTTTGAATTGAATATTTCCTGTCCTCATTCTGACAAATACGGCCAAGTCATAGGCCAGGATAAAAAATTAATAGGGGAGATAACGAAAAGCGTTGCTTCTTTTGGAAAACCGGTTTTTGTTAAAATTTCGCCAAGTTTGAATATTAGAGAAACAGTGGAATGCGTTATCAGAAATGGCGCATCCGGAATAACGGCCATAAACACTAAGGGTCCGGAATTATTTTTAAACGATAATTTTCCGGTCCTTTTAAATAAAGTGGGCGGAATTTCCGGAAAAGAAATTTTAAAACTTGGTTTAAAAAGTGTGAAGGAAGTAAGAAAAATTACGAATTTGCCAATAATAGCTTGCGGCGGTATTTCAACAGCCGAAAATGTGAGAAATTACAAGCAAGCCGGAGGGAATTTTTTCGGAGTAGGTTCTGCCTTGGCGGGAATGAATACTGAGGAAATGAAACAATATTTTCATCAATTGTCTTTGGATTTGGAAAAAGGAACAAATAAAGCCGCTAAACTTTTAAAAAGTGAAATAAGCACAAAATATAAAAAATACAAAGTCATAGAAAATAAGCAAGTAACCGAAGATTTATTTTTCTTGAAATTAGACGGCGATATAAAGATAAAACCAGGGCAATTTATATTTACTTGGCTGCCGGAAGTGGGAGAAAAACCATTTTCTGTTTTTGACGACAAACCGTTAACTTTATTTATTCAAAAAAGGGGCTGTTTTACGAGTGAATTGTCAAAATTGAAGAAAGGAGATAATCTATATATCAGAGGACCTTATGGAAATTCGCCGATTCTGAATGGAAAAATTTTATTGGTGAGCGGAGGAACGGGAATGGCCGCGCTTTATTTATTCGCCAAGAGAAATAAAAAAACAATTGCGATTTTGGGAGCAAAAGATAAAAATCATTTGCCTTATATTGAAAAATTCAAATCATCATGCGAAGAAATTTTTTTAACAACGGAAAATGGAGAAATTGGACACAAAGGCTTGGTGACGGATGAATTGGAAGAAATTATAAAAAAAATAAAACCCGAGTATTGCATTAATTGCGGTCCGGAAAAAATGGTGAGAGAAGTCATAAAAAGGGAAATCAAATATATAGATCCGGAAAAAATTTATTCTTCAATAGATTTTTTGACAAAATGTGGAATCGGTTTATGCGGAAGCTGTGCGACTTCAAAAGGATACAGAAGTTGCGTTGATGGAAATTTTTTAAAAATAAAACAAATTTAGTTAGCACAATTTACAATTTTGTGTAATATAAAAACATTCTCACATTCTTGAGAATGTGAGAATGTTTTTATATGAAGAGAAGAGTTAAAAAGATAATTAATTAATAAAAATTATGAAAAAAATAAATATTATCATACTTGTAATTTTTGTGATTTTATTTTTTGTCGTCGCGTCGGTTTATTTAAATTTATTCAAAAAAAATAACCCGGCATCAAACCAAATGGAAAATAAAATTATTGTTGAAAATAAAATTGATGAAATTAAAATTGGCGGAGACAGAGACGAACACGGATGCATCGGTTCGGCCGGTTATTCGTGGTGCGAGGCAAAACAAAAATGTTTAAGAATTTGGGAAGAGGCATGTTATGAAAATGGCGAGCAGGAAATTCAATACATACTCGCGAAAAAATATAATAAATCAATTTCAGAAGTTTTGGTAAAAGCGACAAAAGAAAATGAAAATTATATGGTTGGAAATGTTCATTTCGCGCAAAAGGATTTGCCGGCCGGCGGCGAAGGTGGAATGTTTATGGCGGCTAAAGTTGAGAATGTTTGGAAATTAGTTTATGATGGAAATGGCAGTATTGATTGTGATTTTATCAAGGCGAATTATCAGTTTACAGAAGAAATGCTTAAAGGTTTTTGTGATTAGTCTATTATTTCAAAAGATCGTTTAAAAGCCTTATTTAATCAGTATAATCTTTTAAAGTTATCCCCAAATAGGAGTAAAATTAGGTTGATTTTTAAGCATTTTTTCTATATAATTAAGTCATAATTAATTGTATAGATTGAATAAGAGGGGATGAACTTCAAAAATTTAAATTTGAAACAAATTTTATTTTACTTCTATAGAGAGGGGAGGATTCTATTATCTAAATTATTAAAAGAATTTAGATTTTTTTATTTGATTTATATAAAAAGAGATAAATCTTGTAAAAAAATTTATTCTAATTGGTATATTAAATCAATTGCCATATCTGCGCCAATAAAAATAAAATCCCGACGCCAATGGACCGGGACTCCGACCGAAGCGTCGGAGAAATCAAAAAGAGAAATAAATATTGATTGGAAAGAAAAATATTTTGATTTATTAAAAAAATTCCGTCAGCAATGTTTCAAGTTTGGAACAACTCGAGCTGTGGCGGTTTTTTTATGCATTGCATTAATTATCACTGCGGGTTGGCAAATGATTTGGTCTGCATCTCGCGCCGCAGCCGAAATAAGCTGGGGATTCACAAGTGCCACTGATTATACTGCTGGCGATTATGTTGAAGTTGATGCTGCTAATAATAATATCGCCAGACTAAAACAAAATTATACTCCCGGAACAAATTGGATTGCCACAAATGGAAATGGTTATGATTGGACCTATCGCCAGGAAGTTTCCGTTAACAACAGTTCGGTGGAATATGATTTTTCTAATTATCAATTAAAATTAACATTGAATTCTGATAATTTTAATTTTTCCATTCCTGATTCTTCCGGTAGTGATATCAGATTTACCGGATCTTTAGCCAGAACGAGTTATGCGACCGAACAAGAAAGATTAAATGCGCAAGGATCGCATGAAATTTCATATTATAAAGAATCATATAACCAAGCTAATAAGACCGCGGTTTTTTGGGTCAAACTTCCTTCCATTTATTCTTTTTGGGGTGTATCAACCGAAGACTCTGGTACTGATAAAAAAGTTAAAGTTGACGATGTTTCCGGTTTTCCGGATCCGGCTGATTTTCCAAATGGAGAAATACCGGTCACGGTTCGCGACACTTCAAACACTGAAACAAATTATATCACCGCCATTGATGGCGATACAAAAGAATTAACTTTTAAAAATAATTTTGCTGTCAGTTATCTGACTTCAAAAACCGCTCAAGTCAGATACGCGGAAGACGAACAAATTTATTTATATTATGGAAATTCCGATGCTACTGTTTCAACTCAGACAACTATGGCAAATATGTTTGGTGAAACTAATTTACAAGCTCTATGGAAATTTGACGAAGGCACGGGAGGAACCACCAAAGATTATTCAGGTAATGGTCATACTTGTACTATTACTGGCGCAACATGGACTTCTGCTGGAAAATTTGGTAACGCGTTAAGATTTGATGGTATTAATGATTCTCTTAATTGCGGCAGTACTTCATTAGGATTGGTTGATAGCGGAGCATTAAGTATAGAAGCTTGGTTATATTTAAATTATAATGCAAATGCGACTATTATTGAAAGAGATCCGGTTAATTCAAGATGGATGATGTATATGCCTGGTTCATCAAAGTTCCTTTTGCGTGGTAATAATACATCGCATGATTTGACATCTAATACTCAATCTAACGGCGAGTGGTTGCATGTGGTAGGTATTTTTAATAACACTTCTGGTAATATATATGTTAATGGTCAGAATGTCGCTTCTGGTGAGGTTGATCCAATTACAGATACTTTAACTAATTTATATATAGGTGCGTATGGTGGAAGCGGTGATCCTTTCAGCGGTGTTATGAATGAGATGATTATTTATAATAAAGTTTTAACCACAGATGAAATTATTTCTGATTATAATTTTGGTTTTATTTCCGTATCTTATCAAACCGCTCAATATCTTTATCCTACTGTTTGGTCGTATCAACGAGCAATAACTGTTAATAATACAGGTAATTCGAATACTTTAGCTAATTATCAAATAAAAATTAGTGATTTAAATACTCAAAGTTTAATTTCTGCCAATAAAATACAGATTGATTGTTCAGATATAAGATTTACTGATTCTGACGGATCAACAGAATTAAATTATTGGATAGAACCGAACACTTGTAATACAACAGCCACCATTATTTGGGTAAAAATTCCTTCTATATCCGCTTCGTCAACCAAAACCATTTATATGTATTATGGTAATACGGGGGTTAGTATTAATTCTGATATTACCGATACTTTTATTCGCGTCATAGATGGGATTGAAGGTTCTTGGGATTTTGAGGAAGGTTCAGGAGGAACAACGGCAGATTCAAGTGGAAATGGAAATACCGGAACAATTAGCGGCGCAACATGGACTTCGAATGGAAAATTTGGAAATGCCTTGAGTTTTGATGGAACAACCAATTCTATTGACCTTGGCTCTTCTTCTACATTAAAGCCACCCTCTGTAATAACAATTTCATTTTGGAAAAAAGAAGCAGTTCTTAATAATGAATTGGGGATATTTGGCAATATAAGTTGGGGTTATCCATGGATTGGACTTTGGGAGTCAAATGGATATTATTTTAATATAAATTCAACTTATAGTGGTACTTCTCATTTTCTTGCAACGCGTTCTACAAATTGGCAGCACATTGTTGCCGCTTGCGACGGAAGTTCGCAAACGTTTTATGTAGATGGAAGTCAAGTGTTAGACCAACCCTCGAGTACTGTTTATAGTTATTCGTCTAATCCTATAATGGGGGTGGGTTATGGAAGTGGTTATAATGGTCTTTTTGATAAAGTCCAAATTTATAATCACGCCTTAAATCAAGATGAAGTTACTGATTTATATAATAATTATGGCTACACAACAGCAAATTACCCCAGAAAAACTTTAATTCGTAAATATTCTTTCCCGGAGCCGACTACTACTGTTAATTCTGAAACCGCAACCGCTTGGCCTTCTAGTGAAGTAGCCAAATTAACCGTGGTTAACAACACTGGTCAAAATTACGCCACCCTTTCTTCCTTTACCGAAACCCTCACCGGAGATAATGCAGGCAGCGTCAAATATCAGATTTCCAACAATGGCACAAATTGGTATTGGTACAATTCAGGCACAGGCGATTGGGAAGCCGCTTCAAGTTTGCTTCAAACAAATACAGCCAGCGATGTAAATA
>JBAZMD010000016.1:0-16809 GCA_041649955.1 Patescibacteria group bacterium | reverse complement strand
TTTATATCTCTTCTGCTTTTTCTCTTTTATGTCCGGAAGTTGATGGGCCCTTGCCAACGCTGCAGCGGCCGCTTAAAGTCGCGCCTTCTTCCATGGAAAGAATCTGGCAATTGATATCGCCGGCGACATTGGCCGTTGAAGCCATTTCAATTTTATTGGACACTTCCAAATTTCCTTTAACCACTCCGGCTACGGAAATATTTTGGGCTTTAATGTCGGCTTCAATTAAACCGCCTTGTTTTAGAATCAAATCACTTTCGGTTTCAACCGAACCGATGATTTGCCCTTTGACCACCACGTCTCCGGCGGCCACGAAAGTTCCTTCAACTTTTACCCCGGCGCCGATGATTGTTTCGGTGTCCTCGGGTTTCATTTTTGCGTCTTTTTCAAACATAATATTTTTTAGTTAATTATTAATTAAATTGAAGACATGATATTAAATTATAATAGAATAATTTTAATAGTCAACCTTCTTATACCCTCCCAATTGACAAAAACCTTTTTATCATTTAAAATATTGAATATAAGATTTTAACTAAATATAAAAATATGGCTCAAACAATAAAAATCGCCAACGAAACAAAATTAAAAACTGCTCCGGATACAAGCGATTACATTCGCAAAGGATTAAAAAAAGTATTTTGGACAACCACAATTTTAATTTTAGTTTTAGTTGCCCTGGAAATCATAAACAGACAAACCGGTTTTCTGACTCACCTTTCCGAATCATTGATGGGAAAATTGATCAAGCAATAAAAATCATTTTAACATTTTAGCATTGTAACATTCTAACAATATTTTGCTTTGCAAAATTTTTTTAGTAATTAGTCATTAATAATTTGTAATTTATTTTCCGCCCTCGTAGCTCAACGGATAGAGCAAATCCGTCCTAAGGATGAGATAGGGGTTCGATTCCTCTCGGGGGCATTGATTATATAAATTTAAAAAATATGCATTATTATCTGATAATTTATTATTTGGCAGGCGTTTTGCAGGATTTTTTGTTAACTCTTAATTGGCGATATATCAATAAAGAAAAAGTTGTTCCCGCGGCTATTTTTTCTTTTGCCGTGACAGTTGTCTCAATGCTCGTGCTTTATAACATTCTGACTCAACTTGATAAAGAAAGAAGTCTAATAGCGATCATTGTTTACGCGCTGGGCATTGGAACAGGAACAATTCTCGGCATGAAAACCAAAATCAATTCCAAAAAGTAATTCAAAATTTACATAAAATAAAAAAGGGGCTGATTTTTTTCAGACCCCTTTTTTGTTACTTTTTCTTCGTTCTTTCAATTTCTTTCCCCAATTCTGTTTTCTTTTGCCAGAGTTGAGGAAATTTTTCCTGAATATATCTGTCCACTAACCAATATTTTCTAACAAACCAAATGGAATATGATATCAATCCTATTCCCATGACCAAAAGGACTGTTATGTGGATCCTAGAAAGATTATGAAGAAAAAAACCAGTTCCTCCTATCCCCGCCATTAACGCACCCGTCATACCCAGCGCACCTGCTGTAAAAGCAGGTGTCCATATTTTTTGATTAATTTCGTGTTCCATTTTGTCAAATTCCTGAACCAGCTTTATATTCTTACCAGTAGTAGGACAATATTCGGATATCGGAATAAAATGGAATTCCCCGCAAACCGAACACTTTCCCATTAGAATTTCACCGCATTTACTGCACTGAATTTCACTATCTTCATTAATTTCAAATCCTTCGCTCCCGCATTTGCATTTCATTCTTTCACCTCCTTTTTTGTTCGTTTAATTTCTTTTTCTAGTTTCTCCTTCTTCTGAAACAATTCGGGAAATTTACGCTGCGCCCACGCTTCCCCTAAAGATTTTTTGTCTATGAGATTTCCAATAATATTTGCACTTATCAAAAAGAAGTAACCCAAAAATTCAAAAACTACGAAAATAATAAGCCCTCTCTTATGGGCGGCAACGAAAAGACATCCGTATAGAATAAATAAAAAACCGGCTATTAAAGGTGGGCTGCAAAATTTATCATCAATCTTGCATCTAATTTTTTCCTTCACCTCTCGTAATTCTTGAATTTTCTGAATATTCTTATTAGTCGTCAGACCATCTTTACCCTCGCATTTTGGGCGTTTCATTTTTCGCCTCCCTTTTTGTTCTCTTCTTTATATATATAATTTATCCAATTCACATAAATGCCTAAACAGATTACTCCCAACACATCACAAATTAAAAAAACGCCGAAAGTAAGCATAAAAGGTTTATCTGTCATAATAATACATGGTACAACAAATAATCCGCCAAATATTAATATAATTGCTAAACCTCCCATAAGACCCATAAGGACTTCATGGAAAAACTTTTGTATTTTTTTATTCTTTTTCATTCTTCCCCCTTTTTTAATGTTCTAAAAATAGTATAACACGATTTTTAAAATCTGTCAAGAGTTTTAGACGCCAAATAGTGGATAAACAAAGTTAAATCTATCTGTGGATAACTTATGTGTCAATAATATTGACAACATAAAACTATCTGCTATAATTAAATTATGAACAAAACTCTTAAAGAACAACTAACTAAATTTGGCTTAGCTGAAAAAGAATCGGCTGTTTATTTGGCTGCTCTTGAACTTGGCGCCGGCACGCCTATGGAAATCAGTAAAAAAAGCGGAATCAAACGTCCGACTACTTATTTGATTTTGGATTTATTAGCCGAGAAAGGATTAGTTACCCGCTCGCTCAAAGAGCGAACTCAAGTTTTTATCGCCCAGCCGCCAAAAAAAATTTTAAATTCTTTGAATGAGCAAGTTTTGGATTTTCAAAGCTTGCTGCCTCAATTAATGGCTGTCCATAATTTGGAAAAACAAAAACCCAAAATTATGATTTTTGAAGGCGATGACGCGCCGGATCGGGCCTATCAAGATATTTTAGAATATCAGGGCGAAGTTTCATTTATGGGTATTACCAGCGAAGTTTACAAAAAATTTCCCAAAACAATGAAGCCCTTTGAAGAAAAAATAAAAAATAAAAATTTCTCAGTCAGAGAAATTTTAGTTGACGAGCCGATTGCCAAAGATTATACTGAAAGAAATCAAGGACCGTTTCACCAAATTCGTTTTTTGCCGAAAAATTTAAAACCGTCCGGCAGTGATTTCTGCATTTACGGCGATAAAATCTTACTTACTTCTCTGCAAGACGAAATTTTCATTGTTTCCATTGAAGATAAAAAAATCGCCAATTTTGTCAGAATTTTATTTGATTTAACCTGGCAAAGTTTGAAATAAAAAGGCATAACGCCGCATTTTCACCCTGTTAGACATGAATAACAAGGGCCTATGGTCCAGTGGTACGACGCCACATTCGCATTGTGGAGACGGCAGTTCGATTCTGCCTAGGTCCATAATGTCTAACGGGGCAAATTGTGGAGACGGCAGTTCTCCCGATTTTGTTCCCGCTTTTAGCGGGATTACAAAATCGAGGATCCACGATATCACCCTAAATTATAAATTTGAGTGATATCGGGAGATTCTGCCTAGGTCCATAAAAATCATTTTAATTTGCGTTTATGAAAAAATATCAAAAAGAATTAGACAAATGGTTTAAAGAAAATGACTGGAAATATTGGTCGCAGTTGTCAATTTTGGCGCGGCTTTACGAAGAATGCGGCGAATTCGCGAGATTGGTTAATCATCTTTACGGCGACAAGCCGAAGAGAGATGAAGAAAAGAAACAAGAGCTGGAAGAAGAAATTGGAGATATTATTTATACCTTAATCTGTTTTGCCAATTCAAATAATGTTGATTTGGACAAGGCAATTAGAAAAAGTTTTGATAAAGTTGTCAGAAGAGATAAAAATAGATACAAAAAATAAAATTGAGATAAAATAAGGTTGTGTAAAAAGATTTTGTCGAAGGTATTGACAAAATCTTTTTTTTATGCTATTATTTAAAAATAGAATAAAAATGTTTATAGCTGTGGATAACTTGCTCATTGACAAAACAAGCAAATGGCCTAAAATGAAAGTGTTGACGAAATTGTCGACAAAATAACTTTAATCTAATAATAACTCAATTTTATGCCATTACTTGAAACATTAAAAGACTTCGGTCTTTCAGAAAAGGAGGGGAAGATTTATTTGGCCAATTTGGAGCTTGGCGCGACAACCGTGCAGGAATTAGCAAAAAAATCGGAAATAAAAAGAACGACTGTTTATACCGTGATTGAAGATTTGAAAAAGAAAGGTTTGATTTCCGAAATGAAAAAAGGAGCAAAAACTTTATTTGTTCCCGAAGAACCAGAAAAGTTGGCCAGATTGATCAGCGAGCGAGAAAAAAAATTCAAAGAAATATTGCCCGAATTGAAATCAATTTACAACCTGGCGCCTCAAAAACCAAGAGTCAGATTTTACGAAGGAAAGGAAGGAATTAAAAATATTCTTGAAGATGTTCTCAAAACCGGAAAAAATTACTATCACGTTGATCCATCTGAACAAGACTTGATAAAATTGGTAGGGGAAAATTATCTTGATGAGCTGGTCAAAAGACGAGTGGAAAATAAAATCTTTTGTCAGGTGATTTGGAATAAAGAACCGTGGGCTGAAAAACAAACAGAAAAAAATAAAGAAGTTTTAAGAGAATCAAAATGGCTCCCAAAAGAATATCGATTGCCAACCCGAGAGTATATTTACGGCGATAAAGTGGCTTTAATGTTTTTAGAAAAAGAACCGACCGGATTGATAATTGAAGACAAAAATATCGCCGATTTGCAAAGATTATTTTTTGAAACGCTTTGGAAATCATGTAAAGAATAAATTGGATTTAAACAAAAAGGAGGGACTCATGAATTTTTTAGACATATCTGTTAGAGAAAAATTGAAAAGGATTAAATATATCCTTGGTCAATTAAATATTGCGGAGTTGCAAAAAGCCGGAATTGAACGAGAGGATATTAAATTATCTTCACACAGCCATCATATTGTTACCTATCCGCCTTTGTCTGTTTTGCCAGAGATAGATTCATCGCAAATATATTCGACTGAATATTCTGAAACTGTAAAAGAACTGGCTTTATATGTTCACTTGCCATTTTGTACCGGAAAATGCTTATATTGTTCGTATGTTTCATTACACTCTCAGACAAAAGATTTTATTGATAACTATTTGAATATTTTGGAGCAAGAAATTGAGTTATTACTTGCTTGCCCCGGACTTCATAATATTAAAATAAATTCTCTTTATCTCGGAGGAGGAACGCCTACTTATCTGACGGAAAAACAATTATTCAGATTAATGAGATTCTTGAAGAGCAAATTTGTTTTTCAAAAAGAAGCCGAGATAACTATAGAAGCTAGCCCTGAAACGATTATTGAAGACAATGGCGAAGAAAAATTGAAAATGCTTTTACAGCTGGGCGTGAATAGATTCAGTTTGGGGATTCAGACTTTTAACGATGGGCTGCTTAAAATCTTAGGGCGACGTCATAATGCGAAAGAAGCGATTGAGGCGTATGATATGATTCAGCAAATTGGCTTTGACAATATCAATATTGATTTAATTCCTGGCTTGCCTGATGAAACTTTGGAGATTTGGGAAAATGATTTGCAAATAGCGCGACGATTACAATCTCCCTCAGTTACCTGCTATCCTTTAAGCATTCAACCCACTGCTAAAATTTGGCCGATATTCCAAAGACAAAGAGAAAGATTCCCCAGTCGAGAAAGTGTGATAATGATGCATATAATGGCGCAGGAATTTTTTAATGAACTGAATTATACTCAAAGGCCCGTCTGGTGGTATATAAAAAATTCCAGCCATGTTTACCAACAGCAGTTATACAAATGGGAAAAAATGGGTGAAATGCTTGGCATGGGTGTCTCTTCTTATTCTTTTGTTAACGACTACCAATACTTTAACTTCCGGAATATGGCTGATTATATAAAGAGAATAGGAGAAAATAAGTTACCGATCTTGAAAGGAATAAAACTGGATAGACAAAACCTGATGCGAAGATTGATTATGTTCGGTCTCAAAACTGGATTAGACAAAGAGCTGTTTAAGGTTAAATTTGGTGAATATCCAGACGAAGCATTCAAGAAAACTTGGTCAAAATTGAGAAAACTGAATTTAATTGAAGAAAGCAATGGAATTATAGAACTGTCTTATAAAGGAAAGTTATTTGCCGACGAGGTTGCTAAAGAATTCTATGCTGAAAAAATAAAAATAATGATAGAAAAAGAGAAACAATTAACTGCCTTTATTTGAAATGTGAGATGAATATCTAATGCGCAATAAAACCCACGGGTTTTGTTGCGCATTTTTATTTTACAAATTTATTTCTCTTGAAAAATTTACTATTATGGGTTATGATAATTATCATGACTAACGTAATCATAATTCATGGCACGAGCGGAAGTCCGAAGGGAAATTGGTTTCCTTGGCTAAAATCAGAATTGGAAAAAATCGGTTGCCGAGTTTTTGTTCCTAAATTTCCCACGCCCAAAAATCAATCTTTAAAAAATTGGCTGAAAGTTTTCAAAAAATACAACCAATATTTAGACAAAGATTCTATTGTTATCGGCCATAGCTTGGGACCGTCTTTTCTATTAAGCGTTTTGGAAAAATTGAATCACCCGATTAAAGCCGCGTTTTTCGTCGCTGGTTTTACCGGCTTAATAGGTTATGGAGATTTTGACAAGCTGAATAAAACCTTTACAACCAAATCATTTGATTGGATTAAAATAAATAAAAATTGTAAAAAATTCTTTGTCATTAATTCAAATAACGATCCCTATATTCCGCTTAAAAAAGGCAAAATGCTGGCGAAAAATTTAAATACCAAATTAATTATTCTCAAAAACGCGGGACATATCAATAAAGATTCAGGATATGTTAAATTTAATTTTCTTTTGAATAAAATTAAAAAATATCTAAAAAAATGAAAAAAAATATTATTACATTTTTAGTAATTGGGATTTTGGGATGTGCGGCAATTGTAGTTACGGCAGCTAAAATCATTACGCCAACCATTACCGCCTCAATCGCGGACAGTACTTCAATAAATAATGACCCATCAAGCTGCGTTCTTTCTTTATCTAACACCACTTTTTTTAAATCATATCGCATTTTGGTTTTTACAAAAATCAACGGCGCGTGGCCGACCAAAGATGGCGGTTATATTGTTTCCGGAACCACGGATCCGAATATTATGTTTATTCCACCAGATGGTTTTGTGGCCAAACTTGATAAGAAAGGAGATATTCAATGGATGAAACTTTTAAAAACAAAAAATGCCGCCGGTGTTGGAAATCCTCTGGGAGACGAAGATGTCCAATCAATTATTGAATTAAAAAACGGCGGATATTTAATGGTTTCCAAAGTTTGGGGTTTTATCACGGCCAAAGAATGGAGCGCTGATAACGTAGAACTGAACAAAATAATGTTCACCAAATTGGACAAAAACGGCAATATAGCTTGGAGTAAATCTTTCACCGGCTTTGTTGAAGATGCCAGAAATTCTTTACTGGAAACCGCTGATAACGGTTTTTTATTTTACACAAATATTACTGATTTAACACCGGATAAAATAGGAGAAGACAGCGACGTTTATTACGATCAACCCTATTCGTCGCTTAAAGTTTTCAAGTTTGATCAAAACGGAAATATTCAGTGGTCAAAAAATATAAAAAATTTCATTGCCCGCGAAAATGATTCTTACTTAATCCCGACTTCGGACGGCGGTTATGCTTTGGCCGGCAATTTAGCTCAGCCAAATCCGGAAAAAAGCGCGCCTTATAATTTTGACACTTATCCGGGACTGGCTAAATTTGATAAAAATTTTAATTTTGAATGGGCGAAAAGCATTGAAGGCATCCCATTGGAAGTGGCGGCGGCGATTGCCAAACCTGAAGGCGGTTTTGAACTCGGCTGGAAAGAGATGCGCCAAGGAGCAATTATTATCCAAGGTCTTGTTAAAACTCAAGACAATGGTTATATTGTCTTAGGAAATTTATCCGCGGCTTTATCTTTAATAACGGACAGCAATGATGTAAATTCAAAACCAAAAAATTCTTTAATGGGATTTAAATTTAATTCTTCCGGCAATTTAGAATGGGCTAAAAAAATAACTTTAAGCTTTAATGATTTCAGCGGACCGATGACGAATTATTCAATTTCCTCAACGACTGACAATAAAATAATGATTGCCGGCCCCAATACTTGGGCTGATGATGATTGCGGAGATAAAATTAAAAATGTTAATAATCAGCGCGAATGGTATGTTGAAAAATACGGAGAAATGGAGATGCTAAAAGACACGAAGCAAAAAACAAAACAATCACAGGAAGATTGGAAAAAGGTTCAAGCGGCTATCAAAGCTGCCTCAGACGCTTCTCATGGAAGCATTCTGGCAATGAAAGTTGATCAAGAATTTAATATCAGCTGGATAAAAGAAATTAAGCCGCCCAAGTCCGGCCCTCTGACTAATTACGTTATAAAGGCAACACCGGACAGCGGTGCGATTATTGCCGGTGAATATACAACCGATGTAGTTCAATCAGTTATGTTTGGTTATTTATTTACTTATTATAAAGACGGTTTCTTGGTAAAATTAGACGCAAGCGGTAATGTTAAAAATAATGCCGGCTGGGTCGTGGATTACAATAATAAAATCATTACTGAGATAACAACACTTTACGCAATTGCCAATGATTTAACCGGCCAAACAGATTCTTATTCAGTCAAATTGACCAGCCGCAAACCGGAATTTTCCGTTTATAAAAAAACAAAAACCACCACTTATGCTTTGCCAAATAATTCCAAAAATACTCTTTGTCCGACATCGCCTAATATTTTCGCTTATAACACTCCTGTTCAAAATTCAAACCTTGCTTCAACCGCGAGAAGAATTTGGCCGGAAATTAATTATGAAAGAGCGATTCCGTCCGAACTGATTAATGATAAAAGTCGGACTATTCATGGTGAGCTCCTGCCAATTCTAAATCAGCTTTATAACAATCAAATTAAAATGACTGATAACATGGGAGGGGCAATGCTTAATTATATTTTCCCCCGCATTATTACCAAAGACGACGTGACGGCGGTAAAAAATCATCTTGAAAGCATGGGCTATAAAACACAGGACGAAGGACTTAATCAATTGACTATGTATAAACCCGGTTATTGGCTGATTTTGACTTTTTCCACCAATCATCCTGACAAAGCATTTTTGGAAATAACTTTTTGACAATTGACAATTAGTGTGCTTTAATAAAAATATAATAATAAACTCTTAAAAAATTGTATGAATAAAAAACTTTTATTTTTCATTATTATCTTGTTAGTGATAATCGGAATTATTTTTATTATTATCGGCAATCAAACAAGCCCAAAAAATAAAAATAATAATTTAAATGAAAACGGAATCGTTTTATTCTTTTCTCCGACCTGCCCGCACTGCATAAAAGTGGAAGAATTTTTAATTCAAAATAAGGCGGCTGAAAAAATAAAATTTGAAAACAGAGACACTTCCATAGCCGTTAATCTTGAATTACTGAAAGAAAAAGCTAAAGAATGCAAATTAAACGAAGGAGACCTCGCTATTCCTTTTCTATTTGACGGATCAAATAAAAATCCAAGCTGTCTTGTCGGCGATGTTGATATTATTGAATTTTTCCAAAATAAATTATAATAATGAATTTAATCAAAAAAAATATTTGGCTGATTTTACCAATTCTGGCGATTTTCTTGCCTTATCAGGCTTCGGCTGTTTGTCCGGTTTGCACTATCGCAGTTGGCGCCGGTATCGGGCTTTCGCGCTGGCTGGGAGTTGATGATGGAATTACGGGCATTTGGGTCGGCGGCTTGATTATTTCATTGATTATTTGGTTTTTAAGCTGGCTGGATAAAAAAAATATTCATTTTAAACTGCGTAATTTTATTGTTTATCTCGTCTTTTATTTCTTTTTTCTCGCCTCTTTCTATGGTATGGGTCTAATGGGTCATCCTTTAAATCGCCTGTGCGGAATGGATAAATTATTATTTGGCATTATTTTGGGCAGCTTGGTTTTCTTAATCAGTTTCGGCTTGAACAATTTATTAAAGAAAAAAAATCACGGCAAAGTTTTTTTCCCTTATCAAAAAGTGGTGATTCCAGTAGCTCTTTTGTTAATCGCCAGTTTAGTTTATTATTGGATTACTAAATGTTATAAATAATTTTATGGAATTGGAACAAGAAAAAATTCAAAAACTTTTAAAAAAAGTTGAAGAAAGCAAAAGCGGCGGACTGGATCTTTCTTTGGACGAAGATCTCTCTATCGCCATTATGAATTTAATATCCATTGAAGAGCATTTTTTCTTTACGGCTGAAAAAACCGGCAAACCTGAATATTTTGATTTGTTAAAAACCGTGCGCGAAATGCGCAAGGATTTGTTAAAAAGAATTATCAAAGATTACGAAGGTGAAGTTTGGTGCATTTCCAAGCACTTGCTGGCCGGTTCAATGAGATTAATGGAAGTCGGGACAAAACACTTGGGCCAAGGAGAAAAAGAAAAAGCCGAAGATTTATTCAAAAAATCATACGAGCTTTATTCCTTGTTTTGGGCCATTAATTTAAAAATAATTGATACCTCTTCGCTGAAAAAAATTGATGATAACCAATTAAACGTTCACGACCAGGAAAAAACCGGATTTTTCGGCAAAATGGGCGATTTATTAAAAAAAGTTTTGAATTGCTGCAAGGAATAATAATAAAAATAATGTAAATTCTAAAAATATTTTTGGGGTAAATCAGCGGTGATTTGCCCCTTTTTTTTAATTGAAAAATTCTAAAATTAGGATATAATATAATGACTGCAAGTTAATCAAAATAATATTAAATTATTAAAAAATATATGGAAAAGAAATTTATTTATTTTTTCAGCAAAAATGAAACCGACGGCAACGGCCAAATGAAAAATTTACTCGGCGGCAAAGGAGCCGGGTTGGCGGAAATGTCTAAAAACGGCATCCCGATTCCTCCGGGTTTTACGATCACAACCGATGTTTGCTGCTATTTTTACGAACACAAGGAAAAATTGCCGCCTGATTTTAAAAAACAATTTGAAAAATCTCTTAAAAAATTAGAAAAGGCAACCAATAAAAAATTCGGCGATCCGACTGAGCCATTACTTCTTTCGGTCAGAAGTGGAGCAAAATTTTCCATGCCCGGAATGATGGATACGATTTTAAACTTGGGGCTTTCTTTAAAAACCATTCCCGGATTGATTCAAAAAACTAAAAATCCGCGTTTTGTCTATGATGCTTATCGCCGTTTTATCCAAATGTTCGGCAATGTTGTTTTGGAAATCAACAAAGAAGAATTTGAAGATATTTTGAATAAGAAAAAAGAAGAACTTGGCGTAAAATTTGACACCGAACTCAGAGAAGAAGATCTTAAATCTTTAATCGCGAAATATAAAAAATTTATTCATGAAAAAATCGGCCGCGAATTTCCAGATGACCCGTTTAAACAATTAGAAATGGCTGAAATGGCAGTTTTTAAAAGCTGGAATAATCCACGAGCCGCCACTTACCGCAGATTAAATAAAATTCCGGATAATTTGGGCACGGCCGTGAATATTCAGGCCATGGTTTTCGGCAACCTGGGCGAAAATTGCGGTACTGGCGTGGGTTTTACGCGCAATCCCTCAACCGGCGAGAAAAAAATTTACGGCGAATATTTGATTAATGCTCAAGGCGAAGATGTTGTAGCCGGAGTCAGAACGCCCAAACCGATTGAAGAACTTAAAAAAGAAATGCCGAAAGTTTATGATGAATTGAAAAAAATAGTTATGCGTCTTGAAAAACATTGGAAAGACGTACAGGATTTTGAATTTACGATTGAACAAGGAAAACTTTATATGCTTCAAACTCGAACCGGCAAGCGAACCACTCAAGCGGCGGTAAAAATCGCCGTAGATATGGTTAAAGAAAAATTAATTTCCAAAGAAGAAGCTTTAATGCGGCTTGAACCGGAACAAATCAATCAATTGCTTCACCCGATTATTGACCCGAAAGCAAAAATAGAAATAATCACTCAAGGACTTCCCGCTTCTCCGGGCGCGGCTATTGGAAAAGTTGTTTTCAACGCCGACGAAGCGGTTATTTTAAGCAAAACGGAAAAAGTGATTTTGGTTCGCGCCGAAACTTGCCCTGATGACATTCACGGAATTAACGCGGCTGAAGGAATTTTGACTTCTCGCGGCGGAATGACATCGCACGCTGCGGTCGTGGCCAGAGGAATGGGAAAATGCGCCGTAGTTGGCTGCGAAGAAATTAAAATAGACGAAAAAAATAAACAATTTTCCACCAAAAAAATAACAATTAAAGAAGGAGATTGGATTTCTCTTGACGGCTCAACCGGCCGGGTAATTTTGGGCAAAATGGCGAGAATTGAACCGAAATTAAGCAAAGAATTCGCTGAATTTATGAATTGGGCTGACAAAATCAGAACATTAAAAATCAGAACCAACGCCGATATTCCTCGCGATGCCAAAGTCGCCCGCCAATTTGGCGCTGAAGGCATCGGCCTTTGCCGAACCGAACATATGTTTTTTGCCAAAGAACGTTTGCCTTTGATGCAAAAAATGATTTTAGCCGACGATCTGGCCGGACGAAACGAAGTTTTGAATAAATTGTTTGTTTTCCAAAAAGAAGATTTCAAAGGCCTTTTTCGGGAAATGAAAGGATTCCAAGTGACGATCAGATTTTTAGATCCCCCGCTTCACGAATTCTTGCCGAAAACAGAGAAAGAATCTTTTGAACTTTCCGAGAAAATCAATGTGCCCGGAGAAAAAATTTGGCAAAAATCTTGCGAACTTCACGAAACAAATCCGATGCTGGGTCATCGCGGATGCAGACTGGGCATCACTTATCCGGAAATCACCGAAATGCAAACACGAGCCATTATTTCCGCGGCTTGCGAATTGGCCAAAGAAAAAATAAAAATAGTTCCGGAAATAATGATTCCTTTAGTCGGACATGTTAATGAATTAAAAGACCAAAAAAATGTCGTCATAAATACGGCTGCCGAAACAATGGAAAAATATAAAGTTAAAATTGAATATTTGGTCGGCACCATGATTGAAGTTCCGAGAGCCGCTTTAGTGGCTGACGAAATCGCGGCTGAAGCAAAATTTTTCTCATTCGGCACCAATGATTTGACGCAAATGGGCATGGGTTTTTCTCGAGATGATGCCGGCAAATTCATTAAAATATATTTGGACAAAAAAATACTCAAAGATGATCCGTTTAAAACCTTGGATCAAGAAGGCATCGGACAACTGATAACAATAGCCATTAAAAAAGGAAGAAGTGTCCGACCTGATTTGAAAATCGGCATTTGCGGCGAGCATGGCGGCGATCCGGAGAGCATAAAATTTTGCCACAAAAGCGGATTTAATTATGTAAGCTGCTCCCCTTATCGAGTGCCTATTGCCCGTCTTTCCGCGGCCCAAGCCGTTATTTTGGACAAACAACAAATTGAATATACCTCTAAATAAAATTTTATGGCAAAAAAAATTAAGGCGATCGGACTTTTTTCCGGCGGACTGGATTCCATTTTGGCGGCAAAAATATTGCAAAAACAAGGCATTGAAGTAATCTGCCTTAATGTTGAAATTCCATTTATTCCCGAAGATAAAAAAAATAATCTTAAAACAACAGCCAAACGATTGAAAATCCCTTTAAAAACCATAAAAGTCGGGGCTGATTATTTAAAAATGGTTCAAAATCCGAAATATCATTACGGCTCGGCGATAAATCCTTGCATTGATTGCCGAATTTTTATTTTAAAAAAAGCCAAGCAATTGGCAAAAGAAATTGGGGCAAAATTTATTTTTACCGGTGAAGTTTTAGGTCAGCGGCCAATGTCTCAGCACCGCGAAGCCATGGAATTAGTGGAAAAACAAACCGGATTAAAAGGAAAATTATTGCGTCCCCTTTCCGCCAAATTGCTTCCTGAAACCGAAGCGGAAAAAATGGGCTGGGTTAAAAGAGATGATCTTCTGGATATTTCCGGCCGATCCCGCCAAAGACAATTTTTATTAGCCAAAAAATTTGGAATTAAAAATTTCCCTACGCCGGCCGGTGGCTGTCTTTTAACTGACAAAAGTTTTGCCAAAAGGCTTCAAGATTTATTCAATCAAAATAAAAAAATCAATGACGCCGATGTTTCGCTTTTAAAAATCGGGAGACATTGGCGAATTGATAAAAATAAAATCATTATCGGCCGCAATTTTGAAGAAAATAAAAAAATAAAGGCCTTAAAAAGCCCAAAAGATTATTATTTTGAAACCGCCAAATATCCGGGTCCAACCGGCCTTTTAATCGGTCCGGCCGGTCAAAAAGCTATTACTTTAGCCGCTGCCTTAACTGCCGCCTTTTCCGACATGCCAGATGAAAAAGCCATAGTCAAATACGGACAAAAAAAATTATCTCATCAAATTATTATCAACCAGCCAAAAAATTATTTAGAACAATTAGCCACATCCCGCATTATTTAATTAAAAAATAAAAAGAAAACGTTTCTTGATTAGCATTTTCTTTTTATATTTTACAGAAAAACATCTTTGATAAGTTTCTGTCTTAGAGAGTATATAGACGACATATCTGAAGTGCGAAGCATTTGATTATAGGCTTTTGTAAAAAGCAGAAACCGAATATGCCGTATTGTGTGATATAATAAAAAATTCTTAATTCGCTGATTAAGCGAAAATAAATCGGAACAAATTCATTTTTTATTTTATTTGTATCTCGCTAGAAATTTTTCCCTCTCTTCTTTTTCTATTTGTTCAAGATCTTCTTTATTTAAAGTATTAATAAATTTATCAAATTCCTCATTTTCTATTGCTTCTAAAACATTACTTAATCGCACGCCTTTCCATCCGAAATCTGGAACTGCATCAATGTCAAAATTACAAAACTTTTTATAGGCCCCTTCTCTAACTTGGCTAATATTTCTTAATGCCTCCTTATAAGAGCCAATTGGTTTACTTGATTTCATTTCAACTTCTTTGTCAGCTTCTTTTAATGCTATGTAAACTGGTGCTAAAATTTTATCCATTTCCATTTCAATTCTTTTTCGAATTCCTGAGTAATAAAGATCCTTAATGTTAAATTTTTGTTTTATTTTTTCTTCCATTGCATTATCTAATATAAACTTCGTAGATTCACTTTGTTTCCCCTTCTCTGTCGTTTCCTCATCTTTTTTTACTTCCTCCGAAGATGGAGTATGTTTTATTTTTTCCATAATATTATTTTTTAAAGATTAAATTATTGATTATTTGCGATTTTTTTATATTATATCTTATAATATAAATATAGCATAATCTTCTGAAAACGTCAATGGCGTTTTCTTTTTATTTAGAGTATAATAAAAAATACTATGCACGAATGGTCATTGGCTCAGGCCGTTGTTTATTCGGCCATAAAATATCAAAAAAAGAATAAACTGAAAAAAATTACGGAAATTAATTTGAAAATAGGCGAACTGCAACAAATAGACAGGGATATTTTTAAGTTTTCTTTAAAACAAATCAGCCGGCTGAAAAAAATAACCGCAAAAATCAAAATTAAAACCGAAAAGGCGATTTTAAAATGCCGCATTTGCCAGTATCAATGGAGTTTTAGTAAAATCCTTAAAAAACTCAATAAAAATGAGGCTGAATATATCCATTTTATCCCCGAAATCGCCCATACTTATCTTAGATGTCCAAAATGCAAAAGCCCGGATTTCAAAATTATCAAAGGCCGGGGCGTTTGGATAGATTCTGTTAAATGAAATTTATGGATCCGCGACCAAATATCATTAATCAAAGATTAAAAAACATTAAAACCATTATTGCCGTTTCCGGAGGCAAGGGAGGAATCGGCAAAAGCTCAATTGCCTCTGTTTTGGCGTTAAATTTGACTAAAAATGGCTTAAAAACAGGCCTTCTAGACCTGGACTTCTGCGGGCCGTCAACTCATACCATTTTGGGAATTAACAACCTCTTCCCAAAAGAAAATAAAGGAATCATCCCGCCTGAATTTAAAGGCCTGAAATTTATGTCCATTATTTACTATACGGGCAAGAAACCGGCTCTTTTACGAGGAGAAGACATTTCCAATATCATTTTAGAACTATTGACTATCACTCAGTGGGGCGACTTGGATTTTTTAATTATTGATATGCCGCCGGGCATTGGCGACGCGGCTTTGGATATTTTGAAATTGGTTAAAAAGACTAAGTTTTTGATTGTCGCCACCCCGTCCAAAACCACCATGGAAACGGTTAATAAAAATATCAAAATGTTAAAAGAACTGAAAGCGCCGATTTTGGGCATTATTGAAAATTATCAATCTCACCAATTTCTTAAAATAAAAACCGAGAGCAAAATTTCCGGCGTGCCGATTTTGGGTAAAATAAATTTTGATAAAAAATTTGAATCAGCCATTGGCAATACTGACAAAATTTTAAAAACTGATTTTAGCCGAGATCTAAAAAAAATTATTTATAAAATCTCTAAATCAAAAGGTGTAGTTTAATTTCCGTTTTACGGCGCATAAACAATCTTTAAATACTACCAAATAACTATTTTACTTAAATTAGATACTTAATAAAACTAAAATTGTTCCACGTGGAACAATTTTATAGTAAATAAATCAAATGACTATTAAGCTTATTCAAGCTAAATCTATTCTCAACGAGTCTAAAGCTTTTCAGAGCTATACATTAAACCCTTATTCCGGCTGCCCACATGGCTGCGTTTATTGCTATAATCTCCAATTTATTCAACGGTTTAAGCCTGAT
>JBAZMD010000015.1:0-17338 GCA_041649955.1 Patescibacteria group bacterium | reverse complement strand
ATTTTTAATTTGGTACCGCTACGGGGAATCGAACCCCGGTTACCAGGATGAAAACCTGGTGTCCTAACCACTAGACGATAGCGGCATAATTTATTCATATTATCATAATTAAATAAATTTGTCAAAAGAAAAATTTGTGATAAGATAAAACCATGATTATTTTAGGTATTGAAACATCTTGCGATGAAACAGCAGCTTCGGTTATTAAAACCTCGGGCGGTAAAATTAAAATTTTATCAAACATTATTTCTTCGCAAATACCGATTCATCGCAAATACGGCGGCATTATTCCGGAAATAGCGGCTCGGGCTCATATTGAAAATATATTGCCTGTTATTCAAAAATCATTGGAAATTCTGAAAAATCAAAAAATTGATTTAATCGCCGTCACTCAAGGGCCGGGATTGGTAACTTCGCTTTTGGTTGGAATAGAAACCGCCAAGACTTTTTCTTATGCCAAAAAAATTCCTTTAATGGGCATCGATCATCTAAAGGGACATATTGCCGCTAATTTCATTAATAATGAAAAAATTAAATTTCCGGCTCTTTGTCTGATTGTTTCCGGCGGACACACTGAATTAATTTTAATGTCCAGCCAAATAAAATATAAAAAAATCGGACAAACGCGCGATGACGCAGCCGGAGAATGTTTTGATAAAATTGCCAAACTTCTTAATATCGGTTATCCGGGCGGACCAGTTGTAAGTCAATATGCCGCTTTAAATCAAAAAAATAAATTTAATTTAAAACTCCCCCGTCCAATGATTAATTCCAATGATTTTGATTTCAGCTTTTCCGGATTAAAAACAGCTGTTTTTTACTTAGTCCAAAAAAACAAAAACATTCTGGCAGATAATAAAACAAAAAATAAATTCATTCAAGCCGTATGCGCCGAAGCGCAGCAATCGATTATTGATGTTTTAATTAAAAAAACCATCCTAGCGGCTGAAAAATTCAAAGTAAAATCAATTATTCTTTGCGGCGGTGTGGCGTCAAACAGCGAATTAAGAAAACAATTTGAAGAAAAAATTAAAAATCTGACGACAAAAATAAATTTTTATGTTCCCGAAAAAAAATTATGCACTGATAATGCGGCAATGATTGCCACAGCAGCCTATTTCCAATATAAAAATATGCAATCAGGACAAATTAAAAAACTTCAAAAAAATTTCCAAGCCATTAAAGTTAATCCTAATTTGGAAATTTAAAAAACCGATATTGATATTTAAAATCACACCGGTTTCCTAATTCCGTCTAAAAGACGGTTTTTATTTACGACAAATTAATAAGGGTTTCTCTCGCTCTACGTCGCTAATAAATGTCATCTTTTTGGCTTTTAATGAAACCTCTTAAATTTTCCAAAAAGATGAAGAAAATTTGCAATGGCACTTCAATTAATAAATCAAAGATAAGAATAATAAAATTAAATTTAGACAGAGCGGAAGCTCCCCATTTGCCAACCGCAATCAACGGCATGGCGAACAAATCAATCAAAAAAGTAGCTACACTGCCTCTTTCTTTTTCCAAACTTAACTCCCGAGAACGATTATATGCTTTTGTACCGGTTGCGGCCACCAATGAAATAAAGAATAAGAAAATAACAATACTGGCTATGCTGAAGTCAAATGTTAATAATAATTTAACCAAAACCCCGAATGTAACAAAAAACATTATTAAATAAAAAATTTGAACAATGGCAAGACCAAGCCAAGATTTTTTAATCGGTAATTTCAAGGCATAATTTTTAGCTTTATCGCCGTAAACTACGGCCTTACTTTCTTCTATAACCAATTTTAAATTTTTTTCCGAAGGCATTCTAATCGTTAAAACAATAATCAGCATTAAAAGAGGCGGCGCGATAATACTAATCATAACATTAAGCCAAGAGAACTGATCAACAATATATTTGTCCAGAGGAATTTCTACGCCAAAAGCAATGGCAACTTTAGTGATAAAAAATGAAACAACGCTTAAAAATGCCAAACGGGTAAGTTTCCCTCTTTCTGTCTCGTAGCGCTTGCCATAATTATTCTTAATTGTTTTTTCAAAAAATTCAGATTTTTCAAAAGCAGCATTCATTTCTTCATTATTGCGGCTGTTGGAAATAATATCGCTGATTAAATAAAAAATGGTATTATATTGATTGCAAAGCTGGAAAAAAAGCGGACCCAAAGGATTTTTAAGATGGCGCTTGATTTCTTTTTTATAAAAAAATAATTTATCAGCCATCTGCGGAAAAGTTTCCGGATTCAATTCCGTCCAGCTGGGATTTAAAAATTTTAAAAGACGATAATCAAGTTGAGAATCATCTACTCTTAAAAGCGCACGCTGAATATTGATAAAAAGCTGGGTATTTTTTATTTCATCTGAGATTTGACCTCTCTGAATTACTAATCGTTCGTGTAAAATTTGATACATTAAGGCCGCTAAACTATTATCTTTAAATGGGGGGTCTAATTTTTCTTCTATTTCGCAAGTCCCTATTTTTATAAGCCAATCTATAATTTCCCGACGATTTGATCTAGGAGACTCTTTGGCCTTTTCCATCAAGAACACGTATTTATCAATAATTTTTTGAGTTTCTTTTATTTTTGTTTCCGGAATGGTATCGTTCGGCAAATGACCAACACGAATAATATCTTGAATTAACAGTTCAGCAAAATTTTGATTATCTCCACGTACAAAAAGCCGGCGCTTAAGCACCCTTTCAATCGCCCCTTTGCGCAGAAGATGCTCTTCCCGATAAGCGACAACATTCCTTATTTTCTCATAAAAAGAAGC
Source organism: Patescibacteria group bacterium (assembly GCA_041649955.1). Classification (GTDB taxonomy): domain Bacteria; phylum Patescibacteriota; class Patescibacteriia; order UBA2591; family JAQUPP01; genus JAQUPP01. The sequence continues at coordinate 14,557 of JBAZMD010000015.1, read as the reverse complement.
AATGGCGCTGGATATCTCATCAACATGAATTTTAGGTATTGTTTCCGAAGGCGCTTTTTCAGCCAAAAAATTCTGATATTTATCAAGAAATTCCCTGATTAAAGGCGAAAGTTCATTCGTATTTTTATCTGGTAGAAACATATAAATAGGTTAAATATTAGCTTATTTAGTATAGATTAAGACCTAGAAATGTCAACCCCGCACCTTTGGCGATGGCATTTTTTCAAAATGCGAAGCATTATCGCCAAAAGGTGCGGGGTCAACCCGCTTGAAAGAATATCAAATTTGTGGTATATTATTGTAATGAAAAAGATTATCACTCATTCAGAAAGGCAAACCCTTAATTTAGGCAGAAAAATAGCCCAAAAACTCATCGGCGGCGAAGTTTTGGCTTTAAACGGAGAATTGGGCAGTGGCAAAACGGTTTTGATTAAAGGAATCGCAGCCGGCTTGGGTATTAAAAAACATATTACCAGTCCGACATTCGTGGTGATGAAAATCCACAACACGGACTCGCACGGAAAGAAACACGGACTCGTACGGACTAATACAAAAATTCCGCGTAAGTCAGTGTTAAGTCTGCATAAGTCTGTGTGGTTATGCCATATTGATGCTTACCGACTAAATTCCGGCCAAGATTTAATTAATATTGGAGTAAAAGATTGGCTGGCAAAACCGAATACTGTAACCGTAATTGAGTGGGCTGAACGAGTTAAAAATATCTTGCCAAAAGATGCAATTGTGATAAAAATAAAACTCGGCAAGAAAGAAAATCAGAGAATAATTAATTTAATGGGAATAAAAATATAATTTGATATAGATATCAGCAAGTTTTTAACTAAAAAATAAATAGCCCCACACTAATAAAGTGTGAGGCTTTTTTTCTAATTTTTTAAAGACGAATGGCAAGAATTTTCCAATTTATACCATAAATAGGAAAAAATGGATTCAAAACCCTTTTGCCGAATACACGAAGCGCTGGTTTATTTTTATCTTGAATTCTTGAATCCAAACAAGGAAATTGAAATTCATCCTCATTCACAGTGCTACGATTGTTTCGAAAAGCATTCAGAGCAATAATCGGTAATTTTCTTTGTTCATCAGGGTAGGTGGCGCCGAAAGCCAACAATTCATTAAGGTTTGCCGGACGAAGCCCTAATTGTCCAAGTTGAGTTAGTGTTTCACTATAACCTCTAAAAACATCTATATGAATTAATACGGCTCCGTATGTAATATTTTGAAAATCACCAACTTTATCGTCGCGAAAATCGTAAAATTGGTCAAGGCATTTTATTTCCAAAGTTATTTCATCATAGTGTCCATTATAAAGTCTGCTAAGGCGGGACAATGCTTTGGCACCCTTAACTTCAATCGAAAAAATTCGTTCGGGCTTGTAAGTAACAATTCGAGCAATATTCATTGGTAATTTCTTATCTTTCAGAATTTGCTCAAGATCTTTATCTGCGCCGCCTTGAGCAAGAACCGCATCAGCAATCTTTTTGAAAATCTCAAAACTTTTACCAAAAGCTTTGAGAAAATCGTTTTTCTTAGCCATGTTTCCTCCTTAGGCTTATCCTTTTCCAACAATTACATTGGTATAGGACCTACCCATGGATAGTATTTGCCCTGTACCGCAGGACATTACGGTTCATCCCGTTTTGGGATGACATTTTTCAAAGAACTCCTCCTTAAAATTACAATTATATTGTAATAAAAAATCTAAAAAATGTCAAGCAAAAAATAGACAAAAATATTAAATATGCTAAAATGATTTTTATATGGAATCCGCTTACGAACCGAAAAAATACGAGTCAAAAATTTATAAACTCTGGGAAGAGAGCGGTTTTTTTAATCCGGATAATTTGCCTAATCAAGACGGAGAGGCTTACAGCATAATGATCGCTCCGCCAAACATCACCGGTTCTCTCCATATGGGTCATGCTTTGGAAAATACCATTTCCGATATTTTAATTCGCCATTACAGAATGAAAGGATTTAAAACTCTTTGGCTTCCCGGCACGGATCACGCCGGCATTGCCACCCAAAATGTGGTGGAAAAAGATTTGAAAAAACAAAATTTAACTCGCATTGATTTGGGCAAAGAAAAATTCTTGGAAAAAATTTGGGAATGGCGGGAAAAATACGGCAATATAATTTTGGATCAGCTTAAACAATTGGGCTGTTCACTGGATTGGAGCCGCACTCGTTTCACCATGGATGAAAATTATCAGGCAGCGGTCAAAAAAGCTTTTGAACACTATTTGGAAAAAGGCATGATTTATCAGGGCGAGAAAGTAATCAATTGGTGTATTAAAGATCAAACCGCACTCTCTGATTTGGAATTGGAATATGTGGAAGAAAAAGGCAAACTTTGGCACATCAAATATCCGATTAAAGATTCAAATGATTTTGTGGAAGTGGCCACGACTCGGCCGGAAACAATGCTTGGAGACACGGCTGTGGCTGTAAATCCGGATGATTTACGCTATAAAAAATTAATCGGCAAGACGGTAATTGTGCCGATTGTTAATCGCGAAGTGTTGATTATCGCCGATCAAATGGTGGATAAAGATTTTGGCACCGGTGCGGTTAAAATTACGCCGGCTCACGACATGGCTGACAGCGACACGGGCGAGCGCCATAATTTAGAATTTATCAAGGTAATCAATGAAGTCGGAAAAATTATTAATGTTAACGACGAATTCAACGGCAAAAAAATTATTGAAGCGCGAGAACTGGTGATCAGTAAATTGAAAGAGCTGGGATTGTTGGTTAAAGAAGAAGAGATAACGCATAATGTGGCCAAATGCTACCGCTGCGGTTCTACCGTGGAACCTATGCTTTCAAAACAATGGTTTTTAAAGACAAAACTTTTAGCGGAAAAAGTTTTAGCCGCCATAGAAAAAAACGAAGTGGTTTACAAACCCGAACGATGGAAAAAAATCGCCGAAGAATGGCTGAAAAATATTCGCGATTGGTGTGTTTCACGACAAATTTGGTGGGGACACAATATTCCGATGGAAGGCAATTCAAATACTTTTGATACTTGGTTTTCTTCCGCTCTTTGGCCTTTTGCCACTTTGGGCTGGCCGAAACAAACTGAAGATTTGAAAAAATTTTATCCTTCAAACGTGATTACTTCGGCTAGAGATATTTTACATCTTTGGATTTCGCGTATGATTTTTTCCGGAATTGAATTTATGGGTGAAGTGCCGTTTAAAGAAGTTTATATTCATCCCACGATTCTTGCTTTGGACGGAAAACGAATGTCAAAATCATTGGGCACAGGCATTGATCCTTTGGTTCTGATTGAAAAATACGGCGCTGACGCGACTCGTTTTGGCTTGATTCTTCAAATAAATCATGATCAACAAGCGGTTCGTTTTGACGAAAGATCTTTGATTTCGTCAAAAAATTTCATCAATAAACTCTGGAATATAAGCCGCTTTATTCAAATGAAATGCGAAGAAAATAAATCTGATTCCATTTCATCTTTAAAACCGATAACACTGGCTGATCAATGGATTCTTTCGCGAATAAATCGCCTGACCGATTCAATAACAAAAAAAATAGAAAAATACGAGCTTGGCGAGGCGGCTAAAGAACTTTATGAATTTACTTGGCATGAATTTGCCGATTGGTATTTGGAAATATCAAAATTCCAAAATGAAAATCCGGAAACGCAAAACAATACTGTTTTTATTTTAAAATCATCTATTTTGAATTTACTGAAACTTCTCCATCCGTTTATTCCGTTTGTTACCGAGGAAATTTACGGCCAATTGACCGGTTTAAAACAAAATAATGACTTATTGATAATCGCCGAATGGTCCGAGGTTGACGATAAATTAATCAATCAAACCGCAGAAGAAGAATTTGAAAAAATAAAAAATCTGATTATAAAAATCAGAAATTGGAAAATGGAACAAAAAATCACTTTTAAAGAAATTGTTGATTATAACTCTGAATCGGAAGATAAAGCAATATTAACCAAATCGGAAATAAAAGATTTAATTGAAAAATTGACCAAAACAAAATTAACCTCTTGATTCCAAAATAAATAAAAAAATGAGTCTGTTGCAGCGGGCTCATTTTTTTATTTTTACTAAGAATTATCGCTGATAAATTTCTTAAATGAACGATCATAGGTTTTTTCCACTTGTTTGGAAAAACAGCAAGCCGGCAATTCCTTATTGGCCAGATGATATTTCAAACATTCACAGCACTTGCCTTTTCTATGGCAGCCTGAATAAGTGCAAGAACATTTTTCTGAATTTTTTTCTTTTTGACAAAGCATAAAAAATATTTAATAAAATTATTCAATAACCCTAAACACCTCTTCAACAGAAGTAATACCGTCCAAAGCCTTTAATAAACCATCCTGAACCATGGTAACCATTCCCTGTTTTTGAGCCAGTTCTTTTATCTTATATTCCGAAATTTCTCCTTTTGAAATGCTTTCTTCAATTGCCGGATTCATGGTAAAAATTTCGTAAATGCCGAGTCGGCCGAAATATCCCAATCCTTGGCATTCCGGACATCCCTTGCTTTGATAAAATTTGGGAGTCCATGGCTGATTTATATCATCGGGAAAATTAATTTTCTTTTTTTCTTCTTGAGGCATTTCGGATAAAATCTTTTTCACTCTTTCCAAAACCGCTGGTTCCAAAATTATTTCTTCTTTGCATTTTTGACAAATTTTTCTGACCAATCGCTGACCGATAATGGCGTTAATAGCCGGAGTTAAAAGATACGGTTTGACTCCCAAAGCGAAAAATCTGGGAATAGCGCCAGCCGCGTCATTGGTGTGCAGGGTGGAAATAACCAAATGACCGGTTAAAGCCGCCTGAATGGCGATTTCAGCTGTTTCCAGGTCTCTAATTTCGCCTACCATGACCACGTCGGGATCTTGGCGTAAAATCGAACGAAGCCCTTTGGCAAAGGTATAACCCTTTGTTATATCAATTTGACTTTGATTAATTCCTTTTAAATGATATTCAACAGGATCTTCCAATGTAATTATTTTTGTTCCCGGATTATTTAATTTATTTAAAACAGCGTAAAGAGTGGTGGTTTTACCAGAACCGGTCGGACCGGTGGTGACAATCATTCCATTCGGTCTTTCAACTTCTTTTTTTAAAAGTTCAAAAGCGGAACTTCTTAATCCCAAATTTTCAAAACTTAATTCCGCGACTGACGAACGCAATAATCTCATTACCACGCTTTCTCCATAGGCCGTAGGCAGACAAGAAACACGGACATCAACTTTGTCTTTAACCAAATCAATGGTAAATCTCCCGTCTTGCGGCTGGTCGGTGATATTGATTTTCAAACTGGAAAGAAGCTTGATGCGGGAAATAATTTTTTCCCATAATTTTTTTTCAATTTCCGCTGCGTCAATCAAAACGCCGTCAATTCTGAATCTGATTTTTACGTCCTGTTCTTCAGCTTCAATATGAATATCAGAAGCGCGCGAAGAAATAGCCGAAGCCACAACCAAACTGACCAGTTCGGAAATATTTACTTTTTGAATTTCGTGATTCAAATCTTTAACGGTTTTAATTCTTGATTTAAAATTCTCTATGTCTTCAGCTGTTATTTTAACGCCCTTGATGGAAGGGGTAATTTTAGGCAAAGCGCTGTAAAGTTTATAAGCCAAATTAAAACTATTTTCGGAAACTAAAAAGAGCTCTGTTTTTAAATCAAAAGCTCCTTCAATTTTTTCTCTGAACTTGGCTAAATTTTCATTTTCCGCTTGATATGAAGCTATTTTCGCATCTCTCTCGGTTCGATAAAAACAAATGACTTTGTAATTCATCGCGTCCTGAGGAGAAATCAAACTTATCGCTTCGGGTGAAATTGGAAATCCTGTTAAATTAATATAAGACACGCCTGATTGATAGGCTTGCTGAGAGGCCTCTTCTTCTTTTTCTTTTATCCTGATTTCAGATAACTTATCCTTAAGTTTTTCCTCTTCGTTTTCATCTGCCACCTGAGGTTTTTTTGAACTTGTTTGTTGACTTAGTAAATCGTCTAAGTTAAACATAATTAATTAAGTTTAACATTATTTTCTAAACCTGACAATACTAAAATTTAATCCGCCAAGAAGGCGGATTAAATTTCTAACTATAATTTTCAACAAGGCCCTTTAATTGTAAAGTCTTTGTTTGATTAAATCTATTTCCTGTTTGACTCTTCCGCCTTCGGCAACGCTTTGTTTGATTTTACTGTATGCGTGCATGGCCGTGGTATGATCGCGATTGCCCAATGCCTTGCCGATTAAAGGAAAAGACGCGTCTATTTCTTCTCTCATTAAGAACATTGAAATTTGGCGGGGAACAACCAACTCTCTTTTACGAGAATCACCAGTCACTTCGTCAACTCTGATTCCATAAAAATTAGCCACTGCTTCAATAATTTGCTTGGGTTGGAGAAAACTCTTTTTAGGCTGAGTGGTTAAGCTGACTAAAATATTTTTAACAGTCGGCAAATCCAATTCTATTTTATGAAGTTCATGATAAGCCATGATTTTATTCAAGGCTCCCTCAAGCTCCCGAATATTGCTTTGGATTTGAGCGGCCAAATACTGCAGAATATCTTCGCCTAAACCATATTTTTTCTCTTGACATTTTGCTTTTAAAATAGCAAGTCTTGTCTCCAAATCAGGCGGGTTAATATCAGCAATCAATCCCCATTCCAAACGAGAAGTTAATCTATCTTCAAGAGCCGGAATGGCTTTGGGAGGCCTATCGGAAGTAATGACAATTTGGCGGCCATCTTGATACAAAGTATTGAAAGTATGGAAAAATTCTTCTTGAGTTCTTTCTTTGCCGGCCATAAACTGAAAATCATCTATCAAGAGAATATCCAAATTGCGATAATTTTTTCTGAATTTATCCATTGAACCGTTTCCAACCGCTTGAATGAATTCATTGGTGAATTTTTCGGCATTGGTATAAAGAAATTTCACTTTGGGATTTTTTTTCAAAATAACGTGGCCGATGGCTTGCAAAAGATGAGTCTTGCCCAAACCAACTCCGCCGTAAATAAAAAGCGGATTATATTTTTTACCCGGCTGGCTTGCCGCTGCCAAACTGGCCGCATTCGCCAATTCATTGCCGGAACCGACAATGAAAGTTTCAAAAGTATATTTCGGATTCAATCCATGGCTGTTTATTTCCATTTTTGTTTCCGACTCTTTTTGTTGAGTATTGATTTCTTTCAGTTCTTCCAACTCTATGGCCAATGGTTGGCTGGGTTTTATGGATTGAGATGTTTCCACCCGGTAAATCACTTTTTTTACTTTATCATCAGTGGCTCCTTGAAGAGATTTCAAAATATCTCGATGATATTTTCTTTCCAGCCAAGTTTGAGTAAAAGTATTTGGAACGCTGACAATTACAGTTTCTCCATTATCTTCTATTTGCGAAATGCGGGTGTTCTGAAGCCAAGTTTTAAAATTGGCTTTTGAAATTGACAATTCCAAATCACCCAATACTATTTGCCAAAGTTGATTTTTATCTAAGGTTTCCATTTGTTTTAAAAAAATAAATAATTTAAATCTTATGTATTATTATAATATGGCTGTCTATATATCGTAAGTTTATAACCTGCGGAAAACCTGTTGATAACTTTTAATTCTAACCGAGCAAATCTTGCCAAAAAAACTGAAATATGGTAAAATCATTTTACACTTTAAATTATTAATCTAATCTTTAAATTTATGGCACTTCCAAATAGAAAAAGATCTAAAAGCAGAAAAGGAGTTAAACAATATCAATATCGCCTTAAAAAGAACAATCTCAGCAAATGTTCTTCCTGCAAGAAATCCATAAAACCGCATTGTATTTGCCCGTTTTGCGGCTGTTATAATAAGAAAGAAATTATCTCCAAAAAAACAAAGGCGAAAAAGGGTAAGAAATAAAGGATTTTGTCTCCGGACGTTAAGTCGGAGAAAATTAACCTTCCCCCTCTTTTATCCCAACGATAAATTTTAGACAATCGTTAGGATAAAAGGCGAAGCCGCTTCGCTTACAGAATACTGTGAAACAAAAGGCTTTCGATGGAGTAAAAGAGGGGGCTCAAAATTATAGTTAAATTTTCTTCGTTATAAATAACTCGTAAATTTAAATAATTTTCGTATGGCTCAAAGACATTTAGCCAGAACTATTGCGCTCCAAACCTTAACTGAATGGGATTTTAACAAATCTGTCATTAAAACCAAAGTTAACATTGAAGATATTACAAAAAGAAATTTAAAAGAATTCGCTCCGGAAAATTTTGAAGGGAAAGAATTCACCGAAAGCTTGATTGCCAAAATCACGGATAATTTGGAAAGGATTGATTCATATATTCAAAAATACGCGCCCCAATGGCCGATTGACCAGATAACTTTAGTTGACAGAAACATACTCAGGTTGGGTATTTTGGAATTGGCGATTTTAAAAGAAATTCCGCCAAAAGTGGCAATCAACGAAGCGATAGAAATCGCCAAAAGTTTCGGCGGCGCCACTTCCAGCAAATTTATTAATGGAGTTCTGGGAGCGATTTTTGAAGATATTGAAAAAGAAACTCCGTCTTCTAAACCAAAAACAAAATAATTCGTTATGTTCAAGATACAAAAAAGAATTAAAACTGTTCCTTTTCTGCCTGAAATCAAAAGAATACTACCTCTTGAACAAGTCATTAAAATTAAATTTAAGAACAAAAATCTGCTTCTTCAATCTCTGATTCACCGCTCTTTTTTAAATGAACATCCAAAATTCCCTATTTCTCATAATGAAAGGCTTGAATTTTTAGGCGACGCAGTGATTGAATTGATCGTGACAAAATATCTTTTTAATAACTTCCCTAATCCGGAAGGAGAATTGACTGTTTTTCGTTCAAGTTTGGTTAACGCCAAAACTTTGTCAAAAGTAGCTTCGGAAATAAAACTTGACCATTATCTTTTTCTCTCAAAAGGAGAAACCGGCTCCACGGGAAAATCCAAAGAAATTATTTTAGCCGATGCCTTTGAAGCCCTTATTGGGGCTATTTATTTAGACCAAGGATTTGAAGTGGCTGAAAAATTCATTTACCGAGTTTTATTGACCCAACTAAGTTTTATCGTTAAAAATCAATTATATAAAGATCCGAAAAGCGAATTACAGGAAATTGCTCAAGGAAAATTAAAAATTACGCCTAATTACAAAGTGATTGAAGAAATCGGACCGGCTCACGCAAAAATCTTTACGGTTGGAGTTTTTTTCAACCTAGAAATGATTGCTGTTGGCAAAGGACAAAGCAAGCAGGAAGCGGAAGTTGACGCGGCTCAAAATGCTCTAAAAAAAATTTAAACAAATATGTATCTTAAACGAGTAGAATTAATCGGCTTTAAGTCTTTTGCTCAAAGGACGGTTTTGGAATTTGCTCCGCCGGAAGGAGATAAATTCAGTATTACTTCAATTGTCGGTCCGAACGGCAGCGGAAAATCAAATATCGGCGACGGAATCAGATGGGCATTGGGCGAACAAAGCATCAAATCATTGCGCGGAAAAACATCAGAAGATGTGATTTTCTCCGGTTCTGATAAAAAATTGCGTCTTAATGTGGCTGAAGTAAGCCTCTTTTTTAATAATGAAGACGGCTTGACGCCTATAGATTATAAAGAATTTACCATTACCCGCCGAATTTACAGAAACGGCGAAGGAGAATATTTAATCAATAAAAGCAAGGTTAGATTGCAGGATATTCTGATGCTTTTGGCCAGAGCGAATTTCGGACAAAAAAGCTACAGCATTATCAGTCAAGGAATGGTTGACCAAGTTTTGCAGGCCTCGCCTATGGAAAGAAAAAAATTCTTTGACGAAGCTACCGGCATCAGGCAATATCAGATTAAAAGAGACGAAGCGGCAAGAAAAATAGAAAAATCTGAAGAAAATTTGAAACAAGCGGAAATCGCCTTGGCGGAAATTGAACCGCGAATGAAATCATTAACCCGCCAAATTAAAAGATTGGAAAAACGCCAAGAAATAGAAGTCCAATTGCAAAATTTGCAAAAAAAATATTACGGATCAATACTTCAGGGCCTAGACGAACAAATTATTGAAATTAATAAAGAAATTCAGCGAGAATCTGAAAATCAAAAAATTATAGAAAAAAAATTATCAGAACTGCAGAAAGAATCGGAAAATCTGGTCTACGAAGAAACCGACGATAAATATCAGGATCTGCAGAAAGATTATCAAAAAATCCTGGAACTTAAAGACGAATTATTCAACCAGCAATCAACTTTAAAAGCTAAAATATATTTTGAAGAAGAAAAAAGAAAACAAGTTCAGCTCACCCATCAAAAAACCAAGTTTGCCGGCGATCCGGAAAAAATATTCAGCGAACTGAAAGATATCGGCGCGCTTTACGAAAAATTCTTGCAAAATTTAAATCAAATTTCTCTGACTGAAGACTTGGAAAAAATAAAAAACCTGGCTCAAAATGTTTCCAAAAAAATAAACCACCTTTTTGAATATTTCCAGCGCCCCCAGCTCATTACCAACCTTCCCAATGAGAATGAAGTGGAAAAAATTCAAAAAGAGAAAGATGAGCTGGACCAACAGATAGGCGATTTAAATAAAAAATTAAGCGAAATTAATCAAGAACTCGGCCTTTTTACGGAAAATGAACGCCAAAAAAGAACAAAACTGCTGGAATGGCAGAGAAAAATCCAAGATCAGCAATCCGAATTGAATGTTATTAATCATAAAATCAATGAATTTCAAATCAATTTGGCTCGCGTAGAGACAAAAAAAGACACTCTTTTGGAAGAAATAAAAAATGAAATGAAAATAGATCCTCAAAATTTATCTATCACAGATGAGGCTGTAAATCAGGAAGTTGCCATGCCTTTTGAGGAAATACAAGATTTAAAACGCCAGTTGGAACTGATCGGCGGAATTGATCCTGAAATTACCAAAGAATATCCGCAAGTGCATGAACATTTTGAATTCTTAAGCACTCAAAGCACGGATCTTAAAGAGGGCATCAAATCGCTCAATCTGATTATCAAAGAATTGGATAAAAAAATAAAAGAACAATTTACCCAAAATTTTTCCAAAATCAATCAAGAATTTGAAAGATATTTCAAAATGTTTTTCGGCGGCGGCAAAGCAAAAATAGTTTTTGAAGAAGATAAAGAACTGGAAGAAAACAATGAAGAACAAAAAATAAATCCTGAAGGCGAAAATAAAAAAGAGAGTGAATCAGAAGAAGAGGAAAAATCAGAATCGAACATCAATGGAATTGAAATTTTAGCCGTACCACCCGGAAAAAAAGTAAAAAATGTGGAAACACTGTCCGGCGGAGAAAGAGCTTTAACTTCATTGGCTTTGATTTTCGCTATTATTAATATCAATAAGCCTCCTTTTGTGGTAATTGACGAGTCTGATGCCGCTTTGGATGAACAAAATTCAAACAGATTCGCTCAAATCTTGGACGAACTTCGCAACTTTACGCAATTTATCGTTATTACTCATAATCGCCAAACCATGGAAGCTGCCAATATTCTTTACGGCGTAACCATCAGTGTTGACGGCGTTTCAAAATTGATTTCCCTGAAATTAGAGGATTAAAGAGTTTTGTCTCCGGACGTTAAGTCGGAATTACAAAACCTTTACCCCCTCCTTTTCATACTAATAAAAAAGTAGACGTATTAATTTTCAAATATAATTACGTCTACTTTTTTATTATTTTAAACGGTGTAAAAGGAGGGGGTTAACAATTTTATTACTGAAAAATTTTCGTCCTTCGGACTTAATTTTATCAGATAAAATCGTTACTTTCTCGCCGAAGGAATAATCACCTCTTTTAAATTTTCATAATCTTCCAAAATAAGACCAAGTCCGCGAATCACTGAAGTTGACGGATCGTCAGTAACAAAAATAGGGATATTGATTCTTTTTTGAATTAATTTATCCAAGCCGCGAAGCAATGCTCCGCCACCCGATAAAACCAATCCTCTTTCATAAATATCAGCCACCAATTCCGGCGGGGTGGCTTCAATGGTATCATGAATGCTCTCCGCAATAGTTTTTAAAATCGGCATCATTGCCTCTCTAAGTTGGGCATCGGTCATAATTATTTCTCTGGGCAAACCGGTTATTAAATCTCTACCCTTAATTTTCATTTCTTGCGGCGCATGAGCAAAAGCGGAACCGATTTTTATTTTAACTTCTTCAGTCGTATGATCTCCCAGAAGAATATTAAATTTTTCTCGGGCATAATTCATAATATTTTTATTCAACGACTCGCCGCCGATTTTCAAGGATTTCCAAGTGACAACTCCGTGTAAAGAAATCAATGCCATTTCTGAAAGTCCTCCGCCCAATTCAACGATTAAACTGCCTACCGAATCATGAATCGGCAATCTTGCGCCAATAGCCGCAGCCATCGGTCTTTCTACTAAAAATACTTCTCTGCCGCCGGCCTGAAGAATAACGTCTTCTAAAGACTTTTTTTCCACTTCGGTTACATCCAAAGGAATGGTGGTAAAAACTCTCGCCCGAGGCAAAAGAGTGAAGGTTTCTTTTTGAACTTTTTCAATAATTGATTTAAGCATTTTTTCCGTCACTTCAAAATCTGAAATAATGCCGTGATCCAGCGGTTTGACGATTGAAATATGAGCCGGCGCTTTACCGACCATTTTTAAAGCATTACTGCCGATGGCAATAATTTGATCATTTCTGGTATTAATAGCGACAATTGAAGGTTCATTGAATACCAAACCTTTGCCGTGAATATAAACGCGAAAATTTGTGGTACCCAAGTCAATTCCTATGTCTTTGGCAAATATTCCGAAAAAATTTTTAAACATATTTGTTTAATGATATTAAAATACTATTTCAGTTTAGCTAATAATTCTTCTAATGTAAATAGCTGGCATTCTTTCTTGTCTCTTTCTTTATATTCCACTTTATCGCCTGTTTTTTTGCTGACAACCAATCTGACTGGAATGCCGATTAAATCAGCATCTTTAAATTTAGCGCCGGCCGAATCTTGCCGATCGTCAAAAAGAACTTCATATTTTTTTGAAAGTTGTTTATAAATTTTTTCCGCTTGTTCGGCTATATTTTTATCGTCTAAATCCAAACCGATTAAATGAACATTGAATGGCGCGACGGAGGCTGGCCAAATAATTCCATTTTGATCATGAGAAGCTTCAATAATTGTTGCCATTAATCTTTGCAAGCCAATACCATAGCAACCCATCATTACCAATTTTTTCTGTCCGTCGCTATCCGTAAAATTCAAATTCATTTTTTGACTGTAAACTGTTTTTAATTTAAAAACATGGCTGATTTCAATGGCATTCTTTATTTCAAGCTTGCTTGAACATTTCGGACATTCGGCTATATCTTTGCCGATTTCCGTATTCGCTCCCCAATCGCATTTCGGACAAACTAAAATTTTATCTTCGCCCGAATCGGCTAAAATCATAAATTCGTTTGAAATACTGCCGCCGATTGAACCGGAAGAAGCTTCAACAGCCACGGCTTTAAGCTGGCAGCGATCGTATATTTTAAAATAAGCTTGTTTAACTTTTTCATAAAAATCATCCAAGTCTTCGGAAGATTTATGAAAACTGTATAAATCTTTCATGATAAATTCCCGGGTACGTAACAATCCACCGGTCGGTCGCATTTCATTGCGGAATTTATTTTGAATTTGATAAACCGCTTTTGGCAGATCTTTATAAGATTCAATGTAAAGCCTGGCCAAGTCGGTGACCACTTCTTCGTGAGTTGAGCCAAGCGCCAACCATTTTTCATGGCGATCTTTGACCTTAAACAAAGGCGGATCAATTGTGTCCCAACGCCCTGTTTCAAGCCATAATTCTTTAGGTTGAAGAGAAGGCATTAAAATTTCTTCCGCGCCAAGAGCATTCATTTCTTCACGAATAATATTTTCAATTTTTTTATAAACGCGCAGACCCAAAGGCAATAAAGACCAAGCACCGCTGGTTAATTGATTGATATAACCGGCTTTTACCAAAAATTTATGGCTGAAAGTAGCCGCATCTTTCGGGTCGGTTTTAGAAGTTTTGGTAAAAAAATTACTTTGCCGCATACGAAATTTTTTGAAATTTTTAACCCGCCAAAAATTTGGCAGTAGATAATTTGAACCTTTTAAATTAAATAGTTAATTATATTATTTAGACAATTAAATCTTAAATTGAAATTTTGGCGGGGCGAAAAATTTTACTAAAAATTTGAGTACCCCCTCCTTTTAGACGCTCTTAATATTTCTTAATCCCCGAAGAGCGCTCAAAAGAAGGGGGTAAAGGTTTTCTAGTTAAAAAATTCTCACCTTTTCAGGTTTAATTTTTTAAAGAAAACTCTTTATTTGAAAAATTTACTGAATAAATGCGCTAAATCTTGATAAGTAAGCAAGACAGCCAAGATTAACAATAAATAAAAACCAATGCTTAAAATAAGATTCTCTGTTTCTTGTTTGATTGGTTTTTTTCTGATTCCTTCTATAAAGGCGAAAAGAATGCGTGAACCGTCAAGTCCGGGAATAGGAATAA
>JBAZMD010000014.1:0-21088 GCA_041649955.1 Patescibacteria group bacterium | reverse complement strand
AATAAGGGTTCTGATCCTCAAACTGTTGAAGAAAAATGGGAAGGTTTTGCCAAAACGGCCGGGATTGATGTTAAAAAAATAAAATCTTGCCAAAAAACAGAAGCGGAAACTTTATTAGCTCAAGAAGTGACACTGAATCAGAAATATGGTATTGAAGGTTCTCCGACGCTTTTAATTAATGGCGTAATTTATCAGGGAGACAGAACAACCGAAGGATATAAACAAGCGATTTGCAAATCATTTACCACTCCTCCTGCGGAATGCCAGACTGTTTTGGAAAATACGACCGGAACAGCCGCCGGAAGCTGTAAATAAAATATGATTCTGAATTTTTTGCATAATTTTGAGCCTCAACCTGTTTTCAGGCTGGGGCTCTTAACTATTCATTGGTATGGATTATTAATGGTTTTAGCCGGTATTTTGGGTTTTTTATTGATTTTAAAATTGGCTAAAAAATACGAAGTAAAAAAAGAAATTATTGAAGACATTATTTTTTATTCAGTGATTTTCGGCTTGATCGGCGCGAGAATTTACCATATTCTTTGCGAACCTGATTATTATTTTCATAATCCGTCAGAGATGATTAAATTTTGGCACGGCGGATTAGGCATCTATGGCGCTTTGATCGGCGGGGGAATTGTTTTATATATTTTTTCTAAGAAATTTAAAAAAAGGGGAGAGAATTTTTCTTTTTTATTTTTTGCTGATTTATTCGCGCCGGCTCTGATTTTAGGACAAGCAATCGGCCGATGGGGGAATTGGTTTAATCAGGAGCTTTACGGTTTGCCGACCAATTTGCCTTGGGGCATTCCCATTTCTTTGTCCAATCGCTTGGCAGGAATGGAATCATTTCAGTATTTTCATCCGGTTTTTTTATACGAATCTCTTTGGGATTTTTTGATTTTTATTGTCTTGATTATAATAATAACGCGGACAACGGCGAGAAAACCGGGCACTATTTTTGCTGTTTATTTAATTCTTTATTCTATGGGCCGGTTCTTCATTGAGTTTTTAAGAGTTAACCCTCAGCTGATATTTTTAGGTTTAAGATTGGCGCAAATAATGGCTGTTCTAATGTTTGTTACTGGCTGGATAATTTTTATTAGAATTAGGAATCTGGAATCTAGAATTTAGAATTATAAGATTAAAATTTATTCTAAATTCTATATTCTAAATTTTATTTTTCAGTCATGCGCTAAAACAATGGCCCAGATTTCTTTGACTCCGGATTGGCGCAAAATTCTGGCTGCTTCAAATAAAGTCGCGCCGGTCGTGAAAACATCATCAATTAAAATGATGTTTTTATTTTTTATTTCGGCTTCGGTAAATTTTTTATCAATCGCAAAAACATTTTTAACATTATTTTTTCGCTCTTCTTTGTTAAGACTAGTTTGAGACTTGGTATCTCTGATTTTTGTTAAAATTTCCATTATTGGCCAGTTGAATTCTTTTGACAATTCTTCGGCTAGCAATAATGACTGATTATAGCCTCGTTGGGCCAATTTGCGCCGCGTAATTGGAATAGGCATTAAAACAAAATCATTTTTTATGAAATAAGAAATAAAAACAGGAGATCTTTTGAGCCGCTTAATGATTAAAAAAGCCAGATTTTTAGCCAAAGGGAAAGAATAAGGCGCGTATTTAAAATTGCGAA
This sequence comes from Patescibacteria group bacterium, assembly GCA_041649955.1. Lineage (GTDB taxonomy): Bacteria > Patescibacteriota > Patescibacteriia > UBA2591 > JAQUPP01 > JAQUPP01. The sequence continues at coordinate 19,434 of JBAZMD010000014.1, read as the reverse complement.
TAGCTTTTTTGACCAGCGGCTGATTATAATTAACGGCAATAATAATGCCGTCTAAATTAAAACAGCATTTATGATGAAGCCTGCCGTCAATTGTTTTCTTGCGGCAAATCGGGCAAGTTAATTCATCTAAAATAGGAATATTCTCCAAGCAAATCGGGCAAATAAAATAATTCTCTTGGCCGCAATTCAGGCAGCTAATCGGGAAAAATAATTTAAGAAAAAAATCCTTGATTTTATTGATATTTGTTATCCACATTTTTCATTGTCGTAAATGGCATTTTATAGTATAATGGCATTATAAGCTAAATAAAGTAGATAAGCAAATAAGCGAATAAGTTGATAAGTAAATATATGAGTTTTTTCGGTTTTAAAAAACAAGAAAGTTATTTGGGAATTGATTTGGGCTCTACCAGTATTAAATTGGTGGAACTTAAAAAAGAGCAAGGCGTGCCAACCTTGATGACTTATGGTTATGCCGAACGAGCCATGGGGGATATTGTTAAAGGCGATCCAAATGAAGTTCTGCGGCAGGTAGCCGATTTGCTTAAAAAAACGTATAAAACAGCCGGCGTGACTTCTTATAAGGCGATAACCGCTTTGCCGAGTTTTTCCGTTTTTAATTCGGTTATTACTTTGCCGGTAATGAAAAAACAAGAACTGGGCGACGCGGTTCATTGGGAAGCGAAAAAATTTATTCCCATGCCGATTGAGGACGTGATTTTAGATTGGCGGATCATTGATACGATTGCCGTTGACGCTCAAAGAAAAAATTATCGCATTCTTTTGACAGCCGCTTCCAGAAATTTGGTTAAGCGGTATGTTGAAATATTCAAGCAGGCTGATTTGCAGTTGCTTTCGTTGGAAACGGAATCTTTTGCTTTGTCGCGAGTTTTAATCGGCAAATCTCAGTCAACGACTATGATTGTTGATACTAGCGCTTTGACTACTGATATTATTATTATTGAAAAAGGAGTGCCGACTTTAAATCGAAGTATAAATATCGGAGGCGTGACTATTACTCGTGCCATTGCCAATAGTTTAAATATTGATTTTAAAAGAGCCGAGCAATTCAAAAGGGATATAGGATTAAGCGGCGCTTCCAAAATACCTGCCATTATAGAAAGTATTTTGAAGCCCGTGATTGATGAAGTGATTTATTCATTAAAACTTTATCAAGGCCAATCTAATAAAACCGTGGAAAAAATTATTCTTTCAGGCGGTTCAGCTTATTTGCCGAATTTAGCCAATTATTTTTCACAAACGCTCAATACTAAAGTAATAGTCGGCGATCCGTGGGCAAGAGTGGCATATCCGGAAGAATTAAAACCGGCTCTTGAAGAAGTGGCGCCGCGCTTTGCCGTAGCCATTGGCTTGGCATTGAGACAGTTAGACTGATAAACCAGCTTCTTAGCTTTTTAGGCAAGAAGCTAATTCCTAAGAAGCTAATAAGCTAATAAGCTAATTCCTAAGAAGCTAATAATATGTCTATCAATTTACTTCCCGAAGAGATGAGGGAAGACGAAAAAATAAATAAAAAAACCGAAGAACCTGCGGAAATAAAATTTTCTCAGCCGATTAAGGAAAAAAATCCGGTTTTGCCTAAAACCGCCGAACCGAAAATCGGTTGGTTTAATTTTAAAAAACAATCAGCCGCGCCGAAAGAGCAGCCAATTTCTAATTTAAAAATAGTTGAACCTGAAATTTTTCAAGGCGATAAAAAGGAAAAAATGTCCGAGTTGGCCGAACTTCTTATTCAAGAAGAACCAAAAAAAGAACCTGAAAAAAAACCGGAAATAATTCGTACGTCGGTTAACAAGTCGCGAGAGGCAAAAATTTTTGCCGAAATTTCGCAAACTCCGGAAATTACTTTAATGCCGGGTCAAGAAATGATTATTCCCAGAATTGTAAAGGAAAAAATGCTGATTCTTTCCGCGACAATAATTGTCGTTATCACGGTTTTTTTTATTGTTTTATTATATACAAATTGGCACTTTGAACAATTAAAAGATGAGAGAGATAGACTCAAAATTGAATCGCAACTTTTAGAAGCAAAGACTTATCCATTGTTAAAAGTTAGAAACAATGTTGCGTCTTTGGAAAAAAAAGCCATGAAAGTGGAAGAAATTTTAGCTAATCATGTTTACTGGACTAGATTTTTCAGCTTGCTGGAAATTTATACTATTCAGGATGTTTATTTCGGTGATTTTTCCGCCGATACGAGTGGAACAGTTCATCTATCGGCAACGGCTAAAGATTTAATCTCGGTGGCTCGGCAAATTATTGTTTTTAATAATGCTCCCGATTTTGTTAAAAATGCCCAAGCTGCAAGTATCGTTAGAGCTTCGTCAGGGGTTGTTACTTTTTCCATTGATTTAACCTTAGTTGACGGAGTATTTAAACAATAAATATGGCAAAGATTATAGAAGAAAAAAAATTTGATATTAAATGGTACCATGTTATTTTGGTTAAATTTTGCTGGACATTGATTGTTTTTATTATTGTCGCTGCTTTTTCCACCGAATATTTTTTTATTATAAAACCGAAAGTTGCTCAAACAACAGGAGGAGGGCAATTTGACGTTGAAAATTATAAGACAATTGTCAGAGAACAAGAAGCATATTTTAATAAATTAAAAACATTGGAGACGCAGACAAATAAAATCAGTGAAGACAATTTGAAAAAATTAGATTATACGATTGCCGAAAAATCAGATTTGCCGAGTATTTTAAATCAAATTGATATTATTTCCAGACAGACTGGAATGGAATTTACCGGATTCAGCGTTGATTCCGACAAAGGAGTCACTACCATAAGTTTGAATTTTGATAAAGGCAGCTATCAGGCCTGCAAAGAATTTTTAGATTATTTGGAAAAAAATATCAGAATTATGGATGTTTCCCAAATTGCCTTAAAAGATATTGGAGCTTCATTAAACGTAACCATAAAAACTTATTCTCTAAACGATTAATTTAAAACCAATGCCGAATATTAATAAAAAAATGATCGGATTAATCATACTCTTGGTGCTTATTATTTTAGCCATAGGTTTTATTTTGATAAAATACATTAAAACTCCTAAGGCTTCCGTAAATATTCCCGTTACAAATAATCTAACATATTTATCAGTCCCTATTCCTTCGGTTGATAAGATTGAAAATATTTTAGAAAATCCGAAATTCAAGGAAATGCGCTATATTCAAGCATTTTTTGAACCGGTTAAAGTATTGGAAAAAGGCAAGGTCAATCCTTTTATGCCTTTTCCCAAAAAAGAAGTAAAATAATCGCAATATTTACTATAATTATTAAATTTTAAATTTTTACTACTGGGTATGCTTGAAGGCCAAAATACAATTGTCAAATATCTTTTGGAGCACGGAAAATTAACCAAAGATTATTATAATGAACTTTTAGCCGAAGCGGAAAAGACGCAAAGTACGCCCGACACGCTTCTTGAACATAAAAAGGTGATTTCCGAAGAAGATATAGCATGGGCAAGGGGGCAAATTTTTGCCGTGCCTGTTGCTAATTTATACAGTTTGGTTATTGATAGAAAAATTTTGGAAATTTTACCCAAAGAAACAGCCGAAAATTATCATGTTGTATCTTTTGCCAAAGAAGGCGATACATTGAAAGTGGCCATGCTTGATCCGGGTGATTTTAAGGGCAGGGAAGCGATTGAATTTATTGCTCGCCAAAAAAATTTAAAAGTTGAATATTATGCCATCACTCTTTCGGGTTTTAAAAATATTTTAACTCAATATGGCGGACTCAGTGTTGAAGTGGAAGAAGCTGTCGGCGCGGCCGAAGATCGTTTTGCTCCGATTATTAAAGCCGGAAAATCCATTGCTGATATAGGGCTTGAAGAAATTTCCAAAATGGCTCCAATCGCCAAGCTTGTGGCTTCCATTTTAAAATACGCGGTTGATAATGACGCATCTGATGTTCATATTGAACCGCTGGGCGATCAAACCAGAATTCGTTACAGAATTGACGGCGTTTTAAGAGAAGTGGCATTGTTGCCCGGACATCTTCATTCAGCAATTATTTCCCGCGTCAAGGTAATGGCAAATTTAAAATTGGATGAAACGCGTATTCCACAAGACGGCCGCATCAGAGTTATAGTTTCAAAACGCCAAATAGATTTAAGAGTTTCAATCTTGCCGTTATTGGGACAAGAAAAAACAGTTATCAGAATTTTAGACCCCACTAAAAAGATTTTTGATTTGCAAGATCTCGGTTTTTGGGGAAGAGAACTTGAAATAATCAATAAAAATTTACTCAGACCTCATGGCATGGTTTTGGCTACCGGTCCGACCGGTTCTGGTAAAACCACCACTCTTTATGCTATTTTAAAAGTTTTAAATCAACCCGGGGTCAATGTTGTTACCTTGGAAGATCCGGTTGAATATGTTTTAAAAGGAGTCAATCAAAGTCAAATTCAACCCGAGATAGGTTATACTTTTGCCACCGGTCTTCGTTCCGTGGTCAGACAAGATCCAAATGTTATCATGGTTGGCGAAGTCCGCGATAATGAAACTGCTGAATTGGCTACGCATGCCGCTTTGACTGGTCATATTGTGCTTTCCACTTTGCATACCAATGACGCTATGGGTGCTATACCTCGTTTGATTGATATGAAAATAGAACCATTTTTAGTTGCTTCTTCTCTGAATATAGTTTTAGCTCAGCGATTGGTCAGAAAAATGTGTCCTTATTGCGCTGAGCCCATTATCCCGCCAGCGGGAGTGGAAAAAGATATTGAAAACGCGTTAAAAGACGTGGAAGACATAGATGTGGAAAAATTCAGAGATAAAAAAACCGGCCATCTCGCTATTTATCACAGCAAGGGCTGCACAAGATGCGGGCAGGAAGGATATAAAGGCAGAATCGCTATTTTTGAAGCATTGGAAATTACCGATCAAATGAAAGATATTATTGTCAGAGGCTGTAAAATTGATGATGTAAAAGCTGAATTTAAAAGACAAAAAATGATTAGTATGATTCAAGACGGTTATATTAAAACTTTAAAAGGGGAGACCACTATTGAAGAAGTTCTAAGAGTGGCAAGGGAGTAAAGAGTTTTGTCTCCGGACGTTAAGTCGGAGCTACAAAACCTTTGCCCGCCCAGATTTTTTAATAAAAAACTTGGGCGGGTACTCAAATTTTTAGTAAAATTTTTCGCATTATTGCCAAGCGAGCGAGGGAAAAGAAAATTTATTTTCTTTTCCGATCCGCCAGCTGGCGGAGCAGGCAACACAGATTTAATAATCTTTATAAATAATTTAAAAATTTTAAAAAATTTGGTATGTATACTCAAACAGAAATGATTTTAAATCGCATTTGCGTTTCCGCGGCCGAGAAAAAGGTTTCGGAAATTTATTTAATTAACGCGCAAATTCCCTTTATTAATCTTGACGGAAAAATACAGCCGCTGAGCGGAGAAAATATTTTAGCCGCTTCTTTCATCAGCGATGTCATTTCCGCCGTTTTGGACAATAAAGAACAGAGCGAGCTCCAAGAAAAAAAGCAGATAATAACCGTTAAAGAAATCGGAAAACTCGGATCGGTTCAGATTCATGTTTATTACCAAAAAAACACTCCGGCGATTTGTCTGAAATTATTGTCTCAGGAAGCTCTTGATCTGGAAAAAATTGAATTGCCGAAAATGGTTCAAGATTTCACCAATTTATCAAAGGGAATTGTTTTTATTGCCGGTCCTCACGATTCAGGGAGATTCAGTTTAGTAACTTCGTTGATTGATAATATCAATAAAAATCAAAATAAATATATCGCCACTCTGGAAAAGCCGATTAAATATAATTTGGTCGGCGTTAAGAGTATAATTGAACAGAGAGAAGTCGGCCGCGATGTTTTGTCTTTTGAAAAAGGATTAGATTTTATCAGAGAGAGAGGTCATGTTGACGTAGTAATGGTTTCTCAAATTAAAAATGCCGCAACAATGGAAGAACTTTTCGCTCTTGCCGAGGCCGGTACTTTAATATTCGCCATTATGGATACGGGCTCGTCAATTCAGACAATCAAAAGAATACTTCATTTTTTCCCGACCAGCGAAGAAGAAAATATCAGATATTTTCTTAGTGAAAATTTGGCCGGTATTATCGCTACCAGACTTGTGCCTAAAGTCGGCGGTGGGAGAATAAGGGCTCTTGAAGTTTTATCCGCTCCGCCCAGCGTTAAGACCATTATTGCCGAAGGCAAGCTCCATCAATTGTCAACTTTTTTGCAAACAGGCGAAGATACAAAATCGGTTTCCATGGATAGATATTTGGCCGATTTGGTGACTTCCGGTAAAATTTCACTTGAAGATGCGATTAAAAATTGCGTTGATGAAGAAATGTTAAAATCGTTATTAAGAAGATAACGTATTTTGTCTGATATTTTCAAGTCTGAAAGACGCCGAAAATTCAGAAACAAAATCGTTACCCGCCCAAGTTTTTGGACATTTTTTTGGAAGATAATACTTTAATTTTTTAATAGTCCAAAAATCTGGGCGGGTACGCAAAATTGTAATTAAAAATTTTGCGTTTTCAACTTAAATTTTTAAACAATTTTGCTATGTTATTTGAATATAAAGCCAAAAATTTAAAAGGCGAGACAGTCAAAGGAATTATCGATGCCTTGAATCAAGAAGCAGCAATGGAAGTTTTAACTTCTCGCGATCTTATTATTTTATCTCTTGCAGAGGGCGGTAAAATGTCCATATTGCGCCGTCCTATTAATTTTAAAATAAATTTATTCAACAACGTTAAACCAAAGGATTTGGTTTTTTTATCTCGCCAGCTTTCAACCATGGTTTCCGCCGGTTTGCCATTGGTGAAATGTCTGGAAATTTTAGTCAAACAAACCAATGACACATATTTAAAAGGTGTTGTAGGAGCAATTGCCGAAGATGTGAGAGGGGGAGTTAGGTTTTCTTCCGCTTTGGCTAAATACCCCAAAGTTTTTAATGATTTTTACATCAATATGGTCAGGGCCGGTGAAACAGCCGGACGACTGGACGAAGTTTTGAATTATTTAGCCAATGAACAAGAAAAAAATTTTGATTTAATCAATAAAATAAAAGGAGCAATGATTTATCCGCTCTTTGTTATTGTAACCGTCATTGGCGTGATGATTTTAATGATGCTGTTCGTTGTTCCTCAATTAACCGGCGTTTTGGAAGAATCAGGCGCGCAACTGCCAGTGTCTACGCAGTTTTTGATTAATACAAGTAAATTTTTGCAACATTATGCAATTTTTTTAATCCCATTGATTATCGCTTTAATTATCTTTTTAAGATTTTTTATCAAAACTCCGAAAGGGAAAAAAATCTGGGACAGATTTATTTTAAAAGTTCCTGTTTTCGGCCTGCTTTTTCAAAATTTATACGTTGTTCGTTTTACTCGTTCTTTAAGCACTTTGCTTGTCGGCGGCATACCTCTGACTTCAGCTCTTAAAATAGTGGCCGAAGTGGTGGAAAATAGTATTTATAAAGATTTAATTTTTCAAACAATCAGAGACGTGGAAGAGGGGCGATCTGTCAGTTCTACTTTAATAAAATCCAATCATATCCCAAAAATGGTGTCAAATTTATTGTCAGTAGGTGAAGAGACGGGAAAATTGGACGAAGTTTTGGGAAGATTGGCTGATTTTTATTCCCGCGAAGTGGAAAATATTTTATCAAGATTAGTTACCTTGCTTGAGCCGATTATTATTATTTTCTTAGGCGTGGTGGTTGGCGGAATGATGGCGGCCATTATTTTACCAATGTATAAATTGGCTTCTTCGTTCTAAGGGATTTTGTCTGCGAAGGCGATCCGCCAGCTGGCGGAGCAGTCTAAGCAGCAACAAAACCCTTACCCTGTTAAATGCCGCTTTTGCGGCAATTTCGCCTTTGGCGAAATTATTTAACAGGGTACTCAAAATTCTAATAAAATTTTCTTCGCTTTTCAATCTCGTAAATTTTAAGAATTTTGGTAATTCGGGCGCATAGTTTAATGGTAAAAACAGCCCGCCCAAAATTTTGGGCGATTAGCTCAGTTGGTTAGAGCGCTATCCTCACACGATAGAGGTCTCAGGTTCGAATCCTGAATCGCCCATTTATCACCCAAAATTAGGGCGGGAGACCCCCCATTAGGTTCGATTTCTAGTGCGCCCACCAAAGTTTAAAACTTGACCTTGTTATTTATGAATTGGTTATTTATTGCTATTTTGTCGCCATTGCTTTGGACAATTACCTGTTTCATAGAGAAATTTTTGATTTCAAAATATTTTAAATCAAGCATCGGAACTCTTGTCATATATTCTTCTTTAATTGGATTACCGGTTGCGATTTTAATCGCTTTTTTTAATCCGAGAGTTTTATCTTTAAACTGGACAACATCTATTTTTATAATTTTAAACAGTTCTCTTTATATAATTTACTTGTTTCCTTATTTTAAAGCGTTAAGTAAGGCGGATACTTCCGTGGTCGTGCCCATATTTCAGACAATTCCGGTATTTTCTTACTTTCTCGCTTTTTTTATTTTGAAAGAAACTCTTTCCGGGATGCAAATCATCGGTTCATTATTGATAATTTTAGGAGCAGTGGGTATTTCTTTAAAATTTAAAGATAAAAAAATTCATTTAACAAAAGATGTTTTATTTTTGCAATTACTTGCTTCTTTTATCGTGGCTTTAAATTATCTTTTTTTCAAATTTTTCGCGATCAAACTTGATTTTTGGACAGTAAGTTTTTGGCAGTATTTGGGATTTATCATTTTCGGATTGATTTTATTGATTTTTGTAAAATCTTACAGAAGAGATTTTATATTGTCCTTTAAGAAAAACAGCGGTTCCATAATCGCTTTAAATGCGGTAAATGAAATTTTAAATATTGTGGCAATGATTATTTTTACTTTTGCGACATTGCTGGCTCCTTTGGCGTTAGTATGGGTAATTAATGGATTTCAGCCTCTTTTTGCATTTTTAATTGGAATTGGACTTACATTATTTTTTCCTCATTTGATTAAAGAAGATTTGAGAAAAAAAATTATATTGCAAAAAATATTTTTTATTTTATTGATGTTTTTTGGTGCGTATTTGTTGAAATTTTAATTTTATAATTTTTTTTATGCCTGAATTACCGGAAGTTGAAACAATTAAAAATCAATTGGCTGATAAAATTATCGGCAAAAAAATAGTAAAAGTGGAAATTCGGCTGGCTAAATTAATTAAGGGCGTATCGGCCATTAATTTTAAAAATAAATTAAAAAACGCGACTATTCAGGATATTTCGCGCCGGGCAAAACTTTTAATTATCAGAATTTCAAACGGCTATTCATTATTGATTCATTTAAAATTAACCGGACAATTGATATTCATGAAACATGGAGCAGATAACATGGAACATCAAAAATATACGCATATTATTTATTACTTCTCTGATAAAAGCGCGCTAATTTATAATGATTTACGACAATTCGGCTATGTTAAATTGGTCAAAACAGCTGACTTGGAAAAAATATTTGAACAAGAAAAATACGGTCCGGAACCGCTGGAGAAAGATTTTACTCTAAAAAAATTTCAAGAAATTTTACTTAAAAAATCAAAATTAAAAATTAAGCCGTTGTTAATGGACCAATCTTTTATCGCCGGCATTGGTAATATTTACGCTCAAGAAGCTTGTTTTTGCGCCAAAATTTCACCAATCCGAACAGTCAAAAGTTTATCCGATAAGGAAATAAAAAATTTATATCATTGCCTGATCAGTATTTTAAAACAAGCGATTAAACACAAAGGCAGTTCGGTTGAAAATTATGTTGACGCGAGCGGGGAAAAAGGAACTTATGTTTCACGACTCAAAGTTTATGGCCGTGAAAATTTAAAATGTTTTCGTTGTAAAAGTAAAGTAGAAAAAATGGTTTTAGCTGGTCGGGGTACGTATTATTGTCCTAGTTGCCAGAAATAATAATTAAAAATAAATATGCGTGAATTACCAATTAAAATTCAAACAATAGTTTACAGAAATGACGATGGTATAAAGGTTCTATTAATCAAAAGAAATTTAGAAGATGGCGGTTTTTGGCAAACAGTAACCGGCACATTGGAATTAAATGAGTCGATTATTGAGTCTAGGGCGAGAGAATTGGAAGAGGAAATTGGTATTAAAGAAGCCAATTTTTCAGAAGAAATACATAGGTTCTCCTGGGAAAAGAAAGATTATACTGTTGTTGAATTGGTATATTCAGCTGAAGTTTTTACTGATAAGGTAATATTGAGTTCTGAACACACAGAATATTGTTGGTTGCCTATCCCAGAAGCAATAAAAAAAGTAGACAAACAAAATATTAAAAATAGTTTGATAAAATTTTCTGAAAATTTTTCAGAGAGTAATTAATTTTTATTAGGGGGAACATATTATTGCTCTGGTTGTCAAAAATAACCCTATATCACTAAAGGGTACAGGGTCATCGTGAATTCTTTAGTGGTTCATGATAAAATAATATATAAAATAGAGTCCTTGTTCAGGACTCTATTTTATTATAGACGGCGACGCTAAAATTAAGATTTGTTACCCACTAAAATATAACTTATTTTAGATTTTTTCGTTTTTACCCAAAATATTATTAATTCAGTTAGTGCAAATAAACTAAAAGTATATGTCAAATCACCGGCAAAACTGTTTTTAATAAATGGCAAACCGGCGAGATAGCAGGATATTAGGCCCGGAAAATTGTGCGGATACCAGTTGGTAAATTGCCAAACTGCCCAATTCGTTACCAAAAAGAAAATAATAGTTCCAAATAAACTCATTGGTAAAGAGAAAAACCATTTTTTTTCTCGGATAAGGATGCCTAGAAAAACCACAATTACAAAAGATAAATAAACGCTGGCCATAAGTTGCCATTGGTAAAGTCCGATTCGCCAATCGCTTAAAAACATAATAACCAAGGGTATTATTATCGCCATTTTTTTATTTTTTAGATAATAACCGCTAAAAAGAGCTATTGCTCCTATTGCCGTAAAATTCGCCGGATGGGGTAAAAAACGAGTCAAAATACCTAATAAAATTAACAAATAGTAAATCATATAAAATGTTTTAAAAATTATTTTTATTGGTCGGGCTGGAGGGAATTGAACCCTCTGTCTCTTGGTCCCGAACCAAGCGTGGTACCGGTCCACTACAGCCCGACAATTAAATTAATTATAACCTAAATTTTAAAATTGTAAACTATAAATTTTGGACAAAAACTTAAAATATGCTATTATAAGATTATGTCCAGTAGTGGACTTTGACTTGTCCTCCCATAGCTTAAAAAGTTTTACTTGGCATACACTATATTGCGCGTTAAATCCATTGTTTAACAACTTAATTTTGTTTAATTTTGGTCGGACAAAAATTCATAAGGCAAACAATAGTTTTCAAGATAAATAATTTAATTAATATTTAAAACTTTGATGATTTTTCCAAAATTGTCAAAGTTCTACTACTGGATATGTTAGAAGAAGATATTACATTATTTTCAGAAACAAATGAAGGATTAAAACCTTTGGCTGAACGAATGAGGCCTAAAACATTAGACGAATTGGTAGGCCAAGAAAATTTAGTCGGTTCGGAAAAAATTTTACGACGGTTAATTGAGCAGGATGAAGTGCCTTCAATGATTTTTTGGGGCCCGCCCGGTTCCGGCAAAACCACTTTGGCCGGCATTATTGCATTAACCACCGGCGCGGATTTTATTCAGTATTCAGCCGTGGAGCAAAAAACAGCCGATATCAGAAAAGTTTTGGAAAAAGCCAGAGTCGCGAAAAGATCTTGCGGTAAAAAGACGATTTTATTTGTTGACGAAATACATCGTTTCAATAAAGCCCAACAGGCGATTTTTTTGCCTTTTGTTGAATCCGGAGAAATTATTTTAATCGGCGCGACGACTGAAAATCCTTCTTTTGAAGTTATTTCGCCGCTTTTATCCCGCTGCCGGGTTTTTATTTTTAATCCGCTCTCGCAGGAAAATATCGGTTTGATTATTAAAAAAGCGCTTTCGGACAAAAAAAGGGGATTGGGAAAATTAAAAATTAAAATAGCCAAACCGGCTTTGGATTTATTGATTCAATCTTCAAACGGCGACGCCCGCAATCCCTTAAACGCTTTGGAAAGCGCTGCCAGAATTTCCGTTTCAGATTCTGATAAAGTTCATCACCTTAGTTTATCCATTATAGAACAGGCTCTGCAATACAAAGCTTTATCCTATGATAAAGCCGGCGATGAGCATTATAATGTTATTTCCGCTTTTATAAAATCAATGCGCGGTTCTGATCCGGACGCGGCTTTATATTGGCTGGCCAGAATGCTTGAAGCCGGTGAAGACCCGAAATTTATCGCCCGCAGAATGGTGATTTTTGCTTCGGAAGATATTACTAATCGAGACCCGATGGCGCTTTTAATCGCCATTGCCGCGTTTAAAGCAGTTGAAATTATCGGTTTGCCGGAAGCGCAGCTTAATTTAGCCCAAGCGGTCACTTATTTGGCTACGGCTCCGAAATCAAACGCTTCTTATAAGGGACTTTTGGCAGCCAAAGAAGATGTTCAAAAATATTTAAATTTACCAGTGCCGCTTCATTTGAGAAACGCCCCGACTCAATTAATGAAAGAAATGGGCTATGGAAAAGATTATGAATATTCGCATAATTTTCCGAATTCCAAACAAGAATATTTACCCAAAGAATTAAAAGGAAGAAAATATTACGAGATAAAAAAATAATTATGTTCAATTTTTTTCGTTTTAATTTTTCTAAAGATTTTAAAGAACTTTGTCTTTATAATATGATCGCCTCGTTGGCGGACGGAATGGTTGGCTTGTTTTTGCCGATTTTTTTATTTGAAAAATTCGGCAATTCAATCTATTGGGCGATTATTTTTTATGTTGTCGGTTACGGCCTTTATGGTATTTTGGCGCCGATCGGCGCGATGTGGATGTCAAAAATCGGATTAAAAAAATCAATCATTATTGCCAGATTTTTTGTCATACCTTTTTATCTCTGCCTATATTTTTTCAGCAATAATCCTTTGATTTTCGCCATTTTGGCTAATATTGTCTTGCTTGCTTTCCGCTTGTTTTATTGGGTGCCTTATCACGTTGATTTCGTCAAATTTACCGATGGCAAAAGCCGCGGCAAGCAAATGGCGTATTTGACCGTTTTGGGCTATTTAATCAGCATTGGTGCGCCGCTGATGGCAGGCGTTTTACTGAGTAAAAGCAGTTTTGAAACTCTTTTTATGATAGCGATGGTTATTCTGACCATTGCCATCATTCCTTTATTTAAAATAAGCGAAACCAAGGCGCGTTTTGAATATTCTTATTTTGGTTCTTGGAAAGAACTTTTTAAAAAAAGCCGCCGCCATACCATGATTGCTTATATGGCAGACGGAGCCCAGGACTTGGTGGGAATAGTGATTTGGCCGATTTTTATTTATCAAATCTTGGAAAAACAATATCTGGCCGTGGGTGCGATTACTGCTCTGATTATTATCGGCACCGTAGTGCTTCAAATTTTTGTCGGCGAATACGTTGATAAATTTCCAAAAAAGAAAATGGTCAAAACCGGTTCAATGCTTTACGCTTTAGGGTGGTTCTTAAAGGCGTTTGCCGGCACCACTTTTCAAATTTTTGTGGTTGGCGCTTTTCATAATTTCACGAGTATTATTTTCCGCACTCCTTTTGACGCGCTTTATTATGAAAAATCGGCTGATCACGGTTCTTATATTGACGAATACACAGTTTTAAAAGAAATGAGCATAGGTATTGGAAGGATTTTAATGGGTATTGTTTTAGTATTTTTAGTCAGCATAGTCAGCCTGAAATTCGCCTTTCCGATTGCCGCTTTAATCAGTTTATTTGTTAATTTATTATGAACAAATTACTGCTTCATATTTGCTGCGCTAATTGCGCCACAGTCCCGATTGAATTATTACAGGGTCAATTTGATTTAACTTTATTTTGGTATAATCCGAATATTTATCCGTCAGCGGAATATGAAAAACGTTTGGCCGAAGTCAGAAAATTATCTGCCATATATAAGATAGATTTATTGGAAGAATCTTATGAAAATGAAAAATGGCAAGAAACTATTAAAGGAAAAGAAAATGAATTGGAAGGGGGAGAACGCTGCCAAATTTGTTTTAAAATGCGCTTGGAAAAAACAGCTCAAATTGCTCAAAGATGCGATATTCCTTATTTTGCTACCAGTTTGACTGTTGGCCCTTCAAAAAATGCCGTAAAAATCAATCAAATCGGCGTGGAATTGGCTCAAAAATATGATCTGAAATTTTTTGAAGCCGATTTTAAAAAGAATGACGGATTTAAAAGGAGTCTGGAATTAAGCAAAGAATATAATTTTTATCGCCAGAATTATTGCGGTTGTGCCTTTTCTGTCCGTCAAAATCAAGCCTTGTAAGGCGCAAATTTTGCGGTTACAGAAAAGAGCATCCTCTCCTAATTTTGCCTATTGTATAGGAAGGGGAAGTAATATATAATAAAAGAATATTTGCTCTCGCAAGGCAGTGGGCGAATAGCCCCGAGCCCCACTTAAGCGGGGCGAGTGACTTGCCCAGAGAATATTTGCAAAATTAGGACGAGGATATCTCCCTATAAAAAGATAAAATATAATCTATATGAATGCGGAAAAATGGGAAAATTTAATTTATAAAGTGGAGGAGAAATTTGGTATTGATAAGCGATACGAAGAAGAATTTACCGTGGCGGAAACTTCAACCGGACAAATAGTTTTAGGCAAAAGAGAATCAGTTGAATTTAAAAGTCCTTTGGGCAGAATCAAGCTGGAAAAAACTTCTCGTCCGAAAGTAATTGATAAAAAAGTGCTCCATACTAAAAGAATCGGCAGCAAGTCGGCTATTGATTTTATTTATTCCGATACTGAACAAACTTCTCAGCTTAAAATTTTTAAAATTAATTCAAATGATGAATGGGAAGAAATCAATCCCGAAAGCATGGGTTTTAACTAATTGATTATGAATTTTAAATTTTATCTTTATTTGCCGCTTTTTGTTATTTTGGTCTTGGGGGCCATACTTTATCATCCGACTGCATTGAAAACCGTTATTGGTTATGGTTTAATTTTAGTTTCGGCTCTCACGGCCGGATTTTTTTTAATCAAAGATTATTTTAAAATTTATTGGCCGTTTTTTATCCAATTAATTTTAATGATTTCCGGGTCATTAGGGCTGTTTCTTTTTTTAACCAATTCAATCTTGCGGTTTATTTTTATTTTTATCACTGCCGCTGTTTTCAGTTATTTTATTCTGAATATTTATCGGTTATTTTATCAGCCGCGGCTTTCTCGTCCTCATATTTTAAAAAATTCAGCCGCTTGGTTTAATTTTTTTATCGCTTATTGTTTTTTGGTCAGTTTAAGCGCTTGTTTCAGCCAAAATCCATTGGGATTTAAACTGTATTTAACGGCAATTGCAGCCTCTCTTTTGTTATTTTGGCTTAATTTTTATTTTTTTTGGATTAATTCTCAAGAAATAACAAAAGATTCAATAATATTTTTAAGCATTATCAGTTTGGTTCTAGGTGAAATTTATTTGGCGATTAATTTTTTGCCGTTTACTTATTATTTAAATGCCTTGATTATTTCAATTTTATTTAGTATAATTATCAATCTATGGGTAAAGAAAAACAAAGAATCGTCATTGTTGACGAAATAGACACAAAAGAATCAGTTGATGTAAAAAAAAGTATGAGAGATGAAATAAAAAAAGAGCGTCAGGAAGAATTAAAAGATGGCGTGCAAAAATTTTATAACGATCAATCTTTTAATAATTTCCAAAAACCGCTGACCGCTCCTCGGGGCTGGGTGTTGTTGGCTGTTATTTTAGCCATAATTTTTGGTTTGGCTTCCGGCATTGGCGGCAGCCTTTTTGTTTTAACCCGCCAGACGATCAGGATTCCTTTTTTGAAAGAAATAAGTTTGACTAAATATTTTCCCACTCACGAAGTAACCTTGGTTACTGAAAAAAAAGTTACCGTAACCAGCGATGCCAGAGCCGCTTCTTTGGTTAATGATTTATCTTTGAAAATGGTCAGGATTTTCCCGGCTAAAGAAACCTCAAGCAAGGCCAAGTTGTCGTTTTTGGATCAAATTTACGCGCCCTGGCAGGTTAAATCGCTCGGCTTGATTGTTACCAGCGACGGCTGGCTGGCCAGCGGGGGAGATTTGGACGAAAAACAAAAATATGTAGCCGTTGACGCTGAAAATAAAATTTATCCTGTTGAAGAAATTTTAAAAGATTCCTTAACTGGCATAAGTTTTATAAAAATTACCGCCCAAAATTTGGGGGTGGTGAAATTTGCTTTGGCCGAGGAAATTAAGGCAGGGGAGCAGGTTATTGTTTGGGATAAATTCAATAAAATCAATTTTACGGAAATCAGCAATCCGCATTTTAAAAATATCAATAAAACGGAAGATTTAGTCCATTCTACCGATAAATTTGACGATTATCTATTATTAGATTCTCAGATTTCCCCGAGTCTTTTTCCTGGTGGAGTGATTTTTGGATTGGACGGCGCTGAAGTCGGACTGATATCTCAAGAAAAAATTATTCCTTCTTGGCAGTTTAAAAATTTAATTGACCAGGTTTTAAAGGATAAAAAAATCAAACGGTCTTATTTGGGTATTGATTATTTGCGCATAGAAGAAGCGCCCGGTATCTCCAGTTCGCTTTTTAAGGATTTAACCAATGGAGCGATTGTTTTCGGCTCTCCGGTTGTTTCCAGTCCGGCCCAAAAAGCAGGCATTAATAACGCTGATATTATCGTAAAAGTAGACGGGATAAGCTTAAATAAAGATCAGAATTTGACTTATTTAATTCAGCAGAAAAATCCCGGTGACGCGGTGGAATTGACTGTTTTGCGCGCCGGAGAAGAAAAAATCATTAAAGCGACTGTTTCTCAGCAGCCATAATTAATAATATAGAAAACAAGTAAATTTAAGTTATTTTGGGAGCCCTTGCCCCCACACCAAACTCAAAATAAGACTTTTATTATAAAGAGGTATGAAAGCGAAGCGGCTTTGCGCCTTTATACTTTCTTATTCGTAAGATTAATGATAAGTTTGGTGTGGGGGCTTGCTTTTTTTGTCATTTTTGCTAGTATTTTAATACATTATGTTAAGGATTACCGAAAAAATCCTCATTCATCAGGTCAAAAGCGGCAGAGAATTCGCTTTTACCAAATTTTACGATTTATATCGGGATAAAATTTACCGTTTTATTTATTTTAAAGTATCCGACGAAGAAAAGGCAAATGATTTGACCAATGAAACTTTTCTTAAAATTTTTAATTATCTAAAAGAGGAAGGCGAAATTGAAAATTTCCAGGCCTTTCTTTTTAAAATCGCCAGAAATTTAATTATTGATTTTTATCGGACAAGACAAAACGATCTTTCGCTTGATGAAGCGATTGAAATCGCCGCGCCGCAAGAAACCGAAAAACAATTGGACCAAAAAATGGCCATTGACAACATTAAAAAATATTTATCTTTGTTAAAACCCGAATATCGGGAGGTGGTTGAGTTTCATTTTTTTCAAGGACTCTCTTTTAAGGAAATTGCCGAAATTATCGGCGAGAAGGAAAGTAATGTCAGGCAAAGAGCGCATCGGGGATTGGATAAATTGAAAGAAATTTTAAAAGATAAGGAGGCGAAATAGTCCTTCGACAAGCTCAGGGCAAGTGTCACAAATTTCCGGATTCCACGTCTTATATAGTGTAATTACAAAACTATGGAACTCAAAGATTTAATCCAAAATTATAACGTGATTAAGCCTTCTAGGACTATGGCGAAGGAAAGCAAAAAAATGCTTTTATCTTACTATAAGGAAACTTTTCCTAGTCAAAACCAAGTGTTTTATTTTAAGCCAGCAGCTGTGAGTGTGCTGGTTTTGCTGTTTATTTTTATCACCGGATTTGGTACTGTTTTTGCTTCAAAAAACACTATTCCCGGTGATTTATTATATTCGGTTAAACGCGCTTCGGAAAAAGTGCGTATGGCCTTGATTTTAGACAAGTCGCAAAAAACGGTTTTAAAGGCGGAAATTTTGGCCAATCGTTTATCCGAAGCCAGAACTTTGGCTGATAAGATAGAAAAAGGTGAAATATCTACGCCCGAACTTAATAAATTAGTGGCAAACTTCAATAGCGATTTAAAAATTTTGAAAAATGAAATAAGCGCTCAAAATCCGGTCAGCGACAAGGTAGAAGATTTGATTGCCGATGAAGGCGCTTTGCCGATTGAAGACGGACAAGAAATATTTAAAGTGATTCAATCAGATGATTTGAAAAAACTTTTGGAAGAAACAAAAAATCTCTTGGAAGAAAATAATTTAGTCACGGCTTTGGAAAAAATCAGCAATGCGGAAAAAATAACTCAAAATTCTTCCCAGAATAATATTACTTCTGACCAAACCACTTCCACTCCGTCGCAAATTCCTGTTGAACAAAAAATAAATACAGCGCCGATTATTAAAAATGCCGGCGGATCTTTAGGCAGTTTGAATAAAACATCTGTCAAAAAATCAGAACAAAAAACTGATTTTAAAATTGATGTTGAGAGAACAGGAAAATTCAAAGTGACGCCGATGATTCGCGAAAAGTAAAAAAATAAATTAGAACATTAATAAACTAAAATAAAATATCCCTCAACTGATTTTTAAGACGTCGAAATCTTGGATCAGTTGATCCCTGCCCAAAAGGCAGGAATTAAAAAGGTCGAGTCTTTTTTCTAAAACTAAAATTTTAGAAAATATGACGGGATATTATCTTAAATTAAGTAGTTGAAGGATTAAATTTATATTTAGTCCGAAATCGCTGCTTATTAATTAACGAGGTTTAAATTAAAATGAATAAACTTAAAAAAGCTATTGCAATCGGGACAACCGTATTGACACTCGTCTGGACAATGGGCGGTCTTCCAGTCAATGCTACTACTTATATCGCTGATGGCGATTTAGTAAAAGCTGCCGGAAGTTCAGCTGTCTATTATATCGCGGGTGCGACAAAACGCGTTTTTCCACATGCTAATGTCTATCTTTCTTGGGGTTATCCAGCCGATTACTCAAGCGTTAAAACAGTTAGCGCTTCAGAATTAGCTGCTTATACCGATGGTAATGCCATGCCTTTCCGCGACGGTTCACTCTTCCGCGGTATTGGTGTTGGATTACAAGGTTATGCCAAGGAAGCCGTTTACTATATTGAAGATTCTAAATTAAGACCGGTAAAATCAGCTGATATTTATCAGGCCTTATTTAAGGATGCAAACTGGGTAAAGGTTACCTGGGTACCTGATGATTTACTTACTAAATTTACCTATCCATTGGGAACAATGATTGAAACTTCTTCAACTCACCCAGATGGAACTATCATTCAATACGCTGGT
>JBAZMD010000013.1:0-22282 GCA_041649955.1 Patescibacteria group bacterium | reverse complement strand
CATATTGGGCAATCATCAAAATATTGGACAGGTAATGATTTGGTTATATCAGCCTAATATAGTTAATAGTTATTAGTTAGTGGTTTTAGTTTATAGTTTTCGGTTTAACCCTTAACTAAACAACTATAACTATTAACCAAAAACTATAAACCATTAAATGGTTATATGAAATATATTCTAAAAATTTATACTATTTTATTAATCATCGGAATGCTTTTCTTTTTTGGTTGGCTGATTTATAAAAATTTGGTGGTTACGGGAAAACTTTTTTTGGTCAATGATTTTTGCAATGAATCTCAGGTTATTTCTAATCTTTATCCGGAGAATAGGGTGGGGGGCGTAGAAAAAGAAAATGATATTTGCTCTCAGCGCATTTTTACCGAGCCGGTTTATTTTAAAGTGAAAATTTCACGCACTTTTTCCAAAGCGAAAATTAAAGTTGTTTATGAAGATGAAAGACAATCGCTTGTTCAACTGGGTTTGATGAAAAGAAAAATAACTCCTCTTGATTGGCGATTTGATTTGCAATCAACCGAAGATCAAATTATCAATCATATTTCAAAAGATAATTTGGAAGAGCAGAGCGCGGAATTTTCCGTCGGCCTGGATGATATCACGGATCATTCTTTGGAATTTATTATTTCCGTGCCCGGTCTGACTGATGGCCGCCATCAAATTAAAATCAGAAGAATAGAAGTTGAATTGAGCCGCTCAACTCAAGATTGGAAAACTATTTTTGCGGACTTGAAAAATTATTTGCTTAGAAAAATAAATGAATAAATTTTAAAATGAATATATTATTTAAAAAAATTATTGGTATTGCTTATTATTTTTTACGCAATACTTTTATAATTACCGGCATATGTTTTTTATTGCTCATAATCGCCGAAGATCTCCAACCGGGCTTTTTTTCGTTTTGGTTTGACATAAAGGGCTTAACCATCGGAGTAATAGTCAGCGGCGTTTTAGCTCTGTTTACATCTCAATTTATTACTGATAAAATATAGTTATAACAAGTGCCGCGAAATTTGCTATAAATATTTAACATTATAATATGAATATTTTACTCATTGTTTTAATAATAGTTTTTATCGGCGGATTTATCGGCTTGATTGTTTTTTTAAACAAGCGTTTCGGGGCAGGGAAGGGTGATCAGAGTTTTTTATTGATTCAAAATCAGATTAATGAATTGAATAAAACCATAGACAATAAACTTGGCCAATCAAATCAGATTCTACAGCAGCAGTTCAGTCAAAGCGCTCAAATTATCAGAGAAGTTACAGAGCATTTGACCAAATTGGATGAAACCAATAAGCAGGTTATAAATTTTACCGAACAATTGCAGAGTTTGCAGGACATTTTAAAAAATCCCAAACAAAGAGGAATTCTCGGCGAGTATTATTTGGAAACGCTTTTGAAAAATATTTTGCCGCCTGGAAGCTATCAGATGCAATATAAGCTGGGGACTGATGAAAACGGCAAAGAACTCATACCGGATGCGGTGGTTTTTGTAAAAGATAAAATTATTCCAATTGATTCAAAATTCAGCTTGGAAAATTACAATAAAATAATTGAACAAAAAGATCCTGCGGAAAAAGAAAAACTTGAAAAAAATTTCGTGAATGATTTGAAAAATAGAATTACAGAGACGTCAAAATATATTCAGCCGGCAAAAGGAACAATGGATTTCGCTTTTATGTTTATTCCTCACGAAGCTATTTATTATGATTTGCTTATAAATAAAATTGGCGCGCTTAAGGATGAAACGGAAAACCTGATTCAGAGAGCAGCGTCAAAATATCACGTGATTATTGTTTCACCGACAAGTTTTCTTGCTTATTTGCAAACCGTTTTACAAGGTTTGCGGGCGCTTAAAATTGAAGAATCAATTAAGGGGATTATTAAAAATATTGGAGACGTCAGCAAGCATCTTTTAAGCTATGAAGAATATATGAAAAAATTGGGCAATAATCTCGGGACGACGGTTGGCATGTATAATCAGGCATATAAAGAATTTAAAAAAATTGACAAAGATATAACGAAAATTGCCGGAGGAAAAAGCGGTGTTGACCCGCTTGAATTGGAAAAACCGAGTAATGACTAAAAATTTTATTATTCAACATGAAAAATAAAAAATTTTTTGAAGCTATTGCTGTTTTAATCGGCACGATCGTCGGAGCGGGAATTTTCGGCTTGCCTTATGCTTTTAATAAATCGGGCTTTATGGTAGGCCTTTTTTATTTAATTATTTTAGGCGGAGTATTTTTAATAACCAGTTTTTGTTACGGCGAGATAGTTTTACGCACCAAAGATCAACTGGAAATGTCAGGTTATACGGAACGTTATTTGGGCAAAAAAGGCAAAGTTGTAATGACTATTTCTTTAATTTTTGGAATTTACGCCGCCTTGGTGGCTTATATTATCGGCGTCGGTCAATTCTTGCAAGCAATTTTGGGTCCGATTTTGGGAGGCAGTCAATTTTTTTGGTCTCTGATTTTTTGGGCTTGCGTCAGCTTGATTGTTTTGAAAGGTATTGGCATTGTCAGTAAAATGGAATTATTCATGACTTGCGGTCTCATTTTCATCGCTTTATTTATTTTTATTTTCAGTTTTCCTTATATTCATCTTGATAATCTCAAAACATTTCATCCAACGAATTTATTTTTTCCTTACGGCATAGTTTTATTCGCTTTAGGCGGAGCAACCGCCATTCCGACAATGCGCCGTTTGCTTAATGAAAAAGCCAAATGGCTGAAACCAACTATATTTTTGGGCCATCTTATTCCGATTATCGTTTATATTATTTTTACTTTTGCCGTGATCGGGGTATGCGGAAAAGATACTTCCGAGACTGCCATTCTTGGACTGGCTGCCAAAACAAGCAACTTAATACTTCTTGTCTGCGGAATTTTTGGCGTTTTGGCCATAAGCACTTCTTTTTTATCTTTAAGTCATGTTTTGAAAGAAGTTTTTCACAGAGATCATAAAATTCACGTTTTATTCAGTTGGGGATTAACAGTTTTTATTCCATTGATTTTATTTTTATTCGGATTAAACAGTTTTGTAAGCGTCATCGGTTTTTCCGGAGGCATTCTCGCCGGTGTTCAAAGTATTATTTTAATAATGGCTTTTTATAAAGCGAAAAAAATGGGGGATAGAACACCGGAATATAATTTTAATCTGGCCAAGCCCTTGGCTTGTCTTATTTGTTTGATGTTTGTCGGAGGAATTATTTATCAAATTATTTATCATTAATGAATAA
Organism: Patescibacteria group bacterium; assembly: GCA_041649955.1. Taxonomy (GTDB): domain Bacteria; phylum Patescibacteriota; class Patescibacteriia; order UBA2591; family JAQUPP01; genus JAQUPP01. The sequence goes on along the minus strand of JBAZMD010000013.1, from coordinate 19,020 downwards.
TATGTCTTTAATTTTAGTTCTAAATGCAGGCAGCACTTCTCTGAAATACAAATTATTTGATTATCAGACTCTTAAAGTTGTTAAAAAAGAATCTTTTGAAAATTTGCCGACCAGCGGCGACGCCCACTTAAGCGCTGTTGTTTCCGTTTTAAAACAAATCGGCAATTTAACCGATATTAAAATAGTCGGCCATAGAATAGTGCATGGCGGAACCGAATTTCAAAAACCAACCTTGCTTGATGATAAAAATTTAAAAAATTTGGCCAAGTACAGCAGCTTGGCTCCTCTTCATAATCCTTACAATTTAAAAGTGGCGCAATTGGCCAGAGTTTATTTGAATGACATACCGCATGTGGGGTGTTTTGATACCAGTTTTTTTATTGATTTGCCGCTGCAGGCCAAACTGTATGCCGTCCCGCTTGAATATTACAGAAAATATAATATTCAGCGTTTCGGGTTTCATGGCATCTCTCATCAGTACGTGGCCAATCAAGCGGCTAAAATTTTAAAAAAGAATTTGAATAAAATAAATTTAATCACTTGCCATTTGGGCGGGGGATGCAGCATGGCGGCGATTAAGAAAGGCAAGGCCGTTGATACCAGTATGGGTTTTACTCCGCTTGAAGGATTGGTAATGATGACGCGTTCCGGCGATATTGATCCGGGTCTTATTAATTATTTTAATAAAGAATGCGGCTTGTCCATGGATCAGATAAATGATTTACTAAATTACGGATCAGGAATAAAAGGTTTATTCGGAACAAGCAATTTCAGAGAACTTTTAAAAGCCGCGAAAAGGGGAGATAAAAAAGCAAAACTGGCTTTTGAAATTTTTATTTATAGAATTCAAAAATATATCAGTTCTTATTTTGGAATTTTAGGCAACGCTGACGCCATTGTTTTTACCGGAGCAATCGGCGCGGGCGATGTTTATACTAGAAAAAATATTTGCCAAGGATTAAAACTTATCAAGTCCGCAAAAATTTTAGCCATTGAAACTGATGAAGAATTGGCGATCGCCCAGGAGTGTCAAAAAATTTTAAAATAAAAATTTAGTTAAAAAATAAAAAGACTCAATTTTTTTTTGGGTCTTTTTGTTTATTTTGTTTAAAAAATCAAGAGAGAAACTCGCAGATTTTTTAATGACAAAATAAAATACCCTGTTAAATCCCGCAAAGCGGGAATTTCGCCAAGGGCGAAATTATTTAACAGGGTTCTTGAAGTTGTACTAAAATTTTATTCGCCTTTTCCGGCTCTAAAATTTAAACAACTTCAGAAAAGTTATCCACAACTAGGTGGTTGCTTAGTGGGAGAAAATGGATTACAATTGATTCGTTGTGTAGGAAAGTGGATAAATGTGGGGATAAGCCAGTTTTTCTGTGAATAACTACGCTTAATTAATAAATTTTTAGAAATAGATAGTTTTAATTTTTTCAATATGTTTATTGGTGAATACCATTATACAATAGATGAAAAAAACAGATTGGCCGTTCCGGTCAAATTTAGAGCAAGCATTTTAAAGGGAGCAGTGGTGACTCGCGGAATAGATGCTTGTCTTTTTTTATATCCTAAAAAAGAATGGGATAATTTAGCCGCTAAGCTGGCGGCAATGCCGATTAATAAATCTAAGACCAGGGCTTTTTCCAGATTAATGTTAGCCGGCGCAATGGAGGTAGAACTTGATAAACAGGGAAGAATCAATTTACCGGATTATTTAAAACAATACGCAAGTATTAATAAAAAAATAGTTATTGCCGGGCTTTACAATCGTTTGGAAATTTGGGATGAACAAGCATGGGAGGAATACAAGAAAAAATCAGAAGAAGAAAGCACTGATATTGCCGAAGAACTCGGAGGTTTAGGAGTATAGAATTTTCTCTGAATTTTCAATTCCGAGCTTGTCGAGGGAGTAGAAAATTCAGCTAGAAAATCTCTACCCGCCCAGATTTTTGGACTATTTAGAAAATTTTTAAGCATTATCGTCGAGGAAATAAGGATAAATAAGTGTCCAAAAACTTGGGCGGGTGCTCAAAAATCTAATAAAATTTTTTTCGCCCTTCGGGCTCGTAAATTTTAAGATTTATGGCACATACCCCTGTACTTTTAAATGAAGTAATTGCATATTTAAATCCGCAGAAAAATCAAAATTTTATTGATTGCACGGTTGGCGGCGGGGGACATGCTTTAAAAATTTTATCTTTAACCAAACCTAATGGCAAGTTATTAGGTTTAGATTTGTCTCAAGAAGCAATTTTAAAACTTCAGCAAATAGAAGAACAGAGATTAATTTTAGTTTGCGACAATTTTGTTCATTTAAAAACAATTGTTGAACAGTATAATTTTGGTCCGATAAATGGTATTTTAATGGATTTGGGACTTTCGTCGGATCTTTTAGAAACAAGCAAAAGAGGATTCAGTTTTGCGAAAGACGAGCCATTGGACATGAGATTCAGTCCGACTACGCAAGATTTTACCGCTCAAATGATTATCCGCCAATATTCAAAGGATAAATTAACGGAAATTTTTAGAAAATTCGGCGAAGAGAAGTTCGCCCGTCAAATAGCCGAGGCGATAGTCAATATCAGAAAAAAAGAAAATATTACTTCAACTCTTCAATTGGCCGGCTTGATCGAAACAACTTTGGGAAGAAGATTCCATATTAAAAGTTTAGCCAGAGTTTTTCAAGCTTTGAGGATTGAAGTTAATAATGAGTTGGAAATTTTAGAACAAACGTTAAATCAGGGAATGGAAATACTGAATCCGGGAGGCAGACTGGTGGTGATCAGCTTTCATTCTTTAGAAGACAGAATTGTCAAATTGTTTTTTAAAAAATTCAAAAAAGAGGGAATAGCGGAAATTATAACCAAAAAACCGCTTATTCCGACTGATGAAGAAATCAGAATCAATTCGCGCAGCAGAAGCGCCAAATTAAGAGTCGCGGAAAAAATATAATTATTATTTAAATATTGAATTTTATGACTTCTTACAGAGTAATATCACAATCTAATTTAAAACAGGAGTCAAATAAATATTTTATTTTTAATGCTATCGGAGCAAGCGTTATTTTGTTAATGATAATTATCTCTCTAACTCAAGTTAATGCCGGTATTTTTTACAGTTTAAAAATTAAACAAGCTAATTTTAGATTAACGACTTTAAGAATTGAGAATGAGCGTTTAGCCCAAGAAGTGTCTCAGCTAAATTCTCTCGCTAATATTGATCAAAATATTTCCGTCTTAGGCATGGTTAAAACTACCAAAGTTGATTATCTGTCTCCAACAGAAGAAACCCTTGCCAGACGTTAATTATTTAATGTTTAATAAGATATTATGCCCCGCCTCAAAATCTTAATAGTCGTTGTTTTTATTTGCGGATTTTTGATAATTGGCAGGCTTTTTGAGCTGCAAGTTTTGCGCCATGATTTTTATACCACTTCGGTTGAAAACAGGGGCGAGGTTAATGAAATAATTCCGGTTGAAAGAGGCAGAATATTTATTGAAGATGGAAGGGAGATCTATCCGCTTGCCACCAATATTAATACTTATAATTTAATCGCTGTTCCGGCCAGAATTACCAATCCGGAAGAATGGCTGGAGAAAATGGCGCCTTATTTGAATTTTCAAAATAACATTATTGGCGATCAAATAATTGAAGAGGGCCAAAAAACAGACGAATATAAGGCGATGATAGAGCGTCTTTCCCGTGAAAATGATTTTTATGAATTATTGAAAAAAGAATTGACTATTAATGAAGTTAATGTTATTAAAAAACTTAATTTGGAAGGCATTGATTTTGAAACCATTTCCAAAAGATATTGGCCGGAAAAAAATCTTTTCAGCCATGTAGTCGGCTTTGTTTCTTTATCTGATAATAAGCCAAGCGGGCAATACGGCATAGAAGAATTTTTTAATCAAGAATTAGAAGGCGTTCCGGGCCAGATGAAAGGTGAAAAAGCGCCGGGGGGATATTTAATCAGTTCTTCTTATCAAGAAGTTAAAAAAGCGGAAAATGGGGAAGATATAGTTTTAACTCTTGATCGATCCATACAATTTTTTGCTTGCCAACTGATACAGCAAGCGGTGAAAGATTATGGCGCGGAAAGAGGTTCTATAATTGTTGAAGATCCCGAGAGCGGAAAAATATTGGCTTTATGCAATCAACCGGATTTTGACCCCAATCAATATTCAAAAATTAAAAATTTGGAAGTATTTAAAAATTCAGCCATTGATTATTCGTTTGAACCAGGTTCTATTTTTAAAGTGATTACCATGGCTGCTGCCTTGGATGCCGGAAAAGTTACCCCGGATACTTCGTATGTTGATACGGGATCCCTGACAATAGACGGACATGTTATTAAAAATGCGGCTGACAGAGTTTTTGGCAAAGCAACCATGACTAATGTTTTGGAAAGATCAATTAACACGGGAGCGGTGTTTGCCGCCAAATCTTTAGGGAAAGAATCATTTAGAAATTATGTCAAGAAATTCGGTTTTGGCAGATTGACTGAAATAGAATTAAGCGGCGAGGCAAGCGGCAATATTGACAATTTGGAACAAAAAGCGGAAATATATTTGGCCACTGCTTCATTTGGGCAGGGTATTAGCGTTACGCCGATACAGATGATTAATGCCGTGGCTGCCATTGCCAATCAAGGCAAATTGATGAAACCTTATATTGTTGATAAAATTATTAAAAATGGCGAGACTATTCAGCGAGAACCGGTTTTTGTCCGCCAAGTTATTTCTTCATCAACCGCCGCCACTTTAACGTCAATGATGGTTTCGGTTTTGGAAAACGGCTGGCGAATAGGAGCAGGAGTGCCGGGATATTTTACGGCCGGCAAAACAGGAACTGCTCAAGTGGCCGGACCAAGCGGCAATTATTCTGAAAAAACCATTCATTCTTTTATCGGATTCGCCCCGGCGACCAATCCTAAATTCATAGCTTTGATAAAAATTGATAATCCGGCAACAGGACATTTTGCCGATACGACAGCCGCGCCGACCTTTGGCAAGTTGTCGGAATTTATTTTAAAATATTATAATATTCCACCGGACAGAAAATGAGAAAATTTATTCAAATATTATTAAAATTTTTTGCCAAACAGGCGATTAAAAAATATAAACCGCTGATTATTGGCATTACCGGAAGTGTTGGAAAATCATCCACCAAAGAAGCGATTTACCAGGTTCTTAAAAAATATTTTGTTTGCAGGCGTAATTTTAAAAACTATAACAATGAAATAGGCGTGCCATTGACGATTTTAGGCCAAGACGCGCCGGGTAAAAATTTAATCAGCTGGTTCAAAGTTTTTTTTAACAGCTTGGGAATAATTATTTTTTCCCAAAAGTCTTATCCTAAAATTTTAATCTTGGAAATGGCCGCTGATCATCCGAGTGATATAAAATATTTAACTAAAATTGCGCCTTGTAATATCGGTGTTGTTACGGCCATTGGTCCCTCACATTTGGAATTTTTTAAAAGCATAGAAAATGTAGTTAGGGAAAAGCAAGAAATTATCAGTCATTTGTCGCCGACCGGTTGGGCTATCTTGAATTATGATGACGAAAGAGTGGCATTAATGAAAAATAAAACAGAAGCCAAAATTTTAACTTATGGTTTATCGGAAAAAGCAGATGTTAAAGCCGTGGAAATTATTTTAGATCAGGAGTGGGAAAATGATAAATATAAAATCAAAGGATTGAGATTCAAGGTAAATTATACGGGATCTATTGTGCCGGTGTTTTTGCCGAACATTATCGCCCGATCTCAGGTTTATTCTGTTTTATCGGCCATTGCCGTCGGCATTGTTTTAAATTTAAATTTAATTGAAATATCCGAATCTTTAAGTAATCTTAGTCCGCTGCCCGGTCGGATGAAAACAATTAAAGGCATTAATAACAGTTTGATTATTGATGATACTTATAATTCTTCTCCGATTGCCGCGCAAAGCGCTTTGGAAACATTGGCTGAAATAAAAAAACAACCCGATGCCAAGAAATGGGCTGTTTTGGGCGATATGTTGGAATTAGGTGCGGCAAGCCGCGGAGAGCATTTGAATTTAGGTAAAAATGTTGCCAAAGCAGGAATAGATTATTTGGTTGTTATTGGAAAAGAAATTAAAGCTGTTGTTGAAGCGGCTCAAGAGGCAGGATTGGATAAAAATCAAATAAAAATTTATCAAGATTCTGTTTCAGCCGGAGAGAGTATAGGTCAGGAAATTAAAGAAGGGGATATTGTTTTAATTAAAGGTTCTCGCGGCATACACATGGAAGAGGTGGTAAAGAGAGCAGTGGCGAAAATCAGCGATATAGAAAATTAGCCAATCATTTTTACCATATAAGTTTTTTCCAGTTTATAACCGAGCTTTCTGTAATATTCACGCGCGCCAACGCCGGCAATAACGGCGATTTTTTTATAACCTAATTTTTCGCTTATTTCTTCCGCTTCGCGCATTAATTTTTTGCCAAATCCCAAGTGTTGAACGGCTACTGATTTTTCACTGATAGGAATAAGTTCGCCGTAAGTATGAATTTCGCGAATAATGGGATATGGTTTGGAAATTCTCAAACGCAAAAAAGCGGCTAATTTATTCGTCTTGAAATTTTCACAAGAAAGAAAAATTTCTTTTCCGCCGGAAGCAGAATATTCTCTAATTCTCAGTTTTAAATTTTTAGCTTCAAATTTTAGATCCTTGATTTCTCTACAACGGATGCATTGGCATTCTTTGCCTAATTTTTTTAAATTTTTATCCAATACTTCGCGCAAGTTTGAAATTTTACTTCCGCCTCTGATCTGCCAAGACGGAATATCCCTGATAACCCGATTGATTCTTACATAATGCGGCACCAATAATTTCATTTTAACTATAAGATTAATCAGCTGGCGATTGGAATAAGGTTTATATTTTTTTTGCTGCCAGATTTTATATAATTTGGAATTTTTGGTGACTACGCATGGATAAATTTTAAGCATATCTGGCCTGAAGTCCGGATCATCAAATATTCTTTTAAACATTGTTAAATCTTTTTTTACTGAAGAACCGTATAGTCCGGGCATAATGTGATAACAAACTTTAAATCCGGCGTCTTTGAGAAGCTTGGTGGCTTCAATTATTTTTTGGACATTATGTCCGCGTTGATTTTTTTCCAAGATTTTATCATCAATCGCCTGAACGCCGATTTCCACTCTGGTGCAGCCCAATTCTCTCATTCTTTGAATTTCTTTAGGATTAATAAAATCAGGCCTTGTTTCAAGTGTTAAACCGATAATACGATGCTTTGCGGTTTCGTTTATTCTTTGCACTTTCTCTAATACTGACTCACGCTGACTTGACACTGACTCACGCAGAAATTTTTTACGTTTGTCCGTGTAAGTCCGTGTTCGCTGTCCGTGTAAGTCCGTGTTCGCTGCTTCAAAACAACGTTTAATAAACCAATATTGATATTTTTTCGGCAAATAGCTCCAGGTGCCGCCGATGACAATCAATTCAATTTTGTCAGTCGGGTGGCCATTTTGTTCCAAGACTTCAATTCTTTTTTTAACTTGCTGATAAGGATTATATTTTAAAGTCAGGGCTCGTTCAACCGCCGGTTCGCCGGCCAAATAACTTTTTGGGATATTTTTTTCCGTTGGGCAATAAATGCATTTGCCAGGGCAAGGCCAGGGCTTGGTTAAAACGGCTACCACGGCTACGCCGGAAAGACTGCGCACCGGTCTTTTTTTGAGCTGTTTTTCCAAATAAAAACTTTTCTTGATTTTTTTAAGCTGGCTTAATTTTTTGTAAGTATTTAAAATATCAATATTGCCGACAGGCGAAATTTTAAGTTCATTGCTTAATTTTTGTTTTAATTTCAAAAAATCCTCGCCTGAAGCGATTGGTTTTTGAGCAAGCTGTTTGACTAATAAATTGATTTTAGATTCGTTATTCATCAGGTTTATTATAGATTTTTTTAGGGGATTTGTAAACTGCTACTATACACTTATTTTACACGGCCGTGTAAAATAAGTGTACAGATATATTTAGGAGTTAGAGTAAATTAAGTTATCTATGGGGGTTGACAAAAATTAAAAATGTGCTATTATGGTATACAAAGGGGGGTGTAAAATGATAGTATTATTAATTGCTATTTGTACCAGTATTGGTCCCAGCGATTCGACATTTAATAACTTTTTGAATGTCTTACAGGACCATCCGAGGTGTTTGACGCAGCATGGTGAAGATTTGTATCAGGACTTTTGGGTAGAAGGGATAGTGCCAGATATAAAGGATGTCAGGGTTACTGTCGGAACATTCCCTATCCAAAAGGGAGAAGAGATAGAGATGACAGGTCCGTTGATTCTGAATTGCGATGAAGTATTAAAAGATGGAGAAAGAAGAATAGAATGCTTTCAAGACGAAAATATGGATGGGAAAGTAGATAGTTACGGTTTTTGCGAAGATGATCTTTGGCCAGTGCCAAAGAGTAATACAAGTATTCAGAAACGGTTTAATAAAGAAATTAAATGGATAACCAAATGGATAAGAGTGTACGAAAGGTAAATAATAAACAAAAAACAGGGGATGGTCTTTGTAGGCCATCCCTCTTCTTATTTACTTGACAAAGGATTAAAATATGTTATGATATAAATATAACATATTTTGTTCGTTAAATTGGCAGTGACCGGTAAGTACAAGGAGTACAGCTCGAGAAGAGTGACTGGTGAACCGAGTGGGTCCGATTCCCACCACTGCCACCAAAAAATTAAGAAAAATAGGAGGAGATATGTATGTTAAATATAATTGGCCGAGAAGGATTACTATGGGAATTGTAGGATTTATGATTATCGGTCTTTGTTTTTTTGTGGGAATTAGAATGGATATGTCAGGAAAACATGCTTCTAATTTTGTTGCTTGTATTATTTGGATGGGAGCTATAATAGGGCCTTTGCTGGCATCAGGAAGCGTGGATGATTATATTAGAGACTATCAAAAATTTAAAAGGAGGGGATGATGAAAAGAATAGGGGGAATTTTCTTTACAATTGTAGGGTTTATACTTTTTTACTATTGTGCATACATGGCAAATAAGATTTCGCACTTCAGTTTCAAAGGCATTCTTGCCGGATTAGGAGTAATAGCCGGAGCAGGAATACTGATAGTAGGGATATTCACTGCGGTTATGAGTGAGTGGCCTTGGCACCGGCAATAAATTTTTTTCATAAAATAAAAGGGTGATTCTACGGAATTCACCCTTTTTTTAATTGATAAAAAGTGTAAAATATTGGGCATGAAGTTAGAAACAGCCAAACAAATTTTAGAAAAAAATAAGGAAGATTGGGAATACATAGCCCAAGAATTTGCGATGTCGCGGACTAGTAATTGGCCGGAAGTTGAACCGCTGATTAACTATGTGAAAGATGGAGACAAGATATTGGATTTAGGTTGCGGTAATGGTCGATTATACGAGTTATTAAAAAATAAAAATGTAGAATATCTGGGGGTGGATAGTTGCGAGAATTTAATTGAAATAGCAAAAAGAAGGACACCAACTAAATTTATGGTTGCCAGCGCTCTAAATTTGCCTTTCGAAAATCAAAAATTTGATATTATTTTTTCCATTGCTGTTTTTCATCATATTCCCTCCGATCTATTTCGCGAACAAGTTTTAAAGGAATGTTATCGAGTTTTAAAACCAGGCGGTTATTTAATTCTAACAACTTGGAATCTTTGGCAGACAAAATTGTTATTTAAGTATAAGCTTTGGCCGGTTTTTTTCGGTTGGCGACCCAAAAATCTAGACTGGCGAGACACTCTAATTTCTTGGAAAGAAAAAAGGGGGACAATCCATCGTTATTATCACATTTTTACTTTTAGAGAATTGCGAAAATTAGTTAAAAATAATGGTTTTCAAATTATTGATCAATATTATTCAAAAAGGGAAAGTAATTTTAGAACCAATTGGACAAAAGGACATAATCTTGTTATAATTGCTAAGAAGCAATAAAAATATATGGTTGAATATAATAGACAATTTGAAAGGCATATATCTCCTGAACACGGAGCTGATTTAGGATTATTCAATGATATATATAATGAAATTAAAAATTTAAAAGAACAGGGATCTCAACAAGATTCTGAGAAAAAGTATAATGATTTACGGGAAAAATTTATTAAGGAAAATCCGGAATCAGCCCTAATGATTGAAGCGCTTTTTGGCATTAGAGATATGACAAAAGATGAAGAAAGATTGGCTAAACTGCCTAAAGACAGGAGATGGACACCTGAACAACAAAAGATTTTTAGAAAATCTATGCGCGAATTGACTGAATGGCAATTCGCGATAACTCATTTTATTCTTAAGGCCGGAAAAAATGAAAAATTAGCCGAATCTTTTTGGTCTGAATGCGACAAATTAAATAGTTTATTTTCTGATCGGCCATTTCAATTGTATCAAAAGGGAATTATCGGACAGGTTGGCGTTTATAAAATGATGGAACATTTTGGATTAAATCCAGAAATGGCTCATCCGGATAAAGACGCCTTTGAGAGTACTGATTTATTGGTTCCTTCCAGAGGTGATAATCAGAAAGATAATCCAAATCGCGTTCAAACTAAATATAGAAGCGGCACTAAAAAAACAATTTTAATTCCAACTAAGGAAATTTCTTATCCAAGTATTGATTATTATGAAAAAGAAAGAAATATTAATATTTCTTATAAAGATAAGAAAGAAATGTTTCGTTTTAAAGAAAAATGCGATGCTAAGGCTCAGCGTGAACATAAAGAAGTAGTTGGTTTTTATTTGGCTTGTCCTGATCATAGTTTTAATTTTGTAACCGGTGAACCAAGTAAAGAATTTTTAGCTCAAATTGAACCTGAAATTAAAAAATGTTTTCCGGAAAAATAAAAAATGAATAAAATTAATCCAAAAATTTTTCTCGCTTATGATATTCGGGGAATATACCCAAAGGATTTTAATGAAGACGCGGCCTATCAAATAGGCTGTGCTTTTGTTAATTTTTTAAGCAAGGAATTACACATAGAAAATTCAAAGCTAAAAATTGTTATCGGCCGCGATTGTCGTTTATCAGCGCCTAAAATTTTTAAATCATTTTCTCAGGGCGTCCTTTCTCAAGGAGCGAATATTATTGATATTGGCCAAGTTGCCACTGATTCTCTTTATTTTGCACTTCATTATTTCAAAACTGATGCTTCAGTAATGATTACAGCCAGCCATAATCCGCCGGAATATATTGGCATTAAAATGATGGCCAAAGGCCCAAGATATCTTTCAGGCGATTGGGGAATCCCGCAAATTAAAGAATTAGCGCTTAAGGGTCAGTTTGGTAAGGTTGAGCATCTAGGTAAAATTATTAAAAAAGATATTGTGCCGCATTATTTGAAATATATTTTAAATCTGATTGATCTCAAAAAAATTAAACCTTTGAAAGTCGTAGTGGACGCTGCCAATGGCGTTGGAGGAGAAATGATCAAAGAAGTATCTAAAAAAATTCCCGTTAAATTAATTCCTCTTTATTTTACGCCAGACGGTAATTTTCCGAATCATTCGTCCGATCCGCTGATAGCGGCTAATCTTAAAAAACTACAAGAAACGGTTTTAGAAAAAAAGGCTGATTTTGGTCTGGCTTTGGACGGCGACGCAGACAGAACAATTTTTGTTGATGAAAAAGGAGAAATTATCAGCAGTGATATGATTATCGCTTTATTCGCCGGTTATTATCTTAAAAAAGAACCAAAAGCCAAAATCGTTTATAATTTGACTTGCTCCAAAAGTTTGTCGGAAATTGTTAAAGAAAATGGAGGTGTTCCAATTAGATCCAGAACCGGCCATGCTTTTATGAAAGTAGCGGCTAAAGAAAATAACGCCATTTTCGGCGGAGAAATTGCCGGCCATTTATATTTTCGCGATGTATTTTTTGCCGAGAGCGGCGGATTAACTTTAATGGTGATGTTAAAAATTTTATCGGAAAATAATCAGCCCTTGTCAGAATTGATTAAAAAATTTCAGCGTTATTATCGAATAGGCGAAATTAATTTTAAAGTTGAAGACAGGCAAAAAACTATTCAAAAAATAAAAGATGCTTACAAAGACGGCGAGCAGGATAATCTTGATGGTTTAACAGTGGATTATTGGGACTCTCCCGCGGGTTGGTGGCTTAATGCCCGGCCGTCAAATACAGAACCCTTATTAAGGATAGTCGTTGAAGCCAAAAATAAAGAAAAAGCAGAATCTGAATTTAAAAAAATCAGTAAAATAATTAAATCTTTATGATTGGCATTTTTGATTCAGGTATTGGAGGATTAACAGTGGTAAAAAAGATATTCGACCATTTGGGAGAATATCAAATTTTATATTTGGGCGATACGGCGAATTTTCCGTACGGAGGCAGGGGAGAAGAAGTTATAAAAAAATGCGCTTTGAAAAACGCTGAATTTCTAATCAAAAACGGGGCGAAAATTATTGTTGTGGCCTGCAATACCGCTTCGGCAATAGCCGTAGATGAATTAAAAAAAAAAGATTTCTTTGCCCATTTTTGAAGTTGTCAGTCCGGCTGTCAGAGCGGCTGTTAAAGTTACTTCGGGCAGAATCGGCGTTATTGGAACTCGAGCGACGATTAATTCCCAAGTTTACAAAAAATTAATTCATCAGCAAAATCCGTCCATTAAAGTTTTTTCTCAAGCCGCGCCGTTATTAGTTCCTTTAGTTGAAGAAGGTTGGCTTAAAAAACAAGAAACCAAAAAAATTGTTAAACGTTATTTAAAATCATTGCGTTCAGAAAAAATAGATACATTGATTTTAGCTTGCACTCATTATCCTTTTTTAAGAACAATGATTCAGACCAAAATAGGCCGCAAAGTTAAAATTATTGATCCGGGAGAAGAGGTGGCTAAAGAAATAAAAGAATTTTTGGCAAAAAATTCTGAAATAGAAAAAACCCTGATTAAGGGTTTGGATCATAAATTTTTTGTCTCAGATTTGACGCCAAAATTTCAAGAATTGGCCACAAAATGGCTGGAGCAAAAAATTAAACTGGAGAGAATAAATTTATAATTAGTAAGAGTAGGTTGACAAAAATTCAAAAAAAGATCATAATAAAGGTAGAAAAGGAGGGAACATGAAGAACCTAAAAATTTTTACCGGAAATTGTCATCGCCCGTTGGCTGAGGAGATATGCAAATATTTAAGCATTCCCTTGGAACCAGCAAAGGTTAAACAATTCCCGGATAGAGAAGTGCAAGTCGAGATTGGAACAAGCGTTCGGGGTGATGATGTCTTTATCATTCAACCGACGCCGGCTCCAGCTGAAAACTGGTTTGAACTTTTCTTGATGGTTGATGCTTTAGTAAGGTCATCGGCCGGACGCATTACCGCTGTTTTAACCTATTGCGGTTATACCTGCCAGGATCGCAAAGACAAGCCCCACGTACCGATCTCTATTGATGTAATGGCCACAATCATGTCTGCTATTGGTGTTAAGAGAGTTATTCTATTTGAGATTCACAACGAAACAACCATAGGTTTTTTTCATCCGTGTCTGGTTGACCATCTCTACTCAACGCCAGTTTTGATTCCGGTTTGCCAAGAACTTGAGATTAATGAGAAAGATTGGGTAATTGTTTCGTCTGATCTTGGTCGAGCAGAAAGAACACGTGGTTTCGCGCGCAGATTGTCTCCAAATTTTCCAGTTGCCTCTATTGATAAAAGGCGAGAGGATAACGGAAGGGTTAAAGTAATGAATATAGTGGGTGACATTAAAGGGAAGAATTTACTTCTCTTTGATGACATGATTCGAACGGCCGCAACTCTAATAGAGGATATTGAAGCTCTAAAGGAAAAGGGTGCGAAAAAAATTATCAGTTGTGTTACACACCTTAACCTTACTCCTGGCGCAGTTGAGAGGATTATTGCTTCCGATATTGAGTTGGTAGTTGCCACAAATTCTTTACCTTTTTCTCCACCTATTGGACATGAGAAAAGGTTTCGGATAGTTTCCGTGGCAAGTTTAATCGCTCAAGCTATCCAGCGGGTTCATGAGAATAAATCTGTTACTGAATTGTATGTCCAAATCCCATCCTAAATCCAATGAAATAAAAGAGGGGAGAAATTAAATTCTCCCCTCTATTATATTTATAAGACATAAACTCAATAAAATTTTAGAATAGAAGCCCCATTTTTTTCTTTACTTCAATTAAAGTTTTTTGTGCAATTTTTTTGGCTTGTTCAGTTCCGTTGGCCAGAATTTTTTTTATTTTCTCCGGATTCTCGGCAAGTTCTTTTCTTTTTTTCTGAATTGGCGCCAATTCTTTGGCTAAATTATCAGCTAATAATTTTTTGCATTCCAAACAGCCGATTTGCGCTTTTTGACAGCCCTTGGCAATATAATCCAATTCTTTTGAAGAAGAAATCAATTGATGGAGATGATAAAGATTGCATTTGTCAGGAGTGCCCGGATCGGTTTTTCTTTGGCGGGCCGGATCAGTCATGGCCGTGGAAAGTTTTTTAAAAATAATTTCCGGCGAATCGGATAAAGAAATATAAGTTTCCGGACAGTGAGATTTTGACATTTTTTTAGTCGGATCAGTTAAACTCATAATTCGCGATCCTTGGGTCAAAATTGATTTTGGTTCAGGAAACGTTTGTCCAAATGTTTTATTAAATCTTCTGGCGATTTCTCTGGTTAATTCCAAATGCTGGACCTGATCTTCGCCAACAGGTACAATTCCTGCCTTATAAAGCAAAATATCAGCGGCCATTAAAACCGGATAATCAAAAAGACCCATATTAACGCTTTCCGAATGTTCTTGGCTTTTATCTTTAAATTGAGTCATGCGGCGAAGCTCGCCAATCGGAGTAATCGTGTTTAAAATCCAAGCCAATTCGGTTACTTCCGGAATTTGCGATTGGACGAAAAGAATTGATTTTTTGGGGTCAATGCCGCAGGCGATATAATCCATGGACAGATCTAAAATTTTATCTTGCATTGTTTTCGGGTCGTAAGGAACAGTAATGGCATGATAATCAACAATACAAAAAATGCTTGGATATTTTTCTTGAAGTTTTACCCAATTTTTAATTGCTCCGAAATAATTTCCGATATGGAGCATTCCGGTCGGTTGTACTCCGCTGAATAAAGTCATGCCTTTATTATAACATAGCGAGTATAGGCTTGTCAATTTGTGTAGGTAATTTACAATGAAAGAGTATGAAAAATCAAGAATTAGCAAAAATATTTTACGAAATAGCCGAATACCTTGAAATGCAAGGAGTGGCTTTTAAACCCTATGCTTATCAAAAAGCGGCTCTTACTTTGGAAACATTGGAAGAATCAGTGGAAGATATTTATCACAAAGACGGATTAAAAGGCTTGGAGAAAATTCCCGGAGTGGGCGAGAGTATTGCTTTGAAAATGGAGGAATATTTAAAAACAGGCAAAATAAAATATTATCAAAAATTAAAAAAACAAACGCCGGTTAAAATAGACGAATTGACGGCAGTTGAAGGAATGGGCCCTCAAAAAATAAAAATACTTTACGAAAAATTGAAAATTAAAAATTTAAAAGATTTGGAAAAAGCGGCTCAAGCTCATAAAATCGCTCCGCTTTTCGGCTTTGGCGAAAAAACAGAAAAAAATATTTTGGAAGGAATTACATTTTTAAAAAGAAGCAGAGGGAGATTTCTTTTGGGTGAAATTTTGCCCATGGCCAAAGAAATTTATCAAAAATTGGAAAATTTAAAAGAAGTGGAAAAAGTTGATATGGCCGGTTCTTTGCGGAGAAGACAGGAAACCATCGGTGATGTTGATTTTTTGGTAATTTCGGAAAATCCAAAAAAAGTGATGGATTTTTTTGTTTCTCTGCCCGGAGTAATAAAAGTTTGGGGCAAGGGGATGACAAAAGCGTCTGTGAGAATAAGCAATGGTTTTGACATGGATATTCGGGTTGTTCCCAAAGAAAGTTATGGCGCGGCTCTTCAATATTTTACCGGTTCAAAAGATCATAATATTGTTGTCAGGAAAATAGCCATAGAAAAAAAATTAAAACTTTCAGAATACGGGCTTTTCCGCGGCTCAAAAATAATTGCCGGAAAAACCGAAGAAGAAATTTATAAAGCTCTCGGCATGGATTGGGTACCACCGGAAATGCGAGAAAACAGAGGAGAAATAGAAGCGGCTTTAAAAAATACTTTGCCGAAAATTATTGATTACAATGACATTAAAGGCGATTTGCACTGCCATTCCAATTGGGACGGCGGCGAAAATACGATTTTTGAAATGGCCGATAAGGCAATGGAAATGGGTTATGAATATATTGGCATTTCTGATCACACAAAATTTTTAAGAATTGAAAACGGTTTGGACGAAAAACAACTTTTAGAACAACATAAAGCTATTGAAAAATTGAATTTGAAATTAAATTCCAAATTCCGCATTTTGCACGGTTGCGAAACGAATATTTTAAATGACGGTTCGGTTGATATTAAAGACGAGGTTTTAAAAAAATTTGATTTTGTCATTGCCGGCGTTCATTCCAATTTTAAATTAAGCAAAGAAAAAATGACAGCCAGAATAATCAAGGCAATGGAAAATCCGAATATTGATATTATCTCGCATCCGACCGGAAGAATTATCAAGAAAAGAGAAGAGTATCAAATTGATTTTAACGAAATTTTAAAAGTGGCAAAACAGACAGGCACAATTTTGGAAATCAACGCTCATCCGGCGAGATTGGATTTAAACGATCAAAATATCCGCCGAGCAAAAGAAATGGGAGTAAAAATGATTATTAATACAGACGCGCATCACAGAGACCAGCTAAAACTTATGGAATTTGGCATTGCTCAAGCCAGGCGAGGCTGGGCGGAGAAAAAAGATATAATCAATACTCAGCCGATGGAAAAATTATTGGGATATTTAAAATAAAATAAAAACCCCGTGACTAAATTTTATTTAGCACGGGGATTTTTTTTAAGGTTTAGGCGATTGCACAAGGCCAAGAACTTTCAATATCATTTGAGGCAGATCCAATTTAGCCGATTTGTGATCACAGCCAACCTCTTTTAATTTTTCACCAAAATCCGGATTGCCCGAAATAGCAATCATTGGTCCTTTGAATTCAAATGTTCCGCGAATTTTAGCAACTAAGGTAGGGGTATTTGGAACAAAGCCGGATTGTATGCAGGCATCTATTGCCATAGCATCAATTTTATCTTGATTCGCCTTGAAAAGTTCTTCCGCTTGTTCAATTGTATAAGCGTGTAAAATTTTTATACGTTTATCAATCATTTTTTTCCAAATTTCGTGCAAATGAAATTCATCGTCTAATATCAGTACTAAAAATGATTTTTCCATTTTTTCCTCCAATTTTTATGGTACTTTTTACAGTTGATATTTATACTTTTAATTTTATTATTTTATCATAAAAATTGGTTTTTGTCAACCCCTTATATTATAATAAAAATAGCTCAGCCTTTTTAATTTTGCTGAGCTATTTTATTTTGAGTTGTTTTTATTTCAACAAGAACAAAGGCAGTAAAACCAAAGTCAGAGTGGAAAGCAATTTAATCAAAACGTGAAGCGATGGGCCGGCTGTATCTTTAAACGGATCGCCGACTGTGTCGCCGACAACCGTGGCTTTATGCGTGTCTGAACCTTTGCCGCCGAGATTTCCGATTTCAATAAATTTTTTCGCGTTATCCCAAGCTCCGCCGCCGTTGTTCAAAACCAAAGCCAACAAAATTCCGGCAATCGTAGCAACCATTAAAAAGGCGCCGATTACTTCGGCTTTGAAAATAATACCGATTAATGTCGGCAGTAAAATCGCCACCAAGCCAGGCAAAATCATTTCTTTTAAAGCGCCCTTGGTGGTAATGTCAACGCAGCGAGCATAATCAGGTTTAGCCAAGCCTTTCATAATATCAGGATTTTTCTTGAATTGATCCCGCACTTCATTGATAATATAATAAGCTCCGCGGCTGACTGCGCGAATAGCCAAAGAAGAAAAAAGGAAAACCAGCATTGCTCCCAATAATCCACCGGTAAAAACAGCCGGTTTGGCCAAATCAATGCTTGTTAAATGAGCGTCGGTTAAGAAAGCGGAAAAAAGCAGGAATGCGGCCAAGGCAGCAGAACCGACAGCATAACCTTTTGTTAAAGCTTTGGTTGTGTTACCGACAGAATCCAAGCGATCAGTAATTTTTCGCACTTCAGGCGAAGCTTGCGACATTTCAACAATTCCTCCGGCATTATCGGTAATCGGGCCAAAAGTGTCCATGGCTAAAATATAAGCCGCAGTAGATAACATTCCCATTGTCGCAATAGCTGTGCCGTAAAGTCCGCCTTGATTCAAACCTGACATTTTACCCAGCCAATAAGAACCCAAAAGCGCGGCGCTGATTACAACAGCCGGCAAGGCAGTACTTTCCAAGGCAACGGCAAAACCGGAAATAATATTTGTCGCAGCTCCGGTTGTTGAAGCTTGGGCAATTGATTTAACCGGCCGATAGCGATATTCGGTGTAATATTGAGTGATTAATAAAAAGGCGACACCGGTTAATAAACCGACTAAGCCGCAAGTGAAAAATAATAACCAATGCGAAGGCAAAAGCCAATGAGTGGCGAAACCAAAACCAATGGCCGCCAAAACAGCAGTCAAATAAAATCCGCGATTTAAAGATTTCATCGGATCTTCACTGCCTTTAACTTTTACAATCATTATTCCAAAAATAGAAGCGATTAATCCGAAAGAGCGGGCGACTAAAGGAAAAATAATTCCGGCCAAACCGAAAACTGGAAATAAAGCGATTCCTAAAATCATGGCGCCGATATTTTCCGCAGCCGTGCTTTCAAATAAATCCGCTCCGCGGCCTGCGCAATCTCCGACATTATCACCGACCAAGTCAGCGATAACGGCCGGATTTCTGATATCGTCTTCCGGAATACCGGCTTCAACTTTACCGACTAAATCCGCGCCGACGTCAGCCGCCTTGGTGTAAATTCCTCCGCCCAATTGAGCGAATAA
>JBAZMD010000012.1:0-26114 GCA_041649955.1 Patescibacteria group bacterium | reverse complement strand
GGGTAAAGGTTTTGTTGCTCCGACTTAACGTCCGGAGACAAAGCCCTTTAAAATCTTAGATTCTGATTAAGCTCCACCACTTTGTCAAACTCTTCTTCATCCAAAGTTTTACGATTTTCTTTTTGCCTCAAGGCGATTACTTCACTGACTGAAATTCCTTTATCAATTGATTCGCTGCCGATATCCAAATATAATTTATTGATTTCCGACTCCTTCCAGGCCTTGATTCCTTCTGATTTTTTAACCAAAGATTCTTCACCCAATAAATCTATTTTTTCTTTTATTTTTTGAACTGCTTGTTCGGGATTGCCCCAACGCCGCCAATCTTGAAGGGTAATACCCTGCAGCTCTTCAATCGGACCGGAAACGCGGGGAGTAACTTTAATTTCCTCCATCTTGGACATTGCCGGTTCGCGGGGCGGCCGATGAATAAAAATCGGCTCTACTTGAGATTTTTTTATTTCCTCTTTTTCTTCTTCAAATTTCTTTTCCAAAACAGGCGGAATAATCGGCAGAGTTTCTTTAGTCCGTATTTCTCCTTGTCTGCGTAAGTCCGTGTCTTTTTCCGCGTAAGTCCGTGTCTCTGTTGGTTTCGGTTCTTCTTTCGGCAATTCTTTAATCGGTAATTTAAATTTGTCTTCTGCATCTTCGTCAAGAACAAAGGGAGCGTCCCCTACCGGCAATTGATCAAGTTCTTTTAAAACATCAGTGATTTCTTCTGGACCGGAAATTTCTTCCTTCTCTAAGGTTTTAGCAGATGAGTCTGTCTTTTGTTCTTCTGAAACTGCGGTGAATAAATTTGATTCTTTTTTCTTGTCCTCCGTAGCCTTGGCGAAGGAGGGTTCTTCAATTTTCTTTTCCAAAATAGGCGGAATAATCGGTTTAAATTCCGGCATAACGGGTTGAATTTTTTTATCCGTGTAAATCCGCGTTTCTTCTTGTCCGCGTAAGTCGGTGTCTTTGTCCGCGTAAGTCGGTGTTCCTAGCGGCCCTTGTTCAAATTTTTCTTTTAATAATTTCTCTTTTGTTTCTTCCGGCTGAATAAGAAGTTTTTCTTCTTCTATTTTCGGCAACAAAGAAACAGGTTTTATTTCAGGAACTATTTTTTCTTCAGGTTTTTCCATTCGGGTAAATTTTGAAATTGTTTCTTCCGGCTGTTTCAGTCCTTCGGCTAATTCAATTTGGGGAATATTGCCCATGGGTTCAATTTTAATCATCGGCTTTTCTTGTTTTAAAATATCCATTACCTTATCAACTGTTGTTTCATCTAGTTCCACGCCGCCGATTTTTTGCGGCCTTTTTAAAACAATTCTTGTTTCAATTTCTCCGCGCACTTCTCTTAGATAGGAAAAGACGACATTTTTAAAACGTTTTTCCAGTATTTCGTCTGGAAAAGTCAAGCCAACTTTGGTAATGGCTGTTTCCACGGCTTGATTAATGTCAATCGGTACAACAGCGGCTTGCTGTTTTTTTATTTTTTCAATTTCGTCATTTTCTTTTTCTTCGCTGGTCAGAGATTTAGCAACCTTTGTTTTATTCAAGATTATTTCTCTTCCTTGGTCGTAAATTTTAAACTGCCCTTTTTCGTCTACTACCGTCACTTTTTCCTCTAATCCCTTGGGCGAAAAAGATGGTGTTTTCAAAAATTCAAACAAATCAAACAATTTTAATAATTTTTCCTTTTGTCCATTTGTCAATTGATTTTCCGCGCTGATTTTATTCAAATATTCTACAATTTTTATTTTATTATCAACCGGCTCTGTCCCTACGGCGCTCATGTATCCTCCCAACCAACCTGATATGCTTTTTTCTTGCAATCCTTCTTTTAATTCCAAAAATGGCTGTTGATTCTCAAGTAATGCTTCCATTATATCCTTCTTGAGTTCATCTCTCTTCTCAAAAGCGAATTTACTTATTAAAATAACTTTCAATTTTCTAATTATATCGTTAAGCGGATCAAAATCTTCCATTTCAAAAGCTTGGGTAAAATTATTTTTAAATAAGTTAATAATTCTTTCGTCTCTTAAAGTATTTAAGAGTACAAAAGATAATTTTACCAATAAAGATTTATATTCCTGATAAGTTGCCGGGTCGGTTTGGGACAAAGCTTCATTTTCCTTCAACCATTGATTTATTTGGGATGAAAGATTTCCGGCGCCTACTAAGTCGTCAGCTATTATAATATCTTCTATATTTTTTTTGAGTTCATCAATATTCTGTTCCATAACCATAACTTATAAAATTCAATATTTAAACTAATCCTTGTTTTTTTAAGTCAATGCCGACTGTTTTTGCTATGTCGTCAATCTGTTTTTGAGTTAATCTGCCGGCTAAACTGCTGGCTGGTATATCAATTCTTCCGCCTGGATCTTGACGGCCTAATGCTTTCCATTGGGACTGCATCTTCCCGATTAATACTATAAATTTATCAATTTCATCCGGAGTAGATCTGGTGGCAAATTTTGGTAAAACCCGAGTAAGCATAAATTCTATGCTTTTTGGACTGCCGGTATAATATAATTTATCTTTATTATATCTCCTGTCTATTTCAGCTTCCCATCCCTTAAGACATTGAATAAAACCATCTACTTCCATATCGCCGAAAACAGGCCGTCGTCTGCCGGTAACAATATCTACTTCTTCGCCAACATCGGCCATCTTACTGGTTTTTCTGGTTTCGGTTTCTATATCTCCTTGTCCTTTTATATAAAGATACTGTTCTTTATACTCATCTTCTGTTTGCAAACGTAATCCTTTTACGGCTGAATCATAAGTATATGGAGAAAGCATTCTCTTTAGACCTGATGTTTGTGACATATTACACCATTCATTCAAATTTCGCCGCACATCTTCAAGCGGTATTTTAAATTTCTCAGACAAATGCTGCGCCCAATTATCCCAGCCTTCCGGCTTAGCAGTAGAGAAATCCTTTTTATATTTCTCTCCGTCAGCTAAAAGCGTTTCATTAACATCACCCCATTTAACCATCTGTGCAAAAACGGCTTTAAATTTAATCCAATCTTCTTTTTCCTCATATTCTCGGCTCATTGAAATGGCTTCCCGTTGATCATAAGTTTCCGGTAATAACTTAATTTCTTCATTAATTAAAGCTGCCTCGGCGGCTTGTCGTTCATAAGAACCGAGCGGTTCTTTAATAGTTCTCCCAGCTTTCATTAATTCCGCACCTTGTTGCTGAGCCTGAGTCACATTTAAATCCCAAGTTCGGTCATCTAAAATATGATCTTCTTTATCAGCAATTGTTTTATCTAAAGAATTAATACTTTCATTTAAGGCATCTAAATCTTTTGCCCATTCAGGGTTAGATTTTGCATATAATTTATTTAATTCTGGGAAAGAAGATTGGCTCAAAAATACTGGATTACCGCTCTCCATAAAATCTTTCGCCAATTTCCTTTCTCCTTCTAACTTTTTAGCCCGATCATAATCTGGTTTATGCAAAGCGCCAATTTCTTTAAATTGCCCTGACTCTAAATCAACTTGCGCGCCACTATTTATCGCGCTCTTTAAATTAATTATTTCTCCGTCTATATCTCCTTCCGCTTTAGAATCGCCATTTTTAATATATTCTTTCTTTTTTTCTTCTGCCTTGACTAAAAGATTGTTTAAAACTTCTGCTCCTTCTTTATCTTTAGAATTATAATCCATTGTGCCATAACGAATAATTTCTGGCGATATTTCTTCAGCAATCAATCCTCTTAACTCTGGATACTTATCTGCGTCGAATCTTAATTTATTATTATGGTCCTTTCTCTTTTGGAATAAATCATCTTTCGTTTTTATAAAATCACTTTTGGAAATATGTGTTCTCTTTATTTTTTCAGATTCATCTACCATCTCTTGACCTTTTTTTACTTTACGCCCACCAACGCCAAATACATCCTTGGCAAAATCTCTTAAGCCGGGGACCCATCCTTTAGCCTCAACTTGTTTAGCTAATCCCGCTCGTTTATTTACGTATTCGGCTTCAGCTCTCCATCTCCTTCTTGCTAAAGCTCCTTGTATTTCTCTTTTTATAGTCTCGGGTCGAATTGGTATTCCTACTTTTGATTCAATTTTTCTGGCTGCCATATCAGCTAATCCTCTAACACCTTTCATCGGCAACCCTACTATGCCTTTTGCCGCTCCAGAAGCAAAACCTTGCATATCTTTAATTCCCTTGCTGGCCAATTGCGAGCCGGCTACGCCAAGCTGCTGAGCAACCATTAAAGAACCAACCAACATGGCAATGCCGATTATAAAATTCAAAACATATTGCGGCTGGCCGGTTTCAGAAATTGACGCCTGTAAATTTCCACCTCCGGATTTTCCTACCAGCGCTTCTTGACCAATCTTAGCGGCTTGGTCAGAAGTAACCATTGTCGTATATATCGTATCTCCTTGATCTTGAACAACTGCCAATGACAGCCAAAGCATAAAAGCCATAGCCGGTCCGACAATTAATTCATTGGAAAACTTTTTCCACCAATCATCGGCATAACCCTTGCCTTTCGGGAAAAGAGGAGCCACGAAAATTAAGGGCGAAAGAAGAATCAAAAACCAAAGCGTCACGATTCTCATCACTAAAATAACCGCCATAATGCCAATCACGAGAAGAGCCACTCCAACCATAATCAACCCCAAAATTAATGCTCCGAAAACTTCATAACCATTAATATCCGCACCGGTAATGGAATCTTTAAAAGACATTATTTTAGTTAGTCCCAGCATTTCAGCAAAATTTCCTTCAGCTGCCGCTTTAAAAGCGTTGACAAAAGTCAGCATTATAATCTGGGAAATATCAATTAAAAATCCGCAAATCAATTTTGAAAAATTAACCAAAACCGCCGCTAAAACCAATTTCCCTAAAAGTTTTTTATAAGAATAATTTTCAATTTTTAAAACCGTGCAAAAAGCAATTATCAAAAGGGCTAAAATGAAAGACATATTGCAGATGTCTCTGATAATAATCCACCCTTTGGAAACTGCCGGAGAATTTATAAAATCATTATATTGAGCGACCCAAACCAAGAGCCGGATGATAACGGTTAAAAGTTTTGCCAATACGCTGATGAAAAAAAGAATCGGCCAGCTTAAAATTTGCAAGACCCCGGTACTTATATCTGATCTTCCTGACGTTTCGGTTGTTGCCGTTTGCGCATTAACTTGATAAAAAGCGCAGAAAGACATAACCAAAACCAGCCCCAATAAAATGGGGATGATAATTTTCTTTTTTGTTGATATGCGGCGTAAAAAACGCATAAAAATCAGCTTTTTAGGAATTAGCTTGTTAGCTTTTTAGGGTCTCCGGAGGTCGGACCTCCGGAGTCAGTTATCATCTTGACATTTTGTAAAAAATATGATAGAGTAAAAGATAATAAATATCTGCCAAAAGGCGGATGCTCGAATTTGTTACAAAATTTCAATGGGAAGTTTTGGCAAATTGGGCGTGGAGGAACGATGAAAAGATCTTTGAAAATTTTTTTAGTTATAGTTACAAGTTTGGTTTCTGATTTAAGCTTTGGACAAGTATGTGGTTGGGTCCCGATAGATTCAAGTAACGCATCTGAAACAATACGGAATAAATTATCGTATATGACGGGAAATTTTCGAGATCGCGGATTTTCAATAATTTCGAGTGATCACAGTCCGTGGGATAACAGCCAAAGTTCTATTGAATTTGCTGACACCTCTACTTCCGGAAAAGGTGTAATGTGCTTTTCAAAAGTATTCAATCAGAATATTGGCGATTCCTTTCGACTTTATGTTGATATGAAATGTTTTCCGGCAGATTCTGTTCATATTAAATTCTATATGGTCTCAAATGGAAAATTCTATATGGATGATTGGGATTGGCCATCTACCGACTGGGAACAGGGGATTGATTTTGGGACACTTTTACAACAGCCAAATGGACCGCGCGCAACAAGAATTGATACTTTAACTTTGCTTATCTGTGGTAATCCTCAATTTCCTTTTAGCGTCAAACTTGATAACTTTACTTATAAAACTTGGAATGGCGGAAATAAGGTTGTTCTTGACTCAATGGGAGAAAACCAAGCGGTGGAAGAGGAACATAGAACAGGGAATACGGAACATGGAATAAAAGTTTTCCCAAATCCATTCTGTCAATCTTTACTGATTACCGGGGCATCGGATAAATCTGTTATTAAAGTGTATGATAAAGCCGGTAAATTGGTGAAATCAATTGCTAATTTCTCTTGGGATGGGAAGGATGCAATGGGACGAAAATGCCCAAATGGAATGTACTTTGTAAAGGTTAAGACAGAAAGTAGAACTATAACTGAGAAAGTTTTGTTAATAAGATGAAAATAAATTTCATCACGGGGCAGGTTTAATCCTGCCCCTTTTTTATTTTAAGGTATAATTTTAATCAATCCTTGAAATGAAACATTTGTTGTTTTATCCCAATTATCCGTAATTGAAACCTTTGGCTGGAAACAACAAGAATTGGAACACCCAAGTTTATCCCAACCCGGACCGCCGGCAGAACAATGATAAATATGATTGAATTGGAAATAATTTTCCGTGCAAGCATTGGGAGTATCGCCGAAATTATCGCAAGTTAGATTATCAGCGCAACAAACCGGTTTATGATTTTTGGCCATTACCAAATATGGATTTGGCTGAATAATATCACCCCAATCAATGGTAATATTGCGAATCGGCATTTGGTCTTTATCCGCCCAAGCGTAAAATTTTAAAACCGCTAAATATGATTGAGAGCGAGTAATATCTTTATTGTCAACATCGCCAATGGTTATTTTATTTGAATTATTAATCTGACATTGATTCGTCTCACTACAATTAACCGAGGCAATTTGCGGAGTCATTCCATTTTGATCTTTCAATTGCCATGCTGATTGATCCTCCAAATATGTATAATAATTTTGGGGATCTATCCCGTCTACTCCGCAAGAATTTCCTATCCCACTACAAGAAGAACTATCAGTAGAACAAGTAAGGGGCGCCTCACATTTAGGCGACAGCGAACATTCCCATGGACCCATACCCATAAACTGCGTACATGCGGTAGTACTATCATTGCCGCACATTTCCATACAAATACCACTATCATCGCTGCCGCATGAATTTCCATTCAATTTACCACTACAATCTCCATTAAAACTTTTTCCATCTTTTTCACATTTTAAATTACATGTATAGTCTGGACAATCCCAACTACTAACACATGTTTTTGCCTGATCGGTGTCACATTTTCCTTTGCAAACACCAGGGAAAATATATTTATAAATTGAATAAGATTGAGCAAAAAGTTTTTGTAAAGGAGTTATTGATGAATATATAGAAGATGAATCAACTATATTATCTCCGCAACCGCTGGCAGAAGTGATATAAGCTGATTGGTCCCAGCTACCAAGCGCTCCCCAGGGCTGACAAAGAGTATTATTAGTAGCATCCTCAGCGTCCCATTTAATATACTTTTTATTACTATCAATAATTTCTGGATTAATATCAGAAGTATTATAATAATTTTTAATATTATTTACTCTGTTAGTGAAAGCTTTGGTCATATTTTGATCCTTCTCATTAGCTATTTTCACAACTTGACCACAGCCTGTATTAAAATTTATAGTAATCCCTGCGACTCCAAATCCACCGTCATCAGCACTTCCATCACAACTAGAAAGATTAAAACCAGTTAATTTATTACTCTCGTCAAATAGAACCGTAATATCTACATAATCAGCGCCTTTTTTCCAGCTCGCTTTCCAATCAGGATTATTTGCCTTAATTGTTGTATTTCCATCCCACCAGCCGCTTCTATGCCCCAAACCACACCAGTCACTATCGCTTTTTAAATTGAAATCTATACTTGCAATATCATTTTTATAATAATTAAAAGTTTCTTTATATGTCCATGTATCCGTACACGAAGGACAAGTCGGATTATCTCCATCATTTATATCATAACACTTATACGCTAGCCCCTCTCCCCACTGAGCACAGGAACCACTAGCTGTTACTTCCTTGGCATTTGTAATTGGATTTGATTTTGCAGAAGGGGTAATTTTTTTAGCACAATACCATTCTTGGCCATTAGCGGCTTGATACCCAGCGGAAGTAAATTGATTATAAATATCCGGGTCGCCGGTTGGCGTACCGGGCCACCAAGTAATACACGCGTTTACATCCGCCGGTTTTGACGGATCCGGTTCCAAACAAAAACCTCGCAAACCAATCGCGTTTGTTTTTTTAGTTAGAAGCGTCCAAGTATTTCCGGTAGAAGCATCAGATTTGCCT
Organism: Patescibacteria group bacterium; assembly: GCA_041649955.1. Taxonomy (GTDB): domain Bacteria; phylum Patescibacteriota; class Patescibacteriia; order UBA2591; family JAQUPP01; genus JAQUPP01. The sequence continues at coordinate 17,831 of JBAZMD010000012.1, read as the reverse complement.
TCACAATCTTCTTTTTTTACAGCTGAAATTTCATCACCATTACTGCCAATACAAATCATATTTTTGGCTGAGCCTTCGGAATTATAATATTTTGTCGTTCCACCATAAACAGCCTTAGTATAACTGCATTGGCAATCTTTTTGGTCGCCAATATTGCTTGCATCGCTGCAAATATTAACATCAGAATAATAAAGCGCGCCGTCGGCATTGCTTTTGAATGGCGAATCTTTTTCCGGATAAGCTCGGCAAGTTTTGGCAATTGTAGATTTTGTTAACGTGGTTAAATCAGTAATAACCTTATTATCTTTTGAAAAATTAATTTGAGTTTTTCCGTCAACTCCAAAAACCTTTCCTTGAGCATCAATATAACTTAATTTATAACCCAAATTATTATTTGATGCGTCTACATATTCCTTGGCCGTCAATCTTTCAATCGGATACATATTATAAATTGAGTGGCCGGCATAATCCATTCCGCTCCAAGAAACATCGCGGTCTTGATAAAGGGCGGCGGTTAAAGGCTGAGGGTTTTGCTCCCAAATCAAATGTCCGCATTGATTCGCGTTTCCGGAGCCGATTAATTTGTCGCAACGGCCAACCGCTTCGCAAATATCTTTATATGAACCGCTGTTTGTATCCCATTCAGAACGCGAGCTGGTGCAGGTCAGCCATTCGCCGCAAGTTCTATCTTGCTGGACTTTAAGAATTGTATTCGCGTCATTTTTAATTTGTCCGTAAGACGAACAATATTTTTGATAGTCAGAATTTGCGTCAGTATTTATTTTTGAACAATCAACCGGCGAAACCAATCCGTATTTTGGATTAGTTGCTTCCGATTTTTTATAAGTGGCAAAAGTATTATAAATAGCCGAAACTTGGCCATCGGCTTTTTTCAAACCTGAATCAAGTAAAAGAATACAACCATTTTTTTGCGAAACATTGCCTTGGCAAGAAGATTGATCTAATCTGTCGTCATTAAGATAATAATAATTTTGAATCGGTTTAAATGAAATATCATCATAATAGACAGTGCCGGTAACAGGTGTTGTTTTCTCGTCACCGCCGCTTCTTAAAACCGGTCTAATGGCTACTGATACTAAAGGCAAATTTTTAGGATTAATAGAGCCACCGGCAACAATAGTTTCTGTTAAAGTTTTCCAACCCCCGGTTGCCTGAGAACTGCTATTCATATCCGCAAATCCCATATAATTATAAATTGTATACCAACACCATGAACTAATAAAAGGATCGCTCGCATTAACATACCTTGCCGTACAATCACGATATTTACCGGGTAAACTATCCGCATCCCAGCCGGCGCATATACTGCCCGCAGCATGATTTTCTAAACAACTCTTTACTGGATAACATTCTGAGTTTAAATCATCACATTCGCAAAGTGAACCAGCTGGAACCGGTTGGCCACTAATAGCGCTTACACATCCGGTAGTTGAATCAAAATCTTTCCAGCCATCATAAAAAAGATTAATTTCTATATTGGGACTTATATTTGTATCTAAATTAACTGGAACATAAACTTTGGCAGAAAAAGTAAAACTTGTCCCTGCCGGTAAATTGGTAAATGGAAAATCTCTTTTCAAGCCGTATCTATTCCAACGAGAGTTAGAAAATCCTTCTCTTCCGGTAATTTTAAGTTTAAAATTACTGTCATCTCCGCTTGGATTCGCCGGATTTTCTTTGGTAATCTCGACACTTGTGTCTGAATTATTATTAGCCTCAGTGCCATAAGCGGGTTGCCATTTTCCTAAATTTCCGGTTTCAAAATCTCCATTATCAATTAAATTATCGCCGCTTGTGGCTCCTGAATCAGTAAATTGCGTGCAGCCGGTTTGCTTTTGCGGACAAACGCCAGCCACATTTTCATAATCTGATTCGCCGTATGTTTTAATTCCATAAATGCCATTGATTTGATATGGAGTTTTATTGGCATTGTAATAACAAGGCTGATTGGTAGTTCCTTTCACAAACCAACCGGTTTGACTTGCTCCGCTTTCGCCCCCCATTACTTTTTCGCGCCATTCGCAAAGATTTTCGCCCGGATCTTTAAAATAAACCGAGCTGCCTGAACCGCTGATATTGTATTCTTCGCAGCCGGTACTTGCGCTGCTGCAAAGAATCGGTTTGGTTTCATAATTATCCGGATTATTTTTTAAATATAAATCAGACCAGCCGACCACAGTGCCTTCGGAAGAAAGCGTCGGCAAGCCGAATTTCTGACAGCCCTTGTCTGCGGTTTGACAAGATTTTTTTGAATCATTGATCAAATAAATCGGGCTATCGGCCGGAACAGTTATTCCATTCTCAAATGTTTTTGCATCCGGCGAAGTGGAATTTTGAGTGTCAGTTAAAGCTTCGCAGCCAACTGATTTTTCATCGCAAAGACGGGTGAAGGAAGTCAAATACTGAAGTTTATTACTTTGATCTTTATAGGCCTGACAACCCGGGACAGTGCACCCAAGAGGTGTCATTTTTGTTTTCCAAGAATTTTTAATTAAATTCAAATCGTCTTTGACTTCTTTTAAAATAATATTATCAATATTGAAAGAAGCAGCACCATTAAAACTGCCATACCAAGCAATATACAAACTTTCATCATTGGCAACTGTTCGATTAAAATAAACTGGACCAAATTTTATTTCTTGCCATTCGCCGACAAGAGGGTTTGGCTGTTCGCCGATTAAAATCTGATTTTGCCCATTTGCGCCGCTGAAACTGGCAACAACTGAATCACCATCATCGGGATTTCCATTTAATTTTATCCAGAAAGAAAGTAAATACGATTTATCTTGATTTATTGAATCAGCTACCGGACGATAAATTATGCCATTAGATTCTAATGAATGTCCCGGATAAGTTGCTGAAACGCTAGTATTTTTTCCATTGATCCAATATTGGGATTGGTTTGTTATATCTTCAAAATCGCTTTTAAAAACTTGGCGGATATTATTAGCCGCATTTCCTTTATATTCTCGGCAATCAATATTGGCCTTGCTGCAAGAAACGCTTTCAGCAGGAATAGCATCATAAGTTTGGCCGCGAGTTGTCCTTCTTAATGAATGACAATCGTCAGAACAAGTAATCGTATTTTCATAAATATGATAACTTACATATCCGTCAGCATCGTAAAATTCTTTACAATGAGGATTAGTAAGAATTTGATCTTTATCGCATATTCCAAATTGAGCCGACGGACTGGCAACTTCTGCCGGTTCTTTATTTCCGCTTTTTAAATAATATTTTTTTAATTGATAGCCGTTAGTGTCTGAACCAACCCAAGTATAATAATAAGAACAAGTATTAACATCCGGTTTCTGGCATTCTCGGAGATAAGAATAATATTGTATGCCTTCGCCGCCTTTTGCCACTTCATCCAAATTGGTAAATTCTTCGCAGCCAGGCGCGGAACAAGATTTAGCCAAAGAAGGAATCAGCAGCACATCAGGCTGTCCTGTTTCAAAATTAGTATCCATTTCTTTAAAATAATTAACTCCAACGCATTTTTCCGAACAGCGATTATTTTCAGAAACTATTCCCGGTATAATCGGGTCATTATTAATCGGCGTATATAATCCGCAGCCGACATCTTCTTTAAAGCAACTGGTGGCGAAATTAGAACATTCCAAACTTGGACTACCACCCTCACAATCCATCCATTCCGGTGCGGTTTTTAAATAAATTTTTGAATCAGTAGCAGTCCGAATATATTCATGACAGCCATTGGCGCTGGCATCGCATTTTTCAACATTGCGATTAAAGAAAATTGCGTTATTTAATTTTTTTTCTGAAATATATTCAGTTCCGCTTTTCTTTAATGATTTACCCGGTTCTGTACAAGCCCAAATATCTTGATTATTTGCCGCCAATCCTTTGCCGTAATCAGAGCAATACCATTTGCAACCCACATCACTGGCTCCGCAATTGGAAAAATTTAAAGTATTGGCTAAATAAGAAAAACTTTTATTGTCGCCGGTTCGTTTATAAGTTTGGCAAGTGTTAAATTGGCTGTCGCAGGAATTTCCGCCTGCTCGCCAAATATTTTTTTCTCTGGTGCAATAACCCCAAGTGTCGCATTTTCCGTTCGCGTCTTCGTGGATACAATCTTTCATGTCAACGCAGGTTTCTTGGCGCTGGCTGGAACCTGGCAAAGGAATGGCCGAATAAGCAATGGTTTCGCATTGAAAAGACGGCACTTTTAAAACCCAGTTCGGATCAACCAAATGGCAAAAAGGTGAAGCAGGTTGCCATTGTTCTTTGCAAACCCGCCGACCGCCATTACATTCGCTTAATTGATCATTTATAGACGCAATTTTAAAATCTTGCGTATTCTCACTTACTGCTCCTCCGCTACACTCCCATTGACTGCAACATTTGCTGCCATCCCAAAAATATGGACAAGCATCGTTGGTGTCATATTTATTAGAATCGCAATTCCCCGCTGAACTCACTTTATCAAATCCGTCAACAATATCTTCCAATTTAAATTGGGCGTCACCCAATTCACCATTATAAATTTTTGTCGCTGCAATTTCCAAACCTAATGGAAAAATTCTGATCGCGCGTAATTTTTTAATATTAGTCAAACTATAGCGGCTCAAGTAATCAGTGGCCGCATCTTTTTTGCTTCGTCCGCTAATCAGCCAATCCGGATGAATCAAATTTTTGTCCATTGCTTGCTTTAAAGTTAAATTTTCTTCAAGCGCTCTGACTATTCCCGAATCCATCACACAATTGCTTGGCAGGGCATATTTTGAATCTTGAGGACAGACCGAGTATTCATCATAAATTGATATTTCTCCGCCCTTTTTTAAAGGGGCCACTGTTAAATTGGCGAAAAAAGATTCGCCTCCTTGCTTGGTTAGAGTAGTTGGTCCTCCATTCCCGCTTAAAAATGGTTCTATCCGAGTCACAAACGGAGCATAATTCCAATTAAAACCTTTTTCAAAAAGTTGGTTTAAAAGTTTGCTCGTTAAAGTGCTGGTAAATATGCCGATTGCGTCAGCCGCGGCCACGCCGGTATATTGCATTGGACTGGCTTCGCCTTTTTCCACCACCTGACGTGTCGCTTCACTGACTAAAGTAGAAGGCGTTTTGGTTAAACCGGAAATTTTAGTCGTCACGTCATTCATTCGGCCCTGGAGAGATTGCCATCTTTGCGATTTAGTTATCGCATCGGCTTGTTTTTCCATTAAACTAGATTGAAGGCTTAAAGTAACCCTTAAATCATTATCTTCCGAATACATTCTGCCAATATCTTCCAAAGTAGCTTTTTCTTTAGTTGTTAAGGATGTAAAATCCGTCTTCTTAATCATTCCTTCCAAGGTGATTGTCCAATCCACCAATTGTTTAACATAAAGATTGGCGCGTTGAGTATAGGCAAGAGCATTAATATAACCACTATATTGTCTGTCTTCTTCTTTGCACTTTTGATCTCCATAATCTGCAGTTAATCCTTTACATACGTATTTTTCACAATCTGTCTGGCTAATATTTCCAATTAACAGACAATCTTGATTAAAACAAAAATCTTTCTGCTTTTTAGCAGCGCAAGCTGGTGTATTTTTTTGCCAATATTTCAAATATTCAATATAGGGCTCTTCCGGACCCCAAACATTATCTTTAATCCTATCCTGAAGACTCGTTTGAATTATAAATGAAGCATTAATTTTATTAACTTTTAAGTCTTCAACGGCTTGAGAAAAATCATTTTGAATGCTTATAAGTTCGTCAGCTATTCCCTCTAATTCTTGTTTATGGTTTCCATTTATCCAAACATTGTCCACCCATTCATTATTTTTATTTTTACCCAGCGCCCAATTTTTTAACGTACCGTCCGCTTCAAAAACAGATTTAAAACTGGAGCTATATCTGCCAACCGGGCCTTCTTTAAAATCTATGGAAAATTCAATTAAATTTTTTTCTTTCGCCTCGTTTAATCTTTGTACTATTTTTGAATAAGAACATTTTGTTTCTTGTTTCCAAACTTTCTTTTGATAAAGCGGGTCGAAAGAAATTAAAATATTTAAACGAAGAGTTGGATCAATCGGGTCGCACAAACTTTGTCCAAAAAAGCCTTTTGGTCCGACTGCCGCATCAATAAACTCGCCCAACATATCATCGCCCAATTTGGTCCAATAATCCGGATCAGAAATAAATAATGGGCTTTGACCCTTGCCGCCGCCAGCCACCCATTCGGCGGTTTGCGTGGCTATTGTACTGGTATAAGAATTGATTGCATTTTTGTAAGCGAGACCCGCTCCTTGCCTCCAAGCTTCTTTTAAAAATTCCCAAACCTTATCCCAAATTGATTTATGAATAGTCGCGCCCTCTAAAATAGGCGCACTGACTATCGCCTGAGCTTGAACTTGTTTTGGATAAAATAAAACCGGAGTCATTATTGATAAAAACATTACCAACAAAAACGCCCCGGTTAAAATTTTAATATTTAATAATTTTTTAGCTTTCATAAAAATTTTAAAAGCCAACGAGTAAGATAATAAGTTAGCAAACTAACAAGTTATTATTTATTTGCTTATTGTGATTCTTGAACTGACTGCAGAAACATCAACCTTAATGTTTCGTCGTCTATTTTATTTAATATTTCCTGATCCGCGCCCTGAACAATTAAAAGTTGGCGCAATTCATTTATATCCAAATCAGAAAAATCGCCCGAAGTAGTATTCGGCGTTGCTATAGTTTCCAAATCTATTCCAGTTTCTGCTTTAGTTTCATTATATAACTTCTGAAGAGTTTCGCTATCAAGCTTATCCACAACATCGCGGCTTAAACCGCCTTTATCCACCAGCAAATCGCGAATTTTTTGAACAGACTCATTGCTTAAATCAGAAGTCGGATTTAATGTTCCTACACTGGGACTGGAAAATGTTTTTTCCAAAGTATTTTCACCGCCTGCTGCCAATTTATTAAGCGGAGTTGAATTTAAATTTAAAGGATCGGATTGCGCGTCTATTTCTTGTTTATCAGAATATCCATCACTGTCGGAATCAGCCAAATAAGCCGAAGTTCTGTATTTAAATTGTTCATCAAAATTAGAAATTCCATCTTTATCCGTATCAACAACTTTTAAGCCGGCTAAAACTTCTTCCTGAGTCAATGGTTTTTGTTTAGGATAACTAATAAAAGGAGCATAAATTGCCCCTTTTATTTTTAGAAAACCAAGAGTAACGGCGCCAATGCCGATTAAGATAAAAAAAACTATAATAAAAGTATTTTTATTCTGCGGCATGAAATTATTTTTTAATTTTATTAACTAAATTTATCCAATTTTCAATTGATAATTCCTGTGCTCTGGATTTTAAAGAAAGATTTGTTTGAGATAAAATATTTTCACCTTCTTCCTTATTTACTATACCACTTTTTACCAAATTATTCAAGAGGTATTTTCGCGGCGAAGAAAAACCGGCTCTGACAATTTGAAAAAAATTTTCGTCATCTACTTTTAACACTGACTCACACCGACATAACACAGACTTTCGCTGACTATTTTCCGTGTCTGTCCGTGTGTCGTCCGTGTTAGTCCGCGGCTCAATCCGCAGGATTGCGCTGTCAACTTTCGGTTTTGGCCAAAAATTTTCTTTTGAAATTTTAAAAATCTTTTTTGGTTGGCTGTAAAATTGAACTGATATCGCCAGAAGATTCATTTTGGGCGGTTTGGCCAGAATGCGCTCCCCGACTTCTTTTTGGAGGATTAGAGTTATTGATTTTGGTTTTCTCCGACGCTCTTGGTCGGAGTCCCGACCCCTTGTGGCGTCGGGATTTTCCAAAAATTTTCTTAAAACCGCACTGGTAATATTAAAAGGTAAATTCGCCACCACTTTATAATCATCACAACATTGTCCGCTCGGCTTCGCGAGCGGATCCGCACAACCCGAAGGGTCTGTCGCGGAGAATCTGGAATTTGGAATTTGAAGAATATCTTCTTGTAAAATTTCAATATTTTTATAATCTTTTAATCTATCTTTTAAAACTTCAATTAATTTTTTGTCAATTTCCACGGCAAAAACTTTTTTTACTTTTTTCGCTATTTCTTGAGTTAAAATTCCAAGTCCGGCGCCGATTTCTATCACATAATCTGATTTTTCCAAATTGGCTGCATCCAATAATTTATTTATCGCGTCAGGACTAATTAAAAAATTTTGTCCTCTTCTTCTCAAAGGTTGAATTTGATATTGGTTGCAAATTTCTTGTGTTTCTTGTTTAAGCGACATCAATTAAACCACTAAATTTATTAATTTTCCGGCAATGAAAATTGTTTTTTTAATTTTTTGTCCGTTTAAAAATTTCTGAATTTTCGGGCTATTGAGAGCGATTTGACTTGCTTCTTCCTCGGTAATGTCAACATGGGTTTTAATTGAATCTCTCATTTTACCGTTAATTTGAATAACTAAAATAAAATCTTTTTCTTTGACTAATTGAGGGTCAAACTCCGGCCATTTTTCTTGAAAAATACTTCCAAGTGCGGACTTACGCCGACTTTCCGTGTCAGTTCGTGTTACTTCCGTGTTAGTCTGTATCCGTTGCCAGAGTTCGTCGCAAAGATGAGGAGTAATAGGAGATAATAATAAAAGTAAAGTTTTAATACCTGAAATATTCGGCGATTTTTCCAAAACATTTAAATATTCCATTAAAAAAGCAACTGTGGTATTGAATTTAAAATTCTCAATATCTTCGCTCACTTTTTTAATTGTCTGATGCGTCAAGCGCTCCAAGTCTGAATCTGGAATTTGGAATCTGGAATCTGGAATCTGTCCCGACTCTGTCGAGGATCCTCGATGAAATCGGGATTTAGAAATTAGAAATTGAGAATTAGAAATTACAAGATTTCTGACCCGAGCCAGAAATCTTGCCACTCCTTCAATAGTTTGAGTGTTCCAAGCAATCGGCTGATCAAACGGCCCCATAAACATTTCATAAAGCCGCAAAGTATCAGCGCCGTATTTTTTAATAATTTCATCCGGATTAATAACATTGGAAAAACTTTTGCTCATTTTTCTTCCATCTTCGGCTAAAATCATTCCGTGCGACATTCTCTTGAGATAAGGTTCATTGCTTTCCGCGATACCGATGTCGTATAAAAATTTATACCAGTAACGGGAATAAAGAAGATGCAAAGTTGTGTGCTCCATTCCGCCATTATAAATATCAACCGGCAACCAATATTTCATTTTTTCCGGACTGGCCAAAGTTTTATCATTTTTCGGATCAAGATAACGGATAAAATACCAATTTGAACCGGCCCAATTCGGCATGGTGTCGGTTTCTCTTCTCGCCCAAGCGCCGCAATGCGGGCATTTTACTTTTATCCAATTCTCGCATTTGCTGAGCGGCGATTCGCCTGTTCCTGACGGCTGATATTTTCTGAGATAAGGAAGTTTAACCGGTAATTTTTTTTCTTCAATTGCCGTCCAGCCGGGATTTGATAATTCTCCCAGATTAAATTCTTTATTTTCTTCCCCGAGTTTTCTATTTTTTATTTTGTCAGCGCATTTTTGGCAAAAAACCAATGGTATCGGTTCGCCCCAATAATGCTGGCGGGAAAAAACCCAGTCGCGCAATTTATAATTTACTTTTAATTCTCCAGATTTTTCCAAAGTCAATCTTTCAGTAATTTTTTTTCTTGCCTCGGTAGAGGTTAAATTGGAAAATTCTTCCGAATTAATTAAAACTCCTTCTGGTTCAAAGGCTTCTAGTAATTCGCCATTTGCTCCTTTCTCTACTGATTTTTGGCCAGTGTTGGGTTTAATCACTTCAATAATTTCCAATCCGTATTTTTGGGCAAAATCAAAATCTCTTTGATCATGAGCCGGAACAACCATAACTGAACCTCCGCCATAAGCGGCGATCACGTAATCGCCAAGAAAAATCGGCACTGATTTTTTATTAATCGGATTGACGGCAAAAAGTCCTTTTAATTGAACTCCTGTTTTTTGTCGAGCCAAATCAGTTCTTTCCATATCTGACTTTTTTCTTGATTCTTCAATATATTTTTCAACTTCTTCCAAATTTTTAACTTTTGATTTTAATACCTCAATCATTTTGTGTTCCGGCGCGATTACCAAAGCCGTCACGCCGTAAATCGTATCAACGCGAGTGGTAAAAACTTCAATAAATTGTTCTTCTTCCGAATCAGAATCCTTGATTAAAAATTTTAGATTTGTTCCTTCGCTCCGGCCGATCCAATTGATTTGCTGAGTTTTTATTTTATCCAAATAATCTACTGTTTCCAATTCTTTAAGCAAGCGATCGGCATATTCGGTAATTTTAAGCATCCATTGTTTCATTTGCCGCCTTTCGGTTTGAGCGCCGCAGCGTTCGCATTTTCCTTGAACTACTTCTTCATTTGCCAAACCAATCTTGCATTTTGGACACCAATTAATCGGAATCTCAGATTGGTAAGCCATGCCTCGTTTGAATAATTGAATGAAAATCCATTGCGTCCATTTATAATATTTCGGGTCAGTGGTATTAATTTCTCTTGACCAATCAAAAGAAATTCCCAAAGACTTAAGCTGTTTTTTAAAAACAGCGATATTTTGAGCCGTGATTTTTGCCGGATGAATTCCTTTTTTGATGGCGTAATTTTCAGTCGGCAAGCCAAAAGCATCCCAGCCCATAGGATAGAGAACATTTTGCCCTTGCATTCGTCTTTTTCTAGCCAAAACATCCAAGGCCACATAGCTTCGGCAATGACCGACATGAAGACCGTCTCCAGAAGGATAAGGAAATTCCACTAAAATATATTGTTTGGGCTTTTCAGAAGAATCCTGGGCCTGATAAAGTTTTAATCTCTCCCATACTTTTTGCCACTTCTTTTCTATTTTGGCAAAATTATAATCTTTTGCTCTTTTGGTTAATTTTTGAAAAAATGTTTTACCTGACATAATTATTTTTTATTTTTATCCTTAAATATTAGCATAAACTTATCCTCTTGACAAGCGAAAAATTAGTGGTATAATAAAAAACAACCCTGAATAAGGGTTTAAATTATGAAAAAACCTCTTGAAAACAATTATCTTAAGGTTTTTCTGAACAATTTATGGTCTAATGCCCAATCGGGCTTAGCCAATCTGGGAAAAGCGATTATCGGGAGAATACTTTACATCTCTCATTTTTGTCTTAGACACCGTGATAAAATAATAACGGGCGAGTTTGCTTTAGTGGCTGTAATCGCTTTTTTTGTTATTTTTTCATCTTTGGAAATGAAAAATCTCTACGAAAATGCCAATCATGATAATTTAATTTCAAAAATTGCCAATCAAGATAAAATTATTATTAAAGCTCAAAATACTTCTAACAAACAAGCTTCTTCCGGTAATCAAGAAATTTCTGATTTTCATATTGCCGGCAACAGAATGCTGGCAGATTCTGATATTCACTTAACTTTGGGTGGCAGCACTTTAATCACTCCTGAAACAGAATTTAATGACTCAATGCCGAATACCAGAACAGAAGTTGAAAAATATGTTGTTGAAGCAGGAGATAATATTTATACTATTGCTCAAAAATTCGGCATTAATATCACTTCCATTCTTGCGGCAAATAATTTAACGCTTCGTTCGGCTAATCTTATCAGACCCGGACAAACGCTTTCTATTTTACCGATTGATGGTTTAACTCATAAAGTTAAATCCGGTGAAACCTTGGATCAAATTGCCAAAAAATATAAAGCATCAATAAATGATATCGTTGATTTTAACGGCTTGGCCGATGCTTCGGATATTTTAGCAAATGATATTTTAATTATTCCTTACGGATCACAGCCTTCAGCGCCTCCGGTGATAATAAAACCTCAAGTTGTTCAACCTCGTTTTGAAAAAACAGAATTAGTGATAACTTCGCCGAATTACAATTCTTGGTTAAGAAACACAAAATGTCATAAATTTTATAACGGTCAATGTACTTCTTATGTAGCTTATAAATGGGCGACTGATCTCGGTAAATGCGTTGCTTGGAGCGGTAATGCCAAAAACTGGCTCGGTAATGCCAAACAACAAGGATTTAGAATCGGCGATGATCCGCAGAAAGGAGCCGTTGTTTCTTTATGTGAAGCCGGCCGCGGTTGCTGCGGAAGAAGTTCCTATTGTTGGGGACACGTTGCTTATGTTGAATCTTTTAATAATGACACTATTACTTTTACTGAAATGAATCACCCTACGCCTTGGCGCGTTACTCAAAGAACGATTGACCGCGACGACGTGCGTATCTTGGGCTATATTTACGCGGAATAAAATATAATATATTTAAAAAAATCTCTCTGGAAAATTCCAGAGAGATTTTTTTAATTTTCTAAATTATATCACTGATTTAAATCTTGAACAGCTTTTTAAGATAAACCGGCAGAGCGAAAATCGCCTGATGAATTTTCGGGCAATACCATTTTAAATTTTTCACCTTGCGTTCTTTTAATCTTTTCTGAATAATTTCATTTTTTATTTTCGCCGCGTCAATATAATTACTGTTGATGCCGAAGGCCATTAAAGATCCATATAAAGGAATATACGAAACAAAGACCGAAGAAAACTTGAAAACAGATTTTAAATTTTTGTAAATCCATTTTGACAATTCCGGCCGAGTGGTCGCCAAATCCAAATGCGTCATAAAAATGCCGTTTTTTTCCAATTTTGAAGAAATTTTTTGGTAAAAACTTCTCGTATAAAGTGCTTTTGACGGGCCAATCGGATCTGTTAAGTCGGAAATAATCAGATCAAATTTTTCTTTTGTTTCTTCCACAAATTTTTTGCCGTCTCCGACAATAATTTCAGCCTTAGGATTTTTAAATGAATTTTTATGAATAAATTTCAAATATTTTTTGGAAAAATCAATCACTTCTTGGTCTATTTCCACCATTATCACTTTCTCAATTGAATAATGCGATAAAACCTGCCGCAAAATTCCGCCATCTCCGCCGCCGATAATCAAAACTTTTTTCGGGTTGGGATGCGAAAACAGAGCCGGTTGCGTCATTGCTTCGTGATAAAAAAATTCGTCTTTTTCCGAGGTTTGAAAATAGCCGTCTAATTTCAATAATTTGCCGAGCCACGGCGTTTTATAAAGTTCAATTTTTTGATATTTGGTTTTGCCTTTATAAATAAGTTTGTCATAAGCAAAGCCGTAAGCATAATTGAAATTCGCTTTTTTGCCTTCAAGAATTTTCCCCGTTGGATGAAATTCAAATGTATATTTTTTTTCCTTCATATTATTTCCTCAGTTTTTCGCCGAATAAAAATCTGGTCATTCCGCCGGATAAAAACCACTTGTCTTCTATCATAATATTGTCGTAAAATTTTTCCGCCGAATTCTTGATGCATTTTAATTTTTGCGTTTCCAAAATATTCCCCGCGCAAGCCGACCAAGCCGGCACTTTTATTTCATGCAACAATTTCATCAGTTCGTTATAAAATTTCTTAAATTTCACTTCTGACGCGGAAATAATATCCACCACCGCGTAGTCAATTTTTTTGTCTTTTAAATAAGGAATGGTTTCAAGCGCATCGCCGTAAAACATTTTCAAACGCGGATCGCGCAAAACTTTATTCGCTCCCAAATATTTCTTGGCGATTTCCACTACTTGCTGATCTTGTTCAAACATGTAAATATCTTCCAAATTTTTGTTCGGAATTATTTTTTTCAAAACCGAACAATCTCCGCCGCCGATAATCAAAACAGATTTTGCCTTGATGAGTTTTAACTTTTTTAACATTTGATCATCATAAAAATTTGAATCAGTTGTTGCGTATTGCAAAATGCCGTTAGAAAAAAGACAGGTGCCCAGTTTTTTTGTTTTGACCAATTCCAAATTTTGATACGGGGTCTGCCGCTTATGGATTGTTTTTATTACTTCTATTTCGCGCCTGAATCCTTCACTTTGCAGAATTGTCTTCCATTGACGCATTGTTCCTCTTTTAATAAACGCCCAACTCACATCTTTAGCGCCGATTTTTTCCCGCAAATAATCAAGAATCGGTTCCGGTTTATTCGCGCCGCAAGTGAAAATATCAATGCCGACATAGCCGATTTCCGGATAAGTATGCACACTGATATGGCTTTCGGCCAAAATTCCGACAATCGTTATTCCGACCGGCGAAAATTTTTTGGAAACCAAACTTAATAAATGATGGTCTGTTTTGTGAATTGCTTCTTGAACCAATCTTTTTAATAGCTGCTCATCATTAATTATTCGCGCATCGCAGCCCTTCATATCAGCGATAATTTCTCGGCCAATGCGATAACTTCTTTTTAAATGAATTGTTTTTGATTTATGTTTTTTCATTTCCGTTATTTATTTACTTATTACTTAGTTAGCTTAGGGGTCTCCGGAGGTCCGACCTCCGGAGAATCTTGTCCATTTAGTTTATTTACTTATTAACTTGCCCTATAAAACTTCTTCTAATTTTGTTCTATATTGAATGGCTTCGGCGATATGATTAAAAGTAATTTCTTTATCTCCGGCCAAATCGGCAATAGTTCGGGAAACTTTTAAAATTCGGTGATAAGCCCTGGTTGATAAAGCAAATTGATCAATGGCTTTTTTTAATAATTCATAGCTCTTGTCATCAACTTGGCAGAATTTTTTCAATTGCGGCAAAGTCATTTCGGCATTGGTCAAAACTTTTTTCTTGGATGAATCATTTTTAAATCTTTTGGTTTGAATTTCTCTCGCTTTTTCCACTCTTTTTCTGATTTCTTCCGAGCTTTCAGCCACTTTTTCATTGGTTAGTTTTTCAAATTTAAGACGGGGGATTTCCAAATGCAAATCAATTCTATCCAGCAACGGCCCGGATATTTTTTTGCGATATTTCGTGATTTCGCCAATACTGCAGCGGCATGGTTTTTCCGGATCGCGATAATAGCCGCAAGGGCAAGGATTTTGAGCGGCAATTAAAATAAATTTGGCCGGAAAAATCAAAGCGCCCCTGGCCCGAGAAACGGAAATGATGCCGTCTTCCAACGGCTGGCGCAAACTTTCCAAAACATGGCGATAAAATTCCGCCACTTCATCTAAAAATAAAACTCCCCGATGAGCTAAACTGATTTCGCCCGGTTTGGGAATTTGTCCCCCGCCAACCATAGCTACATTGGAAATAATATGATGAGGAGAACGGAATGGCCTTTCAAATTTTAATTCGCCTTCTGTTAAAAGTCCGGCCACGCTGTAAATTTTCGTTACGTCCAAAATTTCTTCTTTGGACATTTTCGGCAAAATTGAAGGAATGGTTTTTGCCAAAAGAGTTTTTCCTGAACCCGGCGCGCCGCTCATTAAGATATTATGTCCGCCGGCTGCGGCAATTTCTATCGCTCTTTTCGCCTGTTCTTGGCCTTTGACATAAGCCATGTCAAATTCATATTCTGTTTCTTTTTCCAGAACATTAATATTTTCGCCGACAAAAGGCTTGATTATTTTTTGTCCAGTCAAATGACTGATTAAAGAATTTAAAGAATCAAGCGGATAAATTTTAAAATTTTCATTTTCTATTAAGGACGCTTCTTGAGCATTAGAAGAGGGCAGGAAAATATTTTTTATGCCTTTCTCCGCGGCTAAAATCGCCATTGGCAAAACTCCTTTGGAATGGCGCAGCTCGCCATTCAAAGCCAATTCGCCGACAAATAAACTTTTCTCTTTCAAAAAATCAGTTGGAAGCTGATTTGAGGCGATTAAAATTCCAACTGCCATTGGCAAATCATAAACCGAACCTTCTTTTTTTACGTCAGCCGGCGCCAAATTAATCGTTAAACGTTTTTTTCGCGCATCCGGTAAAAATTTCAAACCGGAATTAATAATGGCTGAGCGAACTCTCATTTTTGATTCTTCAATCGCCCGATCAGGCAAGCCGACAATATCAAAACAAGGAAATCCGCTTGAAATATCCACTTCAACTTCCACTAAATTTGATTCTAATCCGACATTAACTGCCGAAAGAATTTTCGCTAACATAATTGTTTTTGGTTATTAGTCTTTGGTTTTAGTTTATTAGTTTTTGGTTTTGAACTAGTAACTAAATAACTACAACCATCAACCAAAAACTACAAACTATTTTTTACTTCAATAAAGCCCTGGTGCCGATTCGATTAGCTCCGGCCTTAATCATTTTTAAAACTGTTTCTTTGTCGCGAATATATCCAGAAGCTTTTACGCCAAAATTCGGACCGACTGTTTTGCGCATCAATTTAATATCTTCTTCTTTCGCGCCGGTTGGTCCGTAGCCGGTGGAAGTTTTGACAAAAACCGCTCCGGACGACTTTACTATCTGACAAATTTTTTTAATTTCATTTTTGGTCAAATAACAAGTTTCAATGATCACTTTGACCAATTTCGGTTTTGCCGATTGAACCACCATTTTTATTTCATTTAAAACATATTGGTAATTTTTTTCTTTAAAAGCGCCGATATTCATCACCATATCAATTTCGTCAGCTCCATTTTTAACCGCCTGTTTTGCTTCGGCTGCCTTGATTTGGTCAATGGTTGTGCCATGAGGAAATCCAACCACGCTGATTAATTTTATTGATGAATTTTTTATAAAACTTTTTGCTAATTTAATTCTTGAGGAAGTTACGCAAACGGAAAAGAAGCCGTATTTCTTGGCTTCTTGACAAAGTCTTTTAATATCAGAACTAGTAGCGATTGGGCTCACATTTGTATAATCAATAAATTTAGCAATGTCCTTTTCCATATTTATATCAGTCTATCTTTTCCGACAATTAATTTTAAAACTTGGGGGGCGATTTCAATTATGGCCGGAGTTTTAACGACTTTATTCTGATCAACTTTGATAAATACTTCGTCTCCCTCTTTTTTGGATTCAACTCTCAATTTTTTGACGAAAAATAAACTGTCTTTTTTGTCTTTGCCTTTTATAAAAAGAAAGTCCTTGCCCGAATTTCCCAATAAAACTTCCAAATAATTATCTTTCGGGTCAGAAACCGTTTTTTTAAAATCAGGATCTTGAGACATTTTTTTAAATTGCAAAAAATCCAAATTGATAACTTTTGTCAAATTAATTCCGGTGGGGTTGATTTGATATTGCTCATCGCAAATCAATCGAGTTTGAGTTGGATTAAATTCCAGAGAAGAAAAGAAATGCTGTCCGTTAATCATACCCAAGCTTACATCTTCAATTCGGCGGGATGAAATCACGTCGCAAGCGAATTCGTTGGTCGGCAAGCCCAAAATATGAGCCATGGCTGAATTTGACTGAGTGGGGATGAAGCCTAAAACCGCTTTTTGATTAGCCATGGGGATAGCCGCTTGAATAAAGGTTTCGTCGCTCCCGACAATTACCACGGTTGGATTTTTATCCCTTAAACTTTCTTTAATAATATCCGAGATGCTTTTTAAAATTGAAAAACGGATTTTTTTACCGGTAATACCTAAATTAGCCAATCGAATTTCTATTTCATTGACTTGTTTTTCGTACCTTTTCTCAGATAAAAAAGAATCGTAAATGTAAAAATACATACTAAAATTATTTGAAAATTTAAGCTGAAAGCGCAAAATTTTTAACTATAATTTTGCGTACCCGCCCAAGTTTTTGGACACTTGCTTGCCACGATCTTTGGGTCAGATAAAACATAAACCTAATACATCGCCCTAATCTTAATTAATAGTCTAAAAATCTGGGCGGGTAAAGGTTTTGTAGCTCCGACTTAACGTCCGGAGACAAAGCCCTTTATATCTCTTCTGCTTTTTCTCTTTTATGTCCGGAAGTTGATGGGCCCTTGCCAACGCTGCAGCGGCCGCTTAAAGTCGCGCCTTCTTCCATGGAAAGAATCTGGCAATTGATATCGCCGGCGAC
>JBAZMD010000011.1:0-27209 GCA_041649955.1 Patescibacteria group bacterium | reverse complement strand
TAATATTTTTATGTCCCAATAATTCTTGAACCGATCTCAAGTCCGCGCCGCCGGCCAATAAATCAGTGGCAAAACTGTGGCGCAAAGTATGGGTGGTGATTTTCTTGGTAATGCCGGCTACTTTGGCGTATTTTTTAACCAGCCTTTGAATGGAACGGGGAGTGAGGCCCGGTTTATTTTTTTGTCCTTTTTCTTTTTTCGCGCTATCGGCTCCCGCTTTGTCGTGCCTGACAAAAACATTCGGTTCCATGTCAGTCCGCGTTTCCAAATATTTTTTCAAGCAATATTTCGCCTGATTTGATAAAAAAACCAATCTCCATTTTTTACCCTTTCCGCAAACGCTGAAATCATCTTTTTTTAAATTAATATCATCAATTTTTAAATTAGTCAATTCCGAAACGCGCAAGCCGGTGGAAAACAGCAGCTCTAAGATGGCTTTATCGCGCAATTTTATAATATCCGGTTGTTCTATTTGAAACGGCGCTTCAAGCAGTTTTTCCAAATCATCGCCCTCTAAAAAAGAAACTTGTCTTTCGCCGGTTTTTGCCAGTTCAATTTTTTCCGGAGCATAAGCTTTAATGTCTCTCTTGGCCAGATATTTTAGAAAATTTCTTAAAGCGATTAAATGATAATTTTGAGTGGACGTGGAAAGGCCGCTTTCAGAACGGGAATTTTTCAAGCGGGAAAGAAAGAGGCGGTATTGGCGGACAACATCCGAAGTTATTTCTTGAGGCGAATTGGCGCCGGTTTGTTTTGAAAATCGCTCCAAATAAAATTTGTAATTTCTGACAGTCAAATCGGAAGAACCTTTTTCAATTTCCAAATGTTCCAGAAACTCAGTGATTAAATTTTTGAGATTTTCAGCCATATCGTCATATTATACAGAATAAATTATTTGTGTCAAGATTTTACGGCGCTTGAAGATTTAATAATATATCCGATAATCGCTCCAAAAGAATCAATACCAATATCAATTAAAGAACTGACTCGGCCGAAAATAAATTTTTGATGCCACTCGTCAGAAAAAGCGTAAAGAATGGAAAATAAAAGCGCCCAAAACATTTTTTCCAGCCCAAGGCTGGTCCGCCTCGGGCGGAGTTTTTTAGATGAACCATCAAGCGCTCGAAACAACAGTAAAAATAAAATACAAAATTCTGCCATGTGGGCGATTTTTCTTAAAACAGTATCCCAAAATTGGCTTAGAGAAGTTCTTAAATCGGGAATAGAGGATAAATAAAAAATCAATCCGGCCCAAATAATAACCGGTAGCCACAAATTCAGCCATGTTTTTAATTTTGTCATGTTTCTAATAATATTGATAAAAAAATATTAGTCAAGTTTGGGCTTGACAAATTCTCAAAAATATAATAAACTAGAAACAATTAATACTCAAATTTGTGATAAAATTTCAAGAAAGAAATTTTGGTCAAATTGGGTAAATAAAAAGGAGGAAGAATGGCAAGAAGAAAAATTTATAGAGCTGTGATTATTATAAGCCATACAGGCAAAGCCTTTTTGGTAAATGGTAAAATAGGAATTGAAGGTTTCGGGTACATTAAAGTAAGCCATACTAAAGAAAGAGTTTACAATAAGATTTTACATGGGCTTGAAAGAGAACTGGAAAAAAATAAAATAAACACAACTACTATTCCTAATGATCAGAAACCCAATCCAATAACGGATATGAAAAAGGATTATATTCTGATAGTAGACATGGAGAAAGGCGAGACAAAACGGCAGCGGCTTCAGAAGAGCATAGAAATTGGTTATACAGAAAAAGAAAAGGCCAATAAGATATTTGAAATTGTTTTAAACCTTTTGCTAAAGCAAAAGGAGATAATGGTGATAAAAAAATAAAAATTACGCATCTTGTTTATTTATTTAAAAACAAGATGCGGTTTTATTTTAGAGTTTTTCTATTAATCAATTAGTGAAATTTAACACATATGCAGACGCCATTTTTAGGATGGGTAATTGACATAAAACCATTTTTTTAATATAATATAATATAATTAATAGTTTAGGATTAAATCTAGTTTTTATTTATGAATCAAGAACGTAATCAAGAACAAGTATTTGAGAATCATAAATCTCAGCGCGAAAAAAATCAGGCTATTTTAGACCAGTTTGCTAAAAAAGCAACGGAAATTACTTTAAATCGGATAAAATCTTACGAAGAGATTGGAGGCGAAACGCAAGAAGAAAGCGAAGAGAAATTAAGAAAAAAAACAACTGAACTTTGGCGCGGGTTTGCTGTTCATGGGATTTTGCGTTTTGATCAAAAAGAAAAAAGAATAAAATTATTACCCTTTACTGATTTGGACGGGAAAACTAGTTTGGGACTTTTAAAAATGGCCGGTTGTAATATTGATGACGTGGCTTATGTGCCGCCTGGCGAATTTGTTCCCGGAGCAATTAATTTAGATACTGGCAAGAAAACAGGATTGGTGGTTTCAGAAGAGGATGAAACAGCTTGGTTTGATCATCACGGCCCAGAATCAGACGAGAAAACAATGCCAACGTGCAGAGTGGTCTATTTAGCTCTAGTCGCGCAAGGTATATTAGAAAAAAATCCTGTTTTAGATAAGCTGACGCAATTTGTTTCACGTATAGACCGCGCTCAATATCCTAATGCTAAAGAACTTTTTGCCGTAAGCGACCGCACGGTTTTGGGACTCCAGAGATTCTTTAGTTTTGATAATTTATATGATTATTTTCAGCAAGGCCGTTCACCTGAAGAAATTCTTTCTGATGAAGATTTAGAAAAATATGGTCTTGTCCAAAAAAGTAAGGAACAAAAAGGAACAATTAAAAGTTCTCTGGAAACCATTGAGAAATTAAAAGAAAATGGATTTGTTATTAAGACGAAATTCGGCGAGGTAGTGATTGATATAGATAAGAAAGTAGCTGCCGGTTATCAGGCTGTCAGGGCTGCCGGTTATGACGGTTATATTTTATATTCTCCGCGATTTGAAAGTTTTTTTATCTCAATTAATCAGGCAGATTTGTCAAAGATTGATTTTTCACAGGGAAAAAATGTTCGCGAGAATATGTGGATTAAAAAGCAAGATGAAAAAAAACCCTTAACTATTTCACTTCAAGAACTGATTGAAAAATTAGGCGGCGAAATTCCAAAACAAGGATCTTTAAAAGAAATGACAGAAGCAATTGATTTGCGTTTCAAAGAATTCGTAGTCACTCCGCGAACTTCACGCGATAAAGAAAATAAAATTAAAACTATTACATGGGAACTGGGGAAATTGGCTATTTTTCCCAAAGATTTTAAATTTGATCCGGGTAAAAAATATAAAGTCAAAATCAAGGTTGATTCCGCCCCAGGAGAAAAAAGAGGTTTTTATATTTTAGAAGTTTTAAAAGAAGCAGAATAAATGATCATTTCGGGTTGCCAAAGATAACGTAATATGCTAATATAATAATATTATAATTAAACTTAAATTATGCTTAAAAAAGAAGACAAAAAACAAATTATCCAAGACAATCAAATTAACGAAACTGACACCGGTTCGTCTGAGGTCCAAATCGGTCTCTTAACCAAAGAGATTGAAAGTTTGACCGAACACTTGAAGGCTCATATTCATGATTTTTCATCCAGACGCGGTTTGATAAAAAAAGTCAGCCAAAGACGCAAATTTTTAAAATATCTTCAAGCTAACGACCCAAAAAGTTACGAGAAGATTATCAAAAAAATTAGAAGAAAATAATAAATTTTATTATGATCAAACATAAAGATCAGCGGATAGGAGTTTTTATTGACGTGCAGAATATGTATCATTCTGCAAAAAATTTGTATCACGCCAATGTTAACTTTGCTAAAGTTTTGGAAGAAATCGTCGGTGGCCGCCAATTAATTCGGGCCATCGCTTATGTTATCAAATCTGACAGCCGCGAAGAACAAACTTTTTTTGAGGCGCTTTCAAAACAAGGGTTTGAATTGAAAATAAAAGATCTGCAAATTTTTTCCGGCGGAATGAAAAAAGCAGATTGGGACGTGGGAATGGCAGTTGACGCGATTAAATTAGCCGACAAAGTGGACGTAATTATCTTGGTGACAGGCGATGGAGATTTTATGCCGTTAGTTTCGTATTTAAGAGAAAATAAGGGCTGCAGAGTGGAACTATTGGCTTTTGGACAAACCACTTCATCAAAATTAAGCGAGATGGTAGACGAGTTTACGGATTTAAGTAAGAACATCAAAAAATTCTTGATTAAAAGATATAACAACAACAAATAACGAGTGCCGCAAATTTCTCCTTCACTCAACGCTCCAAATCCTTGAAAATTATACTCGTTTTATTATGAAAAATTCATAACTCCTCCCGAATAGGTCGTCAAACAGATGAATTTTTCAATAAAACTCCTTAATTTTCTAAGGCTTTTCCGCGATATCGTTCAGGCGAAATTTGCTAAAGGTAAGAAATGATTAATTATCAAATAAAATAAATATAAATTGTTAAAAAAAATGACTATGGAATTCACAATAGATGTAGCAGGCAAAAAATTAATTGTAAAAACCGGCGAAGTGGCCGGTCAAGCAAATGGCTCTTGCACGGTTCAATACGGTGAAACAACCGTTTTAGCCACCGCCGTTATGGGCGATAAAGACCAAGAGGGAATGGATTATTTTCCTTTAATGGTTGAATATGAGGAACGTTTCTACGCAGCCGGAAAAATTAAAGGTTCTCGTTTTATAAAAAGAGAGACTCGTCCGCCAGACGAGGCTATTTTAATAGGACGCTTAATTGACCGTTCCATTCGTCCTCTTTTTGATCAAGACATGCGACGCTCGGTTCAAGTTATTTTAACCGTGCTTTCCATTGATCACGAAAATGATCCTGATATACCGGCGCTTCTCGGCGCTTCTATCGCTTTGCATATGTCCAATATTCCTTGGAACGGACCGATAGCAGGCGTAAGAATCGGTCAGGTTGACGGACAACTTGTTGTTAACCCGACTCAAACTTTAAGAGCTACCAGTAATCTTGATTTGATGATTTGCGGAATGAATAAAAGAGTTTTAATGATTGAAGCCGGAGCTCAAGAAATAGAAGCTGACGTAATGTATAAGGCAATGGAATTGGGCGCGGAAGAATTTGAAAAAATCAATCAATTTATTGAAGAAATCAGAGAAAAAGCAGGCAAGCCAAAAACAGTTTTAGTGTCTCCTTTAAGTCCGGAAGATATTGTTGCCAAAGAAGAAGTTAAAAAAATTACCGAAGAATTCGTTAAAGCGGAAATGCCAAAATATTTCTTTGATCATCCGTTAAAAACCAAAGAAGACAGATTGGGCGCCAAGAAAAAAATGATTGCCCGATTGGAAGAAGTTTTAATTGAAAAAAATATCGGCAAAGACAGAAGAGGCAAGGGCTTTGAATATGCCATGAAATTAATTTATCAAGAAATCAGCCAAGCCATTTTGGATCGCGATCAAAGAATTGACGGCCGCAAACTTGATGAAATCAGAGAGATTTCCTGCCAAGTCGGAGTTTTGCCAAGAGTTCACGGTTCAGCCATATTTTCCAGAGGAGAAACTCAAGTGCTTTCAGTCGTTACTTTGGGCGGTCCGGGCATGGAACAATATTTGGATACCATGGAAGATAGCAGCCGTAAACGATATATGCATCATTATAATTTCCCGCCGTTTTGTTCCGGAGAAGCCGGACCTTTAAGACAAACCGGACGAAGAGAAGTTGGTCATGGCGCTTTGGCGGAAAAAGGAATTTTACCGATTTTGCCTGATAAGGAAAATTTTCCTTATACTCTCAGATTGGTTTCAGAAGTTCTTTCTTCAAACGGTTCCACTTCAATGGCCGCGACTTGCGCTTCGGTTTTGTCATCAATGGACGCCGGTATTCCGATTAAAAAATTAGTATCCGGTATAGCCGTTGGTTTGGCTTCCGAAGAAGGGGATAATGGATTTAAAAAATATAAAGTTATAACCGATATTCAAGATTTGGAAGACGGACCGGGCGGAATGGATTTTAAAATTATCGGCACGCCGACAGGAATTACTGCAATTCAAATGGATACAAAAACAAAAGGTTTGACTTTTGACGTGATTAAAGAAACTTTCCAAGCTTCAGCCAATGCTCGGGTTAAAATTTTGGAAAAAATGACTCAAGTTATGCCGAAGCCCAGAGAAAATTTCTCACCTTACGCGCCAAGAGTGACTATGATTAAAATTAATCCGGATAAAATCAGAGACGTTGTCGGACCGGGCGGAAAAATGATTAATGAAATCGTCGCTCAAACCGGATCAACGATTGATATTGAACAAGACGGCACAGTAATGGTTACTTCATTAAATGAAGAATCAAAAAATAAAGCGGTTGAATGGATTAAAAATATCACTCACGAAGTTAAAGCTGGTGAAATTTTTCAAGGTAAAATTACCAGAATTATGGATTTTGGCGCTTTTGCCGAAGTTGTGCGCGGTCAGGAAGGACTGATCCATGTTTCAGAAATGGCCAACTATCGCGTTGAACATCCTGATGATTTGGTTAAAGTCGGCGATATTGTGCCGGTTAAAGTAATGGAAATTGACAGACAAGGCAGAATTAATCTTTCAATGAGAGCTTTGCTTGAAGGCGGCGATCAACCTCGTCCCGCTGACAGAGATCGCGGCAATGATGATCGACCAAGATCAGGAGGTCGTCCATTTAACAACAGAAAACGATACTAAAAATAAATTGATAAGCGAATAAGTAGATAACCTAATTTTTAATTTTTCCGCCAAAGGCGGACCAGCCTCGGGCTGGAAATTTAAAATTTTAAATTGAAACTATGCCAACAAATAAAGACCAAAAATTTTATCCGGGCGAAAGAAAAAATATTTTGGTTACGGGCGGAGCCGGTTTTATCGGTTCTCACCTTTGCGACCAATTGATAACAAATAATAATGTTATTTGCGTGGATGATTTTGTTGGCGGCGGAAACTTGAATAATATCAGCCATCTTCTGCAGAATCCGAATTTCCGTTTTATCAAGCATGATATTAATCAGCCGATAAATTTTGAAGAATCTCCTGAATTGGCGAATTTTAAAATTAAAATTCACGGCATTCAGGAAATTTTTCATTTAGCCTCTCCAACCTCGGCCAAAAATTTTAATCAGTTGCGATTGAAAAGCTTGCACACTAATTCCATCGGCACGATTAATGTTTTAGAAATGGCAAAATCGTATAAAGCGAAAATTCTTTTTACTTCTTCGGCCGTGGTTTACGGTTCCAGACGCCAGGATAACCCCATTTTTAAAGAAAGTGATTTTGGTTCTGTTAATTTTATCAGCCCAAGAGCCTGTTATGACGAAGGAAAACGTTTTGCCGAAACAGCCATGATGACTTATCGGGAAATGTACGGATTAAATACTAAGATTGTCAGAATTTTCAGAACTTATGGCCCGCGTGAAACGCTTTTTGACGGTCAAATGGTTCCTGATTTTGTTTTACAGGCGCTTACGCAACAGCCTTTGATTATTTACGGAGATGGAAATTTTTCAACTTCGCTTTGTTATGTAAGCGATGTTATTGAAGGCATTGTTTCAATGATGGATTCAAATGAAATCGGACCGATAAATTTGGGCGGATCAGAAGAATATAAATTGGTTGATTTGGCCAATAAAATTATAGAAATCACTCATTCTCAATCCAAGGTTGAATTTAAACCGCCGCTTCTTTTTATGACTCCGCTCGGCTTGCCGGATATCCGCTTGGCGAAAGAAAAAATAAATTGGCTCCCGGTTGTCGGATTAAATGACGGCTTGGAAAAATTAGTTGATTATGTGAAAGCCAACAGAATATTACTGGAACCTTTAATAAGTCAGTATGGAGAAAAATTTTAATAAAATTATCGTTATCATTCCCGCTTATAACGAAGAAAAAAATATTGAAAAAGTGATTAATGAGGTAAGGCCGTTAGTAAATGAATTGGTGATAGTTGATGACGGTTCAAGCGATAGGACTTTTGAACTGGCAAAAAAACAAGGTGCAACGGTTTTACGCCATTTAATTAATCGCGGACAAGGAGCGGCCTTGCAAACAGGAGATGAATACGCCCTTAACAATCAAGCTGATATTGTCGTGCATTTTGACGCGGACGGGCAATTTTTATCCCGCGAAATAAAAGAAATTATTTTGCCTATACAAAGCGGCGAGGCAGACGCGGTTTTTGGCTCGCGTTTTTTGGGTAAAAAATCAGAAATTCCTTGGTTTAAGGAAAAAATAATTATTCCTTTGGCCGGCTTGGTTAATAAAATTTTAATTAATGTCTCTTTAACCGATCCTCAGAATGGTTTTCGCGCGCTTTCCAGAAAAGCCTTGGAAAAAATAACGATTGAAAATGACGGCATGGCTCATTGCAGCGAGATATTGTATAAAGTTTCTAAAAATAAATTAATAATCAAAGAAGTTCCGATCACGGTTATTTATCATGATTTTGGACAAGGTCTTTTCAGAGGAAATGGCAGGGGAACGGGCGGATTCAGAATTATTAAAGATTTATTTTTGGCTAAGTTAATGAATTAAAATATGATTCAACAAATAATCGCATTGGTTATTATTTTATTCTTTGTTTCCCGCCTTTTTTGGCAGAAAAAGAATAAAGAAATAGGCGGCAATGAATTTATTTTTTGGCTGGTCTTTTGGATTTTGGCCGCTTTACTGATTATTTTTCTAAAACAGGTTGATTCATTCGTCGCGGCTTTGGGATTTTCCGGAAAAGGAATAGACGTTTTATTTTATTTAAGCGTAGTAGTGCTGTTTTATTTGGTTTTTAAATTGGGATTAAAAATGGAAAAGATAGAAAAAGACATTACTAAAATTGTCAGAAAAATAAGTTTAAATGATAAGGAAGACAAAAATTAACTGAAATTTGCACCTATGACAAATCCAGAGAATATAAATCCGGAAGAAGAGCCGAAAAGGGGAAGTTTTTTTAAAACAAAACCTTATTGGGTGGAATTCATTTTAGATTTGGTAAAAATCGTTCTTTTGGCTTTTATAATTATTTGGCCTATTCATCATTTTGTTTTTCAGCCGTTTTACGTGAGCGGACCGTCAATGGAACCGAATTATTATGATAAAGATTATTTGATTGTTGAAGAATTGAGCTACCGTTTTCATTCTCCGCAGAGAGGAGAAGTGATTGTTTTCCATTCGCCCAATAATTCACAAGATTATTTGATTAAAAGAGTAATCGGATTGCCCGGCGAAAGAATTGTTATTTCAAAAAATAAAATTTCTGTTTATAATCAGCAGTTTCCCCAAGGAGTTGAGTTTAATGAAAACAGTTATCTCAATCCGGGCTTGGTTACGATGGGGGAAGTTGACGTTCAATTGAATTCAGATGAATATTATGTTTTAGGCGACCATCGCAACGTAAGTTTGGATTCCCGAGTTTTCGGACCAATAAAAAGAAGTACTATTGTCGGCAGAGCTTGGTTTAGGGGATGGCCTTTTAAAAATTTAGGATTATTAAAAACTCCAATTTTTACTTTTTAAAGAGTTTTGTCCCGCCTAAATTTTAATCTGAAATTTAATTGTCTAAATAATATAATTAACTATTTAATTTAAAAGGTTCAAATTATCTACTGCCAAATCCGCCAGCTGGCGGAGGCGGGTTAAAAATTTTAAAAAATTTGATATGGCTAAAAAAAAGAATAAGAAAATAAAAAAAATGAACAAAAAAAAGAACAAGAATAACAAAAAGAAACAATTGATTAAACGACCTAAAAAAATTCAGGTTAAGAGAGAAAATAAAATCAAAAATATTCAAGTTAATCAAGATAATGCCGTTCAGCAGCTTCCCCAGCATAAAAAATATTTGCCGAAAAGTTTGCGCGGCATGGAAGATATTTTGCCAGAAGAAGGAAAATATTGGGATCTTGTAATTCAGAAGGCTCAAGATTTATCCGAGGACTACGGGTTTAAAAAAATTGAAACTCCGGTTTTGGAAGAAAGAGCATTATTTGAAAAAAGTACCGGCATGACTACGGAAGTGGTTGAAAAACAAATGTATCAATTCACTGATCGGGGACAGAATCAAGTGGCAATGAGGCCGGAATTTACTCCTTCAATGGTTAGAGCTTATATTGAACACGGAATGTTTAATCTGTCTCAGCCGATAAAATTATTTTGTTTCGGACCGCTCTTTCGTTATGAAAGGCCTCAGTCCGGCCGGCTTCGCCAGTTTCACCAAATTAATTTGGAAATTTTAGGATCAGACAAACCGGTCAGCGACGCCCAGGTTATTTTATTTTGCAAAACTCTTTTTGAAGAGCTGGGAATTAAGGTTTCCATTCAAATTAACAGTTTGGGTTGCACGGAATGCCGCAAGGCTTATCGCAGTAAATTAATAAATTATTTTAAATCAAAGAGAAACAGGCTTTGTCAGGATTGTCAGAAAAGATTAGTCCGCAACCCTTTGAGGATTTTGGATTGCAAGCAAGAAAACTGCAAAGATTTGATAACTGACGCGCCTCAAATAGTTGATAGCTTATGCGAGAATTGTCATTCTCATTTTGTAAAAGTTTTGGAATGCCTTGATGAAGCGGAAGTTGCTTACGAATTAAATCCGTTTTTAGTCAGAGGGCTGGATTATTACACCAGAACAGTATTTGAAATTTTACCAATCAGAACTGAAATTGCTCCAATAAAGAAAGCTCCTAAGCCGGAAGAAAAAAAAGAAGGGGAAAATAAAGAATCCCTGCCCGGCGACAAGCCAGCAGAAGTTATTCCCGTAGTTCCTCCCATGTCAGCCTTAGGCGGCGGAGGAAGATATGATAATTTAGTCGGGGAATTAAGCGGCCGAGAAACGCCGGCCTTGGGCGTAGCATTTGGCGTGGAAAGGATTATTGAAGAATTGAAATATCAAAATATCAGAATTTCCAAAGAACGAGCGCCAAAAATTTTCTTGGCTCAGCTTGGAGAATTGGCTATGCGAAGATCTTTGAAATTGCTTGAAGATTTGCGCAAGGAAGGATTCAGAGTGGCGGAGAATTTAGCCAAAGACAGTTTGCGAGCTCAATTGGAAATGGCCAATAAAATAGGCGTTAAATTAACTTTGATTTTAGGCCAGCAAGAAATGAGCGATAAAACTATTATTATTCGCGATATGTCCAGCGGAAATCAGGAAACAATTGATCAAGAAAAATTGATTAAAGAATTAAGAAAAAGAATTTAAAGAGTTTTGTCCCGCCTAAGTTTTTGCGAAGCGAAAAGTTTGGCGGGCTGCAAAACCTTTACCCCCTCCTTTATCTCAACGATAAACTTTCGATAATCGTTAGGAAAAAAGGCGAAGCCGCTTCGCTTACGGCGTATCGTAAAAGGGTAGACCCCCGATGGAGTAAAGGAGGGGGTACTCAAAATTATAGTTAAATTTTCTTCGTTATAAATAACTCGTAAATTTAAATAATTTTGGTATGCAGACAATAGCTATTTGCACATTAGGCTGTAAATTAAATCAGGCTGAAGCGGAAGAATTGAAAGAAAAATTTGAAGAAAGGGGCTTGAAAATAGTGGAACCGTTTCAAAAAGCCGATTTTTATATTATCAAAGCATGCGCGGTTACTCAAAAAGCGGAAAAAGAAACCAGACAGCTTATTTCCAGAATCAAGCGGATGTTTCCTAAAACTTATTTGATAGTTATCGGCTGTTTTACTTCCATTTTGAGGTTGGACAGAGAATTTATCGGAAAAGTTGACAAATGGATTGATAATAAAAATAAAGAAAAAACAGATAAACTTATTTTGGGGCAAATCCTTAAAAAGAAAAAAGGCAAAGATGAATTAAAAAAGAGAACAAGGGCTTTTATTAAAATTCAGGACGGATGCCGGAATTATTGCTCTTATTGCATTGTTCCTTATTTACGGAAAGAAATTTCAAACAAGCCGCCACAAAAAATTATTCAGGAAATTAAAAATAGAGAAAAAAATGGCTGCCAGGAAATAGTTTTAGTCGGCACCAATATTGGCAATTACCAAATAGGGAAATATGATTTGAAAGATTTGTTAAGAGAAATTTTAGATAAAACCGCCATAAAGAGAATAAGACTTACGTCGTTTTGGCCGACTTTAATTAATCCGGAGTTTGTTAAACTGATCCAGAATAATCCGAGAATTTGTCCGCACATTCATTTGTCAATTCAATCCGCCTCAACCGAAGTTTTGAAAAAAATGAATCGCCCTTACAGCCGCCAAGAATTGGAAAAAATAATAAAACAGCTTAAACAGATTAAAGATATCAATCTCACAGCCGATATTATTGTCGGTTTTCCGGGAGAAAGCGAAAAAGATTTTCAGGAAACTTATAATTTCGTCAAATCAAGCCAATTTTTAAAAATTCATGTTTTTAAATTTTCCGCTCGGCCGGGCACCAAGGCCTCTCTTGTTGAAGATGAAATTTCAGATAAAATAAAAAAAATCAGAAGCAATAAATTGATCAAGCTCGGCGAGAAATTATCAGAAAAACAAAGAAAAATATTCATTAATTCAACTTCAGAAGCGCTGATTGAAAACAAAAGAAGCGAATATTGGCAAGGATATACGCCGAATTATCTTAAAGTTTTTTTACGCCCCGTTAGAAGTTCATCGGGAAGCTCTCTATATAAAAAATCCAAAGGCGAAGCCGCTTTTGCGGCTCTATCTGATTTTAAAAAAGAAAATTTGCGCCAAACTTCTGATGGGGTTAAGAGCCCGCAAAATTTAACCAATCAAATAGTCAAAGTGAAATTAGTTAAATTTTATCAAGACGGTTTCATGGGGAAGTTAATTTCTTTATGAAAATTACTCAAATTTATAAACGAGACGGAACATTGGTTCCTTTCAATCAAATAAAAATTACCCATGCTATTTATAAGGCTGCTCAGGAAGCCGGCGGACATGACATGAAACTGGCGGAAAAACTTTCTGATACGGTAGTGGATATTTTGGAAAATCATTTTCCTCAAACCATTCCCGCGGTTGAAGAAATTCAGGATATTGTCGAACAAGTATTGATTCAGCAGGGACATACCCAAACTTCAAAACTTTATATTTTATACCGGCAAAAACGCAAAGAATTGCGCGAGAAAAGAGAAAAAAACGAAATAGAAAATATACCTTACAAAACTATTTGGCAAAACTTGGTTTGGAATTTGGAACATTCCTGTGACACGGTCAGCAAATTAAACGAACATATTGAAGCCGGAATCTTTTCTCAATTGATAAAAGATTCCGAAGCGAGATATGATCAAGAAATTTTAAAAATCGCGTCATTGATAAAAGCCAATCTTAATCGGATAAAATTATTGATTATCAGCGGACCTTCTTCTTCGGGCAAAACAACTACCACCCAGAGAATTGCAGATGAACTTAAAAAAGAAGGAATTGATTTTGTTAAGCTTGCAATTGATAATTATTTTTACAGTTTGGATTATCAATTAAAAGACGATTACAGCGATTATGATTTTGAAGGGCCTTACGCCCTGGATATTCCTTTAATCAATCAGCATTTGGCCGATTTGTTAAGGGGAGAGGAAATTGATGTGCCGAGATATGATTTTAAATCAGGCTGCCGCGAAGAAAAAACCGACAAATTAAAACTTGAAGACAATCAAATAATTTTAATAGATTCTCATTTCGGCATTTACGATAAATTAACCGAGATTGTGCCGGATGATAAAAAATACAAGCTTTATTTAGAGACCCTCTGTCAATTGAAAGATAATCAAGGCCAATTCGTCAGATGGACTGATATTAGATTATTAAGACGAATGATCAGAGACGTTCAATTCAGATCATATAATCCGAAAGAAACAGTCGGGCATTGGCATTACGTGCGGCAGGGCGAATTAAAAAATATTATTCCTTATATTTATACGGCCGATTATGTTTTCAACACCAGTCTAGCCTATGAATTGCCGATTTTAAAACATTGCCTTTTTAAGTTTTTTCCGGAAATTATTGAAAATTATAAAAATGATCCTAATCGCCAAGATGCTTATATCCGGGCTCAAAGAGTTTATGATTTATTGAAAGAAGTTAAAGAATGGCCGGATAAATCTTTAGTGCCTCAAAATTCAATTTTAAGAGAATTCATCGGTGATAATTAAAAATTAGTATTTAAAATATTATGCCAGGTAGTGGACTTTGACTTGTCCTCTCACAACTAGAAAGTTTTATCTGGTATATATTTTGCGCATCTAACATATTGTCGAAGATTTAATTTTATTGATTTTTGGTCGGACAAAAAATTCATAAAATAAACAAAGGTTTCTAAAATAATTTAATTAATAATTTAAAACTTTGATAATTGAACAAAAATTGTCAAAGTTCTACTACCTGGTATGGTTAAATCAACAGCTAAAATGCCTGCTCAGCCAAGCGGGGCACAATATCATATTAATTGCAAAAAAGGGGATTTGGCGCCATTTGTGCTTTTACCTGGCGACCCGGGGAGAGTGGCGAAAGTAGCCAATCTTTGGGATAAGAAAAAAGAAATAGCTAATCATCGGGAATATCATTCCATGACCGGTGAATATAATGGCACGAAAATTTCTTGTCTTTCTACCGGCATTGGTTCGCCATCTACTGCTATTGCCGTTGAAGAAGCGGCTAGAATC
Organism: Patescibacteria group bacterium; assembly: GCA_041649955.1. GTDB lineage: Bacteria > Patescibacteriota > Patescibacteriia > UBA2591 > JAQUPP01 > JAQUPP01. The sequence continues at coordinate 12,597 of JBAZMD010000011.1, read as the reverse complement.
GGCTGCCATACTTTTATCCGCATCGGTACTACTGGCGCAATTCAATCTCATATTAAGCCCGGAGATTTGATTATTAATACTGCCGGCGTTAGATTGGAAGGAACTTCTCATTCTTATGTTGACGCGAATTATCCGGCCTTTGCTCATTACGAAGTAATTTTGGCTTTGATTGAAGCCTGTGAAAAATTAAAATTTAAATATCATTTGGGAATTACCGCTTCAACTGACGCTTTTTATGTCGGCGAGGGCAGGCCTGGTTTTAAAAGATATGATCAATCGCGTTTTAAACATACCATAGACGATTTACAGCAAACTAGAGTAACTAATTTAGAAATGGAAGCTTCGGCTCTTTTTACCATTGCCAATTTATACGGCTTGCGAGCAGGTTCAGTTTGCGCTGTTATTGACAATGTCGTGACAGGAGATTGGAAAATAACCGGTGAAAAAGAAATCGGCTTGGTAGCCTCGGAAGCAGTGGCAATTTTAGCCAAGTGGGATAAATTAAAAGAAAAAAATCATAAAAAATATTTTTTTCCATCGCTTTTAAAATAAAATTATTTGTTATGTGTATTTTTTGCCAAATTATAAATAAAGAAATACCCAAGGAATTTATTTATGAAGATGATAAAATTGTGGCTTTTGAGAATATTCAGCCCAAGGCACCTATTCATTTATTGATCGTGCCGACAAAACATATTCCATCAATAAATCATTTAGAAGTTGAAGACAAAGAATTGATGGGAGAATTATTTTTGGTTGCCAAGAAAATTGCTAAAAGCCGAGGGTTGGATGAATCCGGTTATAAATTAGTTTTCAATGTTGGAAAAGGAGCAGGACAGTCAATTGACCATATACACTTACATTTGTTAGGAGGATGGAAAAGTGAAGAAGAAAGGGATGTTCCGGGAATGCCTTAAATCAGGGGGAGTATTAATTTTATCAAAAGCATTCAAAGTTTAACTAATTAATTTAAATTAAAATTTATGTGTTGTAAAGGAAAAAAAGTTTTTAAAGGATTTGCGTTAGGAACAATTTTAGGGGGAGTTTTAGGCGTATTATTCGCCAAAAAATCCGGCAAAGAAACCAGAAAAGAATTGGGCAAAAAAATGGAAGAAATAGGCGAAAAAGCAGTTGATGCCAAAGAAAAAGTTTTTGAAACCGCCCAAAAGACAGCCGTGAAAGTTAAAGAGATTAAAGACGAGGTTGTGAAAAATGTTGAAGAAATTAAAGATGTTTTTAAAGAATAAATAATTTAAATTTTAAAATAATTTTTATATGTTTAAAGCTCAAATAGACAAAGAAAAATGTATTGGCTGCGGAACTTGCGCGGCAGTTTGCCCGATTAATTGGGAAATAGGGGATGACGGCAAAGCCAAAATGATTAAAGATGAAATTGAAGATTTAGGCTGTAATCGTTTAGCTGAAGAAAATTGCCCGGTTCAAGCAATTAAACTCACTCCACAATAAAAAGTCGCGAAATTCGCCTTCACTCAACGCTCCAAATCCTTGAAAATTAAAGTTGTTTTGCTTTAGAAAAATTCATAACTTCTCCCAAAGAGGTCGTCAAACAGATGAATTTTTCTGCAAAACTCCTTAATTTTCTAAGGTTTTTCCGCGACATCGTTCAGGTGAGTTTCGCTAAAGCGTAATTTGTAGTATTCATAAAATTCATAGATTAGTATTATAACTTATGTTTGAAATTCGCATTCATGGTCGAGCAGGTCAAGGAGCAAAAACAATTGCTCAGCTTTTTGCTGAAGTCAATTTGGCTGTAGGCAAATTTGTCCAGGCCTTTCCTTCGTACGGACCGGCCAGAGAGGGAGCGGCAATGAATGCTTTTGTCAGAATTGACGATCAGCCGATTAAACTGCATTCGGATATTAAAAAACCGGACGCTGTTTTGGTAATTGATCCCTTATTGGTTGAAACTGAAAATGTCACTCAAGGTTTGAAAAAAAACGGAATTATTATTATTAATTCAAACGCTTCAAGCGACAGTTTCAAAAAGAAACTAGGCAATAATTTCAGAATTTATACCGTTCCGGCCTCGCATATCGCTTTGAAATTTTTTAAAAAAGATATTCCCAATACCGTTTTGCTCGGCGCTTTGGTCAAGGCGACAAAAATTATTTGCTTGGACGAATTGCTCAAGGGGACTAAAGAGAAATTCGCAAAAAAATTAAGCCCTCAATTGGTTGAGGCAAATTTAAAATCAATTCAAGAAGGTTATAATTTTCTTAAAATATCATAATGACTAAAAAAAATAAAATTTTAATTGGCGGAATAATTGACAAACCGGGTTCGTCAAAAAATTATAAAACCGGCTCTTGGCGGTCTCAACGGCCTGTTTGGGATAAAACAAAATGCATTCAATGTTTAGTTTGCGTTAATTATTGTCCGGAAAATTGCATCCCGCTTAAAGAAGATAAAAGAGTTGAAACTGATTTTGATTATTGCAAGGGTTGCGGAATTTGCGCTCAAGTTTGTCCGGTCAAAGCAATAATAATGAAAGAGGGAAAATAAAATGACTAAAAATAATTTTAAAACAATCGCCCTAACCGGCGGAGAAGCCGCAGCCGAAGCGATGAGACAAATTAATCCGGCTGTTTTTTCGGCTTACCCGATTACTCCTCAAACGCCGATTATTGAAAAATTCGCGAAAATAGTGGAGAAGGGATTAGTGGAAACAAAATTTGTTTCCGTTGAGTCAGAACATTCGGCCATGAGTTTAATGGTTGGCGCCGCAGCCGCGGGCGGACGGGCGATGACCGCCACTTCCAGCCAAGGACTGGCTTTAATGATTGAAATTTTGCCCATTACCTCGGGTTTGCGTTTGCCGGTTGTAATGAATTTGGCAATGAGATCTATATCCGCTCCTTTGAATATTCATAACGATCATCAGGACGCGATGCTGGCGCGCGATTTGGGCTGGATACAAATATTCTGCGAAAACAATCAGGAAGTTTATGAAAATAATTTTTTAGCCGTTCGTTTGGCTGAAAATTCAAAAGTGAAATTGCCGGTTATGGTTTGCCAAGACGGTTTTATCGCTTCCCATAATTTGGAAGGCGTTAAAGTTTATGACGATAAAATAATTAAGAATTTCGTCGGCGATTATACTCCGGAAAATTATCTTTTGAATCTTAAAAAACCTATAACCATCGGAGCGTTCGTGATGCCTGATTATTATTTTGAAATTAAAAAACAAGTGGCTGACGCGATGAACGAGGCGAAAAAAGTTTATTTGAAAATCGGTCAAGAACTTAAAAAAATCACCGGCAATGATTACGGATATTTTGAACAATATTTTATGTCTGACGCGAAAGCGGTGATAGTGGCCATGGGATCTGTCAGCGGCACGGCCAAAGCGGCGGTGGATAAATTGAGATCTCAGGGTAAAAAAGTCGGCTTGTTGAAAATTAATTTATACCGGCCGTTTCCTTATCAAGAAGTGGAAAAGGTTTTAAATAAAATAAAATTTGTCGGTATTTTGGAAAGAGTGATGGGTTGCGGTTCAATAACGCCGTTAACCAGCGATATCAGCGAATGCTTGAATTCAAAAACTTCAAGACAAACTTATATTTTGGGATTGGGCGGAAGAGATGTTCAAATGGAAGAAATAGAAGGAATTTTCAATGACCTGCTTAAAGGCAAATTAAGTAAAGAACCGAAATATGTTGGACTGAAAAACTAGCTTCTTAGCTTGTAGCTTTTTAGCTTTTTAAGATTAATATGATTATAGAAATCAATAAGTTAATAAAATTTAATCTCAGCAAGAATTTTATTAAATTGATTTTGAAAAAAATCTTGCAGGAAACCGCCAAGAAAATTCCAAAAGTAAAAAATATCGCTTCTTTCTCCGTTGTTTTTACAAACGAAAAAACGATTCAAGCGATTAATAAAAAATATCGCAAAATCAATAAAGCCACTGACGTCCTGTCTTTCAGTGATCCGGCCGAAATTATAATTTGCTGGTCTCAGCTTGCAAAACAGGCAAAAGAATTCAAACACACTCAAATTGAAGAATTGAAAATTTTATTGGTTCACAGCGTTTTGCATATTTTGGGACACGATCATCGTTTTGAAAAAGAAAAAAATAAAATGGACAAACTCGCTAATCAAATACTTAAAGCAATTTAAATGTTTTTTAATCTTTTAATCAAAAGTTTCGCCAATGCTTTTCGGGGGATAGGCTATACCTTCCGCCACGAAGTCAGTTTCAGAATTCAGATTATTTTTGCAATTGTTGTTTTGATTGGTGCTTTTTATCTGCCCTTGAGAACCTTGGAAAGAGTGGTGATTATTTTGCTGGTGGCTATGGTTTTGATTTTGGAACTGGCCAATTCGGTACTGGAAAGAGTAGTTGATTTATTCCAGCCGAAAATAGATTATATCGCCAAAGCAGTTAAAGATATTATGGCCGCCGCGGTTTTTGTGGCCGCTCTGGCTTCGGTCGTGGTGGGATTGATTATTTTTGTACCATATCTTCTTAAAATTTAAAATTTGTTTAGAAATTAGAAATTAAAAATTAGAAATTTAATTCATATGTCTTCAAAAGAAATAATTACAGGAATTGACCTCGGGTCAAAATCAATAAAAATCGCCGTAGGGCAAGAAGTTGCCGGTGAATTAAATATTATCGGCTTGGCCGAAGAACCATCGGAAGGAATTTCAAAAGGAATGATTATCAGCATTGAAGATACCATTTCTTCTCTTTCTTCTTGTCTTGAAAAAATTGATAAAATGATAAGCATGCAAATAGAGCATGCTTATATCGGTATTTCCGGTTCGCATATTATTTCACAGGAAAGCAAAGGAGTGATAGCCATTTCCCGAGCTGACGGAGAAATAAAAGACGATGACGTCAGAAGAGTTTTGGAAGCGGCTCAAACCGTGGTTACGCCGCCGAATTATGAATTCATTCACAGCATCCCGAGAAGTTTTACGGTTGATAATCAGCCCGGAATTTTAGATCCGATTGGCATGACCGGCGTGCGCTTGGAAGTTGAATCGCAAATTATTTTAGGCCTTTCAAATCAAATTAAAAATTTAACAAAATGTTTTTATCGCGTCGGCGTTAACATTGATGATAAAATTTTATCAGTTTTAGCCGCCGCCGAGACAGTGCTTTCCAGAAGACAAAAAGATTTCGGCGTGGCCGTGGTCAATTTGGGACACACCACCACCAGCTTGGTTGTTTTTGAAGAAGGAGATATTTTATTGGCAAAAGTATTACCCATCGGCGCCCGTCATATTACAGGCGATATTTCACTCGGCTTAAAAATTCCTCTTGATTTGGCCGAAGCGATAAAATTAAGATATGGAACAACTTTGCCCGATAAAGTGGACAAGCACGAACAAATCAATTTGAAAGATTTGGACGAAAACGAAGAAGGCTTGGTTTCCAGAAAAGAAGTGGCAAAAATCATTGAAGCAAGGTGCGAAGAAATTTTTGAAATAGTTGATAAAGAATTAATGACCGTGGCCAGAAGCGGCAAATTGCCGGCCGGCGTGGTCTTAATCGGCGGGGGATCAAAACTGGACGGATTGGTGGAAACGGCCAAAAGTGTTTTTAAAACTCCGGCTTCAATCGGCGTGTCTCAAGGATTCACGAGCGGAATTAATAAATCATATGATCCGATTTTTTCCACAGCCGTGGGTTTGGTTTTATACGGACCGAAAAGTAGCATCAAAAACACGAAAGTTCTCAAAAATGAAACTTTTTCAAAAGTGAAAAAAATGTTTAAAAATTTAATGCCTTTTTAAACTATGGCTCAATCCAAGAATCAATCGTCAAAGTTGGCGGTAAAAATAAAAGTTGTCGGTATCGGCGGAGCGGGTGGGGCGACTATCGGCAGATTGATTAAAGCTAAAATAAACAATATTGAATATATTGCCATTAATACTGATTTTAAATCTCTGGATTCAATAAAAGGAAAAGTTCAAAAAATAAAAATTGGAAAAAAAATCACCAAAGGATTGGGAACAGGAATGAATTTGGAACTGGGCAGAATGGCGATTGAAGAAAATATCAATGAGGTGAAAAAATCTTTAAACAACGCTGACTTGATTTTTATCGTTTCCGGATTGGGCGGGGGAACAGGCAGCGTGGTAACGCCCATTGTGGCGGAATTGGCGAAAAAAAACGGAGCTCTTGTTATCGGCGTAATGACTACGCCTTTTATTTTTGAAGGAGCTCAGCGCAAGCATATTGCCGACGAAGCCCTTAAAAAAATAATTCATCGCGTTGACGCGATGGTTACCATTCCGAACAGCCGGCTTTTGCAGACTATTGATAAGTCAACTCCTTTATTGGAAGCGTTTAATATTTCCGCTGAAATTTTAAAACAGGCGATAGAAGGAATTTATAATATTCTTAATTTGCCCGGTTTGATTAACATAGATTTTGTTGAAGTCAAATCGGTTATTGAAAGCGCCGGCGAAACAATACTTGGCATGGGCACGGCCGAAGGAGCGGACCGAGCCAGGCAAGCCGCGAAATTGGCCTTGGAAAATCCTTTGATAGATATTTCCATCAAGGGAGCGAAAAAAGTTCTTTGCACTATCAGCGGCGGCCCGGATTTGACAATGAATGAAGTTTATGAAGTCACTCAGGAAATCACCACTCAAATCGGCAAGGACGCACAAATTATTTTCGGCGCGGTAACGGATGATAATTTGAAAAATCAAGTTAAGGTGACGATTGTCGCCACCGGTTTCAGCCAATTGCATTCTTATATGCCCATTTTTGAGGCGTTCCACAAAAAAGAATTTACCGAAACTCCGCTGCCTCAAAAATCTTCAATTAAAGAAGAAAAAAAAGAAATATTGAAAATAGAACCGATTTCAAAACAAGAATATAAATCAAAGTTTCAAAATAACAGCGAATTGTCGGAAGATGAATTGGAAATTCCCGCGTATTTGAGAAAGAAAAAGGGATAAGATGTTTAATCAATTATTATCAACATGAAAATTATACTAAGTCGTAAAGGATTTGATTCGGCATATGGGGGTTGCCCAAGTCCGATTTTACCAAACGGCAGATTAATTTCTTTGCCTGTTCCCGACCCGGATGATTCTAATAATTATTCTGATTTAAAATTGGATGATAAACAAACCTATTTTGATTTAATGCAAGAATTAAATCCAGAAATAAAATCACACAGAGAATGGCATATACTAACTAAAAATACAAAATGTCACCTAGACCCAGATTTATATGCAGAAATTATAAAAAGACGTAAAAATTGGCGACCTTGTTTTGGACAAATGGACGCAGCACAAACACATTTGAGTAATCAAAAAGTTAGGCCAAATGATTTATTTTTATTTTTTGGTTGGTTTAAACAAACAGAAAAAGATAAAAATGGTAAACTTAGATTCAAGAGGAATGCGCCTGACTTGCATATTATTTTTGGTTATCTCCAGATAGGTGAAATATTACAAGTGAATAACGGAACTAAAATTCCTGATTGGATGCAAGATCATCCCCATGCAAAAAATGAAGACAGAAAGAAAAATTCCACTAATAATATATATGTCGCGAAAGATAATTTGACTTGGAATAAACATAAACCTGGAGCAGGAGTATTTAGATTCAATGATAATTTAGTTCTAACTAAAAATGGTTTATCAAGATCAAGATGGGACTTACCTGATTTATTTAAAAAAGTAGAAATAAGTTATCACACGGCACGATCTTGGAAAAAAGAAGGGTATTTTCAATCAGCAGACATTGGTCAGGAGTTTGTCGTTAAGGATAATGACAAAGTAGAAAATTGGGCTAAACAAATAATTCGCGATTAAATTTAGAATTTATGAAAGAAAAATTAAAAAAACGATTTACCTTTAAACTCTGGAATCGCAAAAGAGATTTGAAAACCTTAAAATTTATTGCCGGGTTTATTATTATTGTTGCTTCAATTATAATAATCAGAGCAGAGATTATCTATGAGTTTGGTCTTGATAAAGATAATTCAGCTAACGAACCCACTGAGCAAAAAGTGGAAGAAAATAATTGTAATGTATCGGGTATTCAATTACATGGTGAATTAGTGACCTATATTCCATCAAATAATTTGGATAAAGACGGAAATGTTTTAGAAGATCAAACCTCTTCTGATAATATTGTTTATTATATCAACGAAGCGGAAAAAGATGAAAATCTGAAAGCTATTATTTTAGAAATTGATTCTTTCGGTGGTTCAGGAGTGGCCGCGGAAGAAATCAGTAATGCCCTAAAAAATGCAAAAAAACCAACCGTCGCTTTAATTAGAGATATTGGAGCCTCGGCTGCTTACTTTGCGGCAACTGGTACGGATAGAATTTTTGCCTCAGAAAATTCTAATATTGGCAGTATAGGAGTTACCATGTCTTATTTGGACTATACTCAACAAAATCAAAAAGAGGGAGTGACTTATATTCCGCTCAGTTCAGGAAAATTTAAAGATACCGGTGACCCGGACAGAGCCCTTTCCCAAGAAGAAAAAGACCTTTTAATGCGTGACATTAATATCCAACATCAGAATTTCATAAAATCAGTAGCAGAAAATAGAAACATAGAGATTGAAAAAGTGGAAAAACTAGCCGACGGTTCAACTATGCTTGGAGAAATGGCCCTACAAAACGGATTAATCGATCAAATTGGTGGGATAGGGGATGTTAAAGAATATTTGAAAGAAAAAATTGGTGGAGACGTGGATATTTGTTGGTAAATAATTTTAAGGAAAAATAAATTCCCGCTTATTTGAGAAAGAAAAAGGGGTAATTCGCCTAACACTGGATTGGTAATTTTTTTTATGGTTTAATTTAATAATTATATGGAAAGTAAATATATATTAACAGCCGAGATAGGAGACTGGATAGTAAATAAAAGTGATTTAGAAAAAATCTGGCTTCTTTTTAAAAAAAGATTTTCAAATTCAATTGAAATAAAAACTGTAATGAAGACTGGAAATGGGGAATTAACAAAAAAATTTTTAGATTTTAAAAGTTTTGATAATTATATCCAAAAAAATATAATAGGCCTAGAAAAAGGGTTACAGCAAATAGAAATTCTAGGCAATCAATCTTTATTAAATTTTGTAAGGTGGGCCCGCTTAGAGGTTGATTTTAGATTCTCAGAAACAAGATTTATAATAAATGGTGAGGGCAATGACAAAACAAAGGATTGGGCCGACGGATTTTTGGGTGAGTTCAAAACATTAGTGACCCTCTTTAGCTTTAAGTCAGAGGATAAATTCATTCAGTTATTTAGGGAAAAAAATCTAGAAAAATATAAATATAAAAAATTCGTAGTAGCTATGGATTATTTAGGAGGAAGCAAAACCGACGCAGGAAACAAAGAATTTACATTACTTGCAAATAAATGGTGGGAAAAATCTTCGGTTCAGGCTATATTTTTAGTGGGGGCAATTGCAGGAATTGTAAGTTTAATAATTGCAGTAATTATGAGTTTAGGGGGTTCTCAAAACTTAAAAGTGTTTTATACTATTGGCTTTTTACTGTTATTTGTTGGTCTAGTCGGTTTTATCTATGGTAGAATAAGTGTTTCACGGCATATTGATAGACCATTATGAATAAACATCAGCCGTTATACAGCAAAAAATTAGCTAAAGAATGGATTAATTGGGTTGAAGCTGATAATGCCGAAGGCAGTAGAGAAAAAGAAGTATATTCCTTAATTAGAAAATGGATAAAAATTACTAAGCCCAAGAGCGTTGTGGATATTGGATGCGGGCAGGGCATATGTTCAAAATTTATTGATCGAAAAATTAAATATATTGGCGTTGATTTATCCAGAGAGCTCATAAAAAGAGCGAAGCAACTTTATAAATCTTTGAACAGAAAGTTCATTGTTGGCGATGTTTATAATACTCCGCTTGATAATAATCATTCAGACGCTGTGTTTTCTATTTGGGTTTGGTCGCATTTGGCAGACTTGAAACAAGCCGCCAAGGAAATGTATAGAATTTTAAAACCCGGAGGCCACTTTTTAATTATTACCGCTAATCCTGAAACTTATAAAATTCGAAAAACTTTTTACAAGTCTTTTAAAGAATATGATAATTATCTTGTTGGAACATTTGATTTAGGAAAAGGAAAAACTTTAACAAACACAACCCTATATTTTCATACTAAGAAAAAGATAAGAGAAGCTATAAAAAATTCTAAGTTAATAATTGATAAAATAGATACAATAGGTTTAAAAGATACATATCAAGGCGGGCTTAATATTTCAATTACGGGACATAAAGATATCTCTTAAAAATGGTTGTCAATAAATTAATTTTGTGATATAATATTACTGATGAAAAATAAACAAACAGACAAAAAGACGGAAGTCAAAATAACCCCTCAAGACAAAAAGAAGGCGGATATTAAAGAATATGGCGCCAAGCAAATTACCGTTCTTGAAGGATTGGAACCGGTCAGGAAAAGACCGGCCATGTATATTGGTTCAACCGATTTAGCCGGCTTGCATCATCTTATTTGGGAAGTGGCGGATAACGCTTTGGACGAAGCCACAGGCGGTTATTGCAATGAAATAAGCATTGAATTATTGGAAGGCAATAGAGTCAGAGTTTCGGATAACGGCCGAGGTATTCCGGTTGATATTCACAAAGGCACGGGCAAAAGCGCGCTTGAAGTTGTTATGACCAAACTTCATGCCGGCGGAAAATTTGATCAAGGAGCTTATAAAATTTCAGGAGGTTTGCACGGCGTTGGTGTTTCAGTGGTAAACGCTTTATCGGTTTATACAAAAGCGGAAGTTAAAAGAGACGGAAAACTTTGGGCCCAAGAATATAAACGGGGAATTCCGACAGGAAAAGTCAAGCCGACCGGAAAAGCAGAGGGGAGCGGCACAATTATTACTTTTCAACCCGATCCGGAAATTTTTCCAAAAACAGATTTTAATTTTGAAACGATTTTAAATCATCTTCGCCAGCAAGCTTATTTGACGCGCGGAATAAAAATCAGTGTTTCAGACGAATCGTCCCCGAAAAATAAAAAATCATATACTTTTTATTTTGAAGGCGGCGTATATTCGTTTGTCCAATATTTAAACAGAACCAATGAACCGCTGCATCCTAATGTTTTTTACGTGGCCAAAGAAGCGGAAGACATTTTCGTGGAAGTCGGTTTCCAATACACCAATGATTTCAGAGAATGTCTGCTCGGTTTTGCCAATAATATTTATACTCCCGAAGGCGGATCGCACGTGGTCGGTTTTCGTTCAGCTTTGACCAGAGTATTAAACAGCTATGCCAGAGATAAAGAATATATAAAAGAAAAAGACGCCAATTTATCGGGTGATGACGTCCGCGAAGGATTGACCACGGTTATCAGCGTAAAATTAAAAGATCCGCAATTTGAAGGCCAGACCAAAAGCAAGTTGGGAAATGTTGAAGCGAGAACAGCCGTTGATACGATTTTTTCCACTGCTTTCAAGGATTTTTTGGAAGAACATCCAAAAGATGCTGAGGCGATTATTAAGCGCTGCGTTTTATCGGCCAAAGCCAGACAAGCGGCTAAGTCAGCCAGAGAAACGATTTTAAGAAAAGGCGTTTTGGAAAGCTTGGCTTTGCCGGGAAAATTGGCTGATTGCACTTCCAGAGATCCTCAATTGAGCGAACTCTTCATTGTAGAAGGAGACAGTGCCGGTGGAAGTTGTAAAATGGCACGCGACAGAATGTATCAAGCTATTTTGCCTTTGCGCGGAAAAATTATGAACGTTGAAAGAGCTCGTTTGGACAAAATTCTTTCCAATCAAGAATTAAAATCTTTGGTTATCGCTTTGGGAACGAATATCGGCGAACAATTTGAAATTGAAAAATTGCGCTATCACAAAATTATTATTATGACTGATGCGGATGTGGACGGTTCGCATATCAGAACTCTTCTTCTGACTTTTTTTTACCGTTATTTTCCGGAATTGGTCAATCAGGGATTTATTTATGCGGCTCAACCGCCTTTGTATCGCGTTCAATTTGGCGGCAATTCCAAATATTTTTACAACGAAGAAGATAAAGATAAATTTTTAAAACAAGAAAGAGGCGATAAATCACAGGAAATAAGCAAAGGTTTTAAAGTTAAGAAAATAGGGGATAGTCCAAAACAATCAGCGCCGAAAAATTTTAACATTCAAAGATATAAAGGTTTGGGCGAAATGAATCCGGACGAACTTTTTGAAACAACCATGAATAAAAACACCCGTATTTTGAAAAAGATAGAAGTGGAGAATGCTTCCAAAACCGACGAAATATTTGATATTTTAATGGGCAAGGACGTTGAACCGAGAAAAAGGTTTATTCAAACACACGCCAAGGCCGTTAAAAATTTGGATATATAAACAGCTTCTTAGCTTGTAGCTTATTAGCTTTTTAGGCCTTGGAAATTAGCTTATTAAAAATTTCAGCCCGTAAGTTAAAAAGCTGATTTATCCACTTGCACGTTTTTTTAATGAGTGTTATTATAAATAAGACCCGCCGGGTCATTTTAAAAACCATAATATTAGTATGATAAATAAATTAAAAAATTATATTAAAAGTTCCATTAGCGAACTGAAAAAAGTGGCTTGGCCTTCACGAAAAGAAA
>JBAZMD010000010.1:0-28077 GCA_041649955.1 Patescibacteria group bacterium | reverse complement strand
TGTTTGATTTTTAATTTATAGAGACCGGGCTTAAAACTTCTCTTATCGCCGGAACGCGAAATTTTTACTTTATTGCCTTGATTAATCAATCCGTCCTTGCTTTCCTTGCCCATCGGATCAACTAAAACAAAATCTTTTTTTTCTTTTTTGAAAAAATTTTTTATTTTCGCGAATAAACTTTCCGTTAATTCAAAAGTCGGTTCTTCGTTGTTTTTAAAATTCTTTATTTCTTTAATCGGTCCTTGCTGTTCTAAAACTTTTTCCGGCTGTTCCGCAGTTGTTATTTCCAGCCAAGCCGCGTCTAAAAACACCAATGAATCACTAATATTAGACGAATCACCACTAATATTTTCGTGGTTTTTAGTGTCTATATTCGTGGTGCTTAGTGTAAACCTGATTTTCAGGTTCTCTATGTCAGTCCAACTTTTAAAAATCGGCAAAGCGTCAAGAAAATAACCGCCGTTTAAATTATTGGAAATTTCGTCTTTCAAATCAAATTCATTTAATTTTTGCCAATCATTTTGATAAAAATATTCAATTAAAAGTTCGTGGTTTTTAGTGTCTATATTCGTGTCTTTTAGTGTATTTTTCGCTGCCAGCGAAAACCTCAATTGGACATTCTCAATTTTATTTTCCTTGAAACTCTCTGAAACTGAAAAATTTGAAATTTCTAAAATTTTCTCAACAGTCTGCGGCTGTATCGGCGCTTCTATCAACGGTTCAGAAATTGGCGGTTCTACGGTTGGCGCTTCAATTATTGGCTCAATTTCCGGCGCTTGCTCAATTGGATTACTAATATCCGGTGGAGTTGAGGTTGAATTTTCAGCAGTAATTTCTTCGGCTTGCGCAAAATTATTTTTAAACAAATTTTTTATCTTGGCAATCCACGAAGTACCACTAATATTAGACGAACCACCACCAACCTTTCTGTTAGTGTTTTTTAGTTCTATATTCGTGGTCTTTAGTGTTTCCTCAAAAGGATAGGCCGAATTTTCTTGATTAAATTCTTCAAAAGCCGCATTTTGCGTTAAATCCTGAGTTAAAACCGCTTGCGGATTCTGCCAACTTGTCCCGAGCGGAGTCAAAGGATCGCCCGAGAAAGCAGTGGGAAAAATTTTTATTTCATTTGTTTCCGCCGCTTTGGTCAATGGACTGTAAAATAAAAAACAAACCATACCAATTAAAAACAAAGCAGTGGTTAAAATAAAAACAATTGATGATTTGGAATATCTCATAAAAACTTATTTTTGATTTGTTTACTTTATTCTGGAGTCCTTATTTTTTCTCTCTAAAAAATCTTTAATCAAAGTGTCATATTTCTTGAATTTCCTTTTAAGAAACATCAATAAAGCGATTAAGATGACGATAATCGCCAAAAGGAAAAATATAATGAAGATTACGGCGCCGGAAGGTATAATATGACTGAAAAATTCAATGCCGGTTTTTATTACTTTTAAGCGGACTTTTTTTGAAGGAGAACTGACTTGCTCTGAAGAATGAGCGGTCGCATAAACAAGATACTCGCCCGGAGGCAGTTGCTCTTTATAAATAACAGCCCAGTTGCCTTGTCTGTCGGTTTGCGTTGTTTCCTTAAATTCCTGAATGCCTTTTTGCTGAACAATGGAAACGATAATATCTGAAAGCGGAGCGGCTTCACCTCTAATAATTAATGGAGTGGATATGGTGGCTGATAAAACTTCTCTTGTGCAATGATTGATTGTCGGAGTTGGAAAAAGAATAATTTTAAAACTTTCCGATTTTTCCGAAAAATTTCCCGCTTGATCATAAGCTCTTATTGATAAAGTATGATCGCCCGGATTTGTTTTTGGTATTTTAAATTCAGTTTTGTCAACTTTAATAAAATCTCCTTGATCTATTTTTTCTTCAAAATAAGCCAAACCTGAAACAGAATCGCCGGCTGACACATTAATTAATGGCGTAGTGGTATATACATCTTCATTTTTGGAAAAAATAATTTTTAAATCTTGGGGCGATTGAGAATCAATTTGTATTTTGAAATGAGATGTTGCCGACCACCCGGTCGCGGTGCGCGCCTTAAGATGAAAATACCAAATTCCGTCTTTCACGTCCGAATAAGAAATATTATTATCTAATCCCTCGCCGGCATTGTCCGGAATTGTTTTTTCCTTTTGATCAAAAATAAAACTGAAATTGGAAATACTGGAATTCCATGGCCAAGAAATCATGGGGTTTTTATTTGAATACCATTTTTGCTGATCCGGATGAGTTGAAGAAGAAATCTTTAATTGAGAAGGAATAATTTCAGGTTTAGGTTCAATCGGAGTCGGTTTTGGCAGCCCTGTTTCAAAACACGTAAGACTGGCTTGTCCTTTGGAACTTAAAATGTTAGTGCCTAAGCCGTCATTGGCTAAAACTTGAGCCCCGGAAATTTTTACCCAAGCCGTTCCGCTTGCCTTGGCTTTAAAATTAATAATCAAAATTTTGCCCTCGCCCGTAAAACCCGGATTCGGTATGCCTCCGGAAAAAGAAATACTTCCATCTTTTTGAGAATAACTTGGTTCATTAAACCATAAATTAATAATTGATCCTGATTTTGAAAAACTAGAAAATTCCAAAGTATTATTTGAAAAAGAAAGCGTGGATTCCACCAAATTTATCGGAGCACCGGCGTTAACGACGAAACGAACCTGAATGATT
Organism: Patescibacteria group bacterium; assembly: GCA_041649955.1. Lineage (GTDB taxonomy): Bacteria > Patescibacteriota > Patescibacteriia > UBA2591 > JAQUPP01 > JAQUPP01. The sequence goes on along the minus strand of JBAZMD010000010.1, from coordinate 25,398 downwards.
TTGCCCACTTCAATTGAACTTGTCGCCGGAATAAAATAAAGAGAGGCGGAAGGTTTGGTTTCAGCCTGCACGAAATAAGGAATAAAAAACGAAAAAATAAGAAATGATAAAAATATAATATTGAATATTTTTATTTTCATTTTTGCCATATATTTACTTATCAACTTGTTTACTTATCAACTTTTCTATCGTCTTGGCTATTTCCAAAATTTTATTTTCTTCAAAATAATTTCCGATAATTTGCAAACCAAAAGGCAATTTTTCCACTTCACCAATCGGTAAACTTAAAGCCGGCAGGCCGGCTAAATTAACCGGCACAGTGTAAATATCGGATAAATACATATTCAAAGGGTCATCAATTTTTTCGCCGATTTTAAAAGCCGTAGTCGGCGTAGTCGGCGTCAATAAACAATCAACTTTTTCAAAAACTTTTTGAAAATCATTTTTTATCAATGTTCTGACTTTTTGAGCTTTCAAATAATAATCTTCGTAATAACCTTTGGAAAGAATATATGTTCCCAAAATAATTCTTCTTTTTGATTCATCGCCAAATCCTTGAGTTCGCGAATTTAAATAAACATCAAGCAAATTTTTTCCTTCTTGAATTGAATAACCGTATCTTATGCCGTCATAACGGCTTAAATTCGCCGAAACTTCAGCCGGCATAATAATATAATAGCAAGCCAAAGCTTCTTTTGTGTGTGGCAAACTTACTTCTTTTATTTCCGCGCCTCCATCTTCCAATTTTTTAATCAGCTGATCAATATTTTTTTTGATTTGCGGATCGAGCCCTTTGACAAAATATTCTTTGGGAATGCCGACTCTTAATTTTTTAAAAATATTATCATTGGAAGGTATTTTTGTTTTAAACGCGTCTTTAACGCTGGTTGAATCAAAATTATCTTTGCCTTCAATCGCGTCAAGTAAAATAGCCACATCATCAACCGAATTACCGATTGGTCCGATTTGATCAAGCGAAGAAGCCATGGCCATCAAGCCGTAACGGGAAACTTTTCCATAAGTCGGTTTTAATCCGACCACGCCGCAAAAACTGGAAGGTTGGCGGATAGAACCTCCGGTATCAGAACCTAATGCGCCTAAACACATTTTTGCCGTTACCGCCGCAGCTGAACCGCCCGAAGAACCACCCGGCACTCTTTGTAAATCGCGAGGATTTTTAGTCGGACCGAAAAAAGAATTTTCCGTGGAAGAACCCATGGCAAATTCATCCAAATTTGTTTTGCCGACAAAAATCGCTCCAGCATCTTTTAGCTTTTTAATCACCGTGGCGTCATAAGGAGAGTAATATTCAGAGAGTATTTTGGAACCGGCTGTAGCACGGACATCTTGAATTAAAATATTATCTTTAATGGCCAAGGGAATTCCGGTCAAAAAATTATTCAAACCGCTGGAAGCGATTTGCTTGTCTATTATTTTCGCCCTCTCTATCGCCTCTTTTTCCAAAACAGTAATAAAAGAATGAATCTTACTATCCTTTTCTTTTATTTCATTAAGGCAAGCGCGAACCAAATCTTCTGAAGAAAATTCTTTTTTCTTCAGACCTTGATGCGCTTCTAAAATTGTTAAATTATTTAAAATCATAGGACATATAACATAAAACACATAACATGGAACATTTATATTTTTTTAGAAAGACCCCATAACATAGCCCCAATTTCTTCAGCTAGTTTTATTGATTCTTGAAAATCTTCGTTATTTAAATATTTTTCCTTTAAAGAAAAATGTAAAAGATATTTTGTTTCTTGCAATGACCCGTAAGAAATTTCCAAAAAATTTTTATAAACCTTGCTTCTTTGCCTTGCATAACCCTCAATATAATTCAAAATTATTGAAAGTGATGCTCTTCTTATTTGCGAAGTTACGCCATATAATTCATCTTTCGGAAAATCTCTGCTTATTCTATAAACAAGATGAGCAAATTCATCCATTTTTGATTTTAATTTATCATGAAATTGTCCTGCCATATGTTATGCGCTACGTGTTATGTGCTATGTGTTAAAAATCCCCTTTACTTTTATTAAATTATTCTCAATTTTTGGCGCGGTTTTAAGCAATTTTTTTATCATTTCTTTATCCGCTGGGCGCGCTTCATCATTGCGAAAAATATTTTTTAAATTAGTTCCGCCGGTACAAGGCAAGACATCTTTTGTATTTATTTTTTTAAGCTGTCCGACATAATCCAAAATATCAGAAAGTTGTTTCTGATATTTTTTTATTTCCTTTTCCGTTAATTTCAATCTGGCCAAATCTGCCAAATGTTGTATTTCTTTTTTTGAAATCATACTACTGAATCATTTTTAAAAATTCTTGTTCGCTGATAATTTTTACTCCTAAATCTTTGGCATTTTTGTATTTTGAACCAGGGGCTTCGCCGGCCAACAAAAAATCCGTTTTAGAACTGACTGACGAAGAAATATTGCCGCCGAATTTCCTAATCATTTCTTTGGCTGATTCACGGGTAAAATGAGTCAGCGTTCCGGTCAAAACAAAAGTTTTGCCGTTTAATTTTTGGTCAATTTTTGAAGGCTTGATAATTTCTATTCCCGCTTTTTTAAATTTTTTAATCAATTCCAAATTATTTTTATCCTGAAACCATTCAAAAATACTTTTAGCCACCACTCCGCCAATATCTTCAATCGCTTCCAAATCTTCCAATTTGGCTTTGGCTAAATTTTCTAAATCGCCAAAGTAATTTGCTAAACTGATGGCCGTCTCTTCGCCCGTATGGCGGATTCCCAAAGCGTAAATAAAGCGGCTAAAATCAATTTTTTTACTCTTGTTAATCGCTTCAATAATATTTTCCGCTGATTTTTCGGCAAATCTTTCCAAAGGCTCAAGGTCTTCTTTTTTTAAAAAAAATATGTCTGCCGGATCTTTAATCAATCCGACGCTGAAAAATTTATCAATGATTTTCGGACCCAAATGAACAATATCAAAAGCATTTTTGGAAACAAAATGAGTGATACCTCTCCATCTTTGGCCGTAACAATTTTTATTTGAACAATAGAAATCAACTTCACCTGCTTTTCTGTAAGCCGGTGAATGGCAGAGCGGACAATGATTCGGCATTTTAAATATTTTTTCTTTATTAGTCCGCAAATTTTTCAAAACTCCGATAATATCCGGAATGACATCACCGGCTCGTTTTATCACCACTGTATCGCCGATTCTGACATCCAATCTTTTAATCTCATCTTCATTATGCAAGGTGGCCCGACTGACTGTGGCTCCGCCGACTTTAACCGGCTCAAGCACGGCTACCGGCGTTAACCGGCCGGTTCGCCCGATTTGAATAATAATATCTTTTATTTTGGTAATCGCCTCCAATCCGGGAAATTTATAAGCAATTGATCCTCGCGGCGCCCGACCGACCGTGCCCAATTTATCGTAAATTTCATTGGAGTTAACTCTGGCCACCACGCCATCAATTTCATAAGGCAATTTTTCTCTTAATCCGCCGATATATTTCTGGAATTTTATAATCTCGGAAATATCAGCGCAATATTGAGTATAAGAATTGGATGGAAAGCCCATTTTTTCAATTAATTTATGAGCTTCCAAATGAGTTTTTTGTCCCAAATCAGTAGTAATATCATAAGCGAAAAAATTTAATTTTCTTTCCAAGGTAATTTGGGAATCAAGCTGGCGCAATGATCCGGCCGCGGCGTTTCTGGGATTGGCAAAAGCCGCTTCTCCTTTTTTAATTTGCTCTTTGTTTAATTCTTCAAAAACTTTTTTTGACATAAAAACTTCTCCCCTGATTTCAGTTTCTCCCTGAAACTTTCCTTCCAGTTTTAGAGGTATGGTTCTGATGGTTTTTAAATTTTGAGTTACGTCTTCGCCGATATAACCGTCTCCTCGAGTCGCTCCTTTTTCAAAAATTCCATTCTTATAAAATAAAGTCACGGCCAAGCCGTCCATTTTCAATTCAATGAAATAATCAATCTTTGAATCAGCGGGTAAAAGTTTTCTGATTCTTTTCTCCCAATCATAAATTTCTTTTTCTTCAAAAGCGTCGGAAAGAGAAAGCAAGGGAATTTTATGGGCAAATTTTTTGAATTTTTCCAAAGGTTTGCCGCCCACTCTTTGAGTCGGCGAATCTTGAACAGCGAATTCCGGATATTGTTTTTCCAAGGCCAACAATTCTTTTCTTAAAGAGTCATAAGCCGCGTCGGAAATTGACGGTTTATCCAAAACATAATAAAGGCGGCCGTGATATTCTATTTCTTTTTTTAATTTTTCTATCCGCTTTTTAGCTTCTTGCTTGCTTAATTCTTGCATAGTCTTGAGTATACAATTTTTTATTCTGAATATATTTTAAAATTTCCGCCGGCACCAATTTTTTTATTGATTTTCCTTGACGCAAAAATTTTCTGATCATAGTGCTGGAAATAGGACAATTCATTTTTATGATTTTTATTTTTGCCAAAATATTTTTCGGCACTTTTTTTAATTCCGGCCGAGTGGCGATAATAAAATTAGCTTGATCAAAAATTTCTAAACCGACTTTCCATTTGCCGGCCAATATTTCTTCAAAAGAATCTTGGCCAATAACCCAATAAATTTTAGTTTGATGATATTGTTTTTTTAATTCTTTTATTGTTTCGGTGGTGTATGATTTTCTTCTTTGATAAGATTTTTTGATTTCTATATCTGCAATCTCAATTCGCGGATCCAATTTTGCCAAAATTTTAGCCATTGCCAAACGATCCTTTATCGGCGCCATATCATAATTTTTTTTAAGCGTCTGAAGGCCTGAAGGCATTAAAATAATTTTTTTTAGGCCGATTTTTTCCAACGCTTTTTTAATGATAATAAGATGGCCATTATGAGGAGGATTAAAACTGCCGCCGAAAATAATTATAGAATTATGGATCATTTTAATTTTATAATTTTAAATTTATTCTATTGTTCTTGTTCTTGATGCGTCGGCCAGCATGAAGTTTGAGCAGCTGAGGTTTGACTTGAACTGGGCGATACGCCAGCTTCGCTGGTTGCGGTCATAACATAATAATAATTCGTTTTAGGAATAACCCTGATATCAGAATAACAACAGGCGTCGGCGTCAGTTAAATTTTTACTGCATTTAGTATCTTGATTATAAATATGACAAACATAATCTAGCCCGCATTGTCCGCAATTTGAATTAGCGCCGGCTTCATAATCAATTTTAATATCCGAATCTGATTTTGCCACGCTATAAATCGCCACATTATCAAGTAAACCGTTGAAAAACCTGCTATAACTATAGCTGCCAGTTGTGTAACATCCTATAGCTGTGTCTCTTGAATATGATGGATTCGGAACCCTTATAGTGCCATCATAACTAAGAGGAGAGCCAAATAAAGTACCATTTAAGTATAATTTTACATTTGTTCCGTCTGCGGTTACTGCAATATGCGTCCAGGTATTTAGTGGTATATCAGTTGAAGCAGGATTTAATGCTTTTGTACTATTATCTGATTGGACAATTCCGATTTGCCAGTATGAAGGATTTTGGTCACCGCGATAAGACACTAGCCAGCCACCATTATTCTGTCTCATTGCTTCTACGATAGAAGTTCCCGGGGTTGGATAAGATAATGGATAAATCCACATTTCATATGACATTTTTCCAGTTATACTCATATCCATTATTGAACTATAAGGAATGTCAACACAAGAATTTATTCCGTCAAAACTGCCGGCATAACCAAATTTACCGCTGCTATTAAAAGTGGCTCCGCCATTCAATGTGCCATTATTGGCCTGACCTGATGAATCATACCAATTTTGATTCATTTTCCATTGAGCAACTAAATCATTAGTGCCATTTTGATCAGCGTCATAAGCAATTCCTTCAGCCAAATGACCGACTAATTGGCACCTGGAATCAGTTAAACTATTACATCCCGTATCGGTTAAAGTTCGATAAATATTATAACCATCAGCACTGCTATCTTGAGGCCATTCCCATCTAGTTTTAATCTGACCGCAAATTTTAGCATCAGACGTTTCTGGTGTCGGACTGCAAAGAAGAGTTTTCCCCCACTGTGCTCCATTAGAATTCCAGGTTGAACCGGTTGTATTATGTGCCACCACTGCATAACAATAGCCTGTATCTTCAATTAATCCCGTATCCTGTAAAGATCCTTCGCTTCCTTCAGGTACGCTATTTTGCGTATAACCATTGGTCTCACAATTTTCTTCTGTACTGCAAGTTAGACAACTTTCTACATCATCTTTTCGCCAATAAGTATAGTTTTCCGCCCAGGCAGAAGGATCCCATGTAACCGATAATTGATGGCAACTGGTACTATTATCAATACTTAAAATATCAAAAGTCAGAGGCGCGAGAATATCTTTAGGATAACCATTTTCCAGCCAACCAACGCCAAGCAAAGAATTGGAATAATCATTCCAATCCCAACCGCCCATTCTGTAAAAATCTATATAATCCTCCAAATAACTCCCCCACCATTTACTCGGTGTGGCATCAGTTGAACTTTTTTGCAATTTCATCCAGCCATTATCGCCCAAATTCATCACTTGCGCCCAGCCGGAAAGTTCCATTTGCCCGTCAGCCCAAATTTCACTGTCTGATTTAGCCCGAGACCAAATAGAAGCATTATCAATAATACCTTCAAAATTATTTCCCTGTCCCACACCGCCATTGCAAGTATCGCCAAGACAAACCTCTTCTTCGCTATTGGCAATGGAACCGGAAGTAGTTTGCGGCGCAGCAGTTCTATCCACTCCGTCAACATAAATCTTAACATTTGTTCCGTCATAAACGCCCGCCAAGTGGTGCCATTCATTATCGTTGATAGTAACGCTTGAAACAACATTTGTGGCGCCGGAAGTATAAACACTAAATCCTATCTTCCCTTCATTACCGCTGGTATTGTCTGTTCTTAAAATGTATGACGCAGTACCTGTTTGCCATTTGGAAACAATGGCCTTATTTAATCTATTTTCATCAGTTTTAACCCAAGCTTCAACAGTTAGAGTAGCCATACTTTCCAAACTAGGTTGATCGCCAACTAAAATATAATCACTCGTACCATTAAAAGACCTGGCATTGCCCCATTTGCCGGTAACCCGAGTCGTGCCATTAAGCGTCCCATCATTACCATTACCCGAAGAATCTTGGATTGGCGAACTTTCATTATTTAAATTCCAATGAGCTTCTAAATAATCATTATCAGCAAAATTCTCACCCTTATCCCCAATTGTACAAGCATAGCTGGCATCCCGATTACCCAAGCAAGCCCAAGAAGTAGTTTCTACTCCCGGCGGATCACCGGTGCAATCTTCGCCAAAACAAATCCACCCCATATTTGAACTCCAAGCATAACCATGTAATTTATACGGCGAAGTGGTATCTGCGTGGATGCCATAATTGCTGCTACTGCACCTATCTTCAAACACACCATCAGTTTGACAAGTTCCGCCAGGACATCCGTTATCACAATATAAACCATTATTACTTCCGCCAACACATTTGCCATAATCATTATAACAATTTGCCGAAACCCAGCCGATATTTTCACTCCATCCCCAACCGCGGACATTATTTTCTGAATCAGCTTTTGCTGAAAAAATTTTAAGATTTAAATTTTGAACCAATAAAATTAAAACTCCCAGAATGATAAAAATTCCGGAAATAATCAAACGATTTTTAATGCTAAATTTGAGAGTCATCTTCTAAATTATAAAACACTTTTAACCGGAGGGCAAGCCCCCTCACCTAATGGCGATAATGCCTGCATCTAATATTTTTTTAAAATAAAAAATAAATCTTACAACAATAAATAAAATAGAAAATCGGGCTGCCCCGCCAAAGCGGGGCATCGCTGTTATGGTGAGGGGGCAAGCCCCTTAAAATTAAAAAAGGCTTCGGTAATTAACTTACCCGAAGCCTTTATTCTTGATTCAAAATCAAATTGATATCCTTTCTCTTAAGCATTATAATCTGATGCTCTTTGCTCAACCAAATTTTTATTTTTTCGGTTGAGCCCAAAAAATCATCCTTATAAGAAACCTCAAAAACGAAGCATTCTATTTCTTCATCTTTGATTTTTATTTTTTCAATGGCCGAAATTACTACCGGCAAAGAATTGGAATATGTAGAATCAGAATCTGATGGAGATTCCTTAATCATATTGACAAGCCATAATTTACCAATCTCCAAGCTCTCAACGGGAATACTCTTTAAAAGATGAAATAAAGTCAACAAATCCTTTGAATCAGACAAAATTTCTCTCGTAAATAAATATTCTTTATCAGTGGATAAAATCCCCCATGTCGCTTGATTATTAAATTGATCTAGAAAAATTCTAACCTTTTTTTGTCTACCCTGTAAATCCTCAAATTTTTCAAAACGCAAGGTTTGTAATCCTTCTACTTCGGCCCATGATTCCATTGTTATGCAAAAAGGTTTTAATTTACCCAATTTGTCATTATTCTTTGCTTCAATCGAAAAATCATAAACTTCTTTTCCATTTAAAATTATCCGATCTGTCCTTAAAATAAGGGCTCCAACAATAAAATCCTGACTGGCGCACCTCCACCTTACGGAATAAACATCTTCTGAATCAATTCCGCCCAAATTTAAAAAAATCAAGAAATAAATTGTAAATAGCATTTTTCCTCCTTGTCTGCCAATAGGCAGGCTTTTTATTTATTTTTATTTTAGCAAATTTTTTCCTTTATGTCAATACCTCTGTTTGTTTTGAAATATTTACTAAAATTCCAAAAGCAGCCATAAAAACGCAAAAGCTCGTGCCGCCATAACTTACAAAAGGCAAAGGAATTCCGGTTAAAGGCAAGAGTCTTAACATCGCGGCCATATTGATTAATGACTGAAAAATAAACCAAGAACCAATACCGATTGTCAGTAGTCTGCCGAAATTATCATGATTTAAATTGGCTAATCTGAAAATACGAATAGCCAAATAAATATATAATCCCACCACTATTATCATTAAAATAAAACCCAGTTCTTCTGCCATCACGGCAAAAATTGAATCGCCGACCACTTCGGGCAAATAATTAATTTTTTGATATGAATGTCCCAGTCCTCGGCCGAAAATTCCTCCCGAACCAATGGCTAAAATCGCCTGATTAATATGATAACCTTTATCTTGAAGGTCTGCTTCCGGATGAAAAAATACCATTACTCTGTCAAAACGATAAGGAGCTATTCTAATCAAAGCTATTAAAGATATAAGTCCGCCCATTATTATAAAACCCAAATGTTTCCAAGGCGCGCCGGCGATGAAATAAACAATCATGGCGCTTATAACAATCACCAATAAAGTTCCTATGTCCGGCTGAAAAATAATAAGAACGCTGATAATAACCAAAAAAAGAATGAATGGTATAAAAACTTCTTTAATGCTTTTAAATTTATCTTGATGATTGGAAAACCAAGCTGCCAAATAAATCAAAAATGACAATTTTATGAATTCCGACGGCTGAAAATTAAAGCCGCCTATTCTTATCCACCGGCTCACTCCCTCTTTGGCAAAGCCTATGCCGGGTACCAAAACCAGAGCCAATATTATAAGTGAAAAAATTAATAAGTAAAAAGAAATTTTTTTAAAATGATGATAGTCAAAACGAGCCAGAAGCCAAAAAATAAACAAGCCGGGCAATAAACCGTTAAGAAGCTGATGTTTTAAATAAAAATAACAATTATTAAATCTTTCGCAGGCCGTGAAGTAACTTGATGAGGTAAGAATAATCAATCCCAAAACAATTAAAATTGCCAAGTTGATGATAATAATATAATCGGGCTGATGAATTTTTGTTTTGATCATTTTAAAGCTTTAACAAATTTTTTACCCGCGCCTCAAATCCAAAGAGAAACTATAAAAAATAATTGATTTAATTCGCGAATCGCCTTCGGCCCCTCACTTGGTACAAGATTTTATAATTTAAGAATATTTCGTTAGGCATAACAATTATTTATATGCCAAGTGAGGGGCTTCGGCTTATTTTAATTTTAGATTAATTTTATCCTAGTGATTTGAAGCGGGGTGCTCAAAATTATTGCAAAACTTTGTTCATAATTTATTTCAAAGTTTTGATAATTTTGGCAAATTGTTTGCCGCGATCAAATTCGTTTTTAAACAATCCAAAACTGGCGCAACCGGGAGACAAAAGAACAATATCGCCCTTTTTTGCGCTTTTTTGAGATACTTCAATCGCTTCTTTCATTGAACCAACCTCAATTAATTTGTTTTTCCCGCTCACCTCCTTTTGGAGTGAGCGGGTCCGCTCGCGAAGACGAGCGGATAATTTGTGAGTGGCCGTGCCGGGAAGTAAAATTACAATTTTGCCGTATTTCTTTATATATCGCGCGAATTCTTGAAATTTTAAATTTTTATCCGCTCCGCCGCAAATCAAAATAACCGGCTTATTAAAAGACTTCAAAGCGTTGATCGCCGCTTCGGGCATGGTGGCCGCCGTGTCATTATAATATTTTACTCCCTTGAATATCCTTACTAATTCCAAACGATTGGCTATGCCGGAAAAATCATTTAAAAATTTTTGAATCAATTGCGGTTTAATTTTTAAGATAGAGGCGATGCAGACCGCAGCCAAAATATTTTCCAAATTATGCTCTCCCAACATTTTGATTTTAGCGACAGAACAAATTTTTTCTAATTGATTGTTCTGGCAAAAATAAATTTCTTGATTTTTCAAAAATACGCCGTCTTTTTGAAAAGGTCTTTTAGAAAACCAAAAAACTTTGCCTTGGCAGCAAGAACTTAATTGGCGCGATCGCTTATTATCATAATTTAAAATCGCAATTCCATTTTTGGTCTGGCTTTTTAAAATAATTTTTTTCGCTTCAATATATTCTTTAAGAGTTTTATATCTGTCCAAATGATCCGGGAAAATATTGGTTATAACGGCGATATCCGGCCCTTTTTTAATATTTTCAAGATGAAAAGAAGAAAGTTCTAAAATCATTTTACTGTTATTTTTTGCTTTATTATTTAAAAATTTAAGCGGTGAAAAACCGATATTTCCGCCGAGATTAACTTTTTGTCCGGACTTTTTTAAAATTTGATAAATTAAAGTCGCAGTGGTTGATTTACCCTTGGTACCGGTAATGCCGATAATTTGTCCCGGGTATTGCTCAAAAAAAAGATTGATATCAGTGGTAATGGGCACTTTATTTTTTTGAGCTATTTTTAAAAAAGGCGAACTGTTGCGAACAGCCGGATTTTTAATAATTAAATCCGCAGATTTGAAATCCTGCGGACGATGTTTGCCTAAAATATATTTTATTGAAAAATTTTTAAGTTTTTCAAGAGATGATGTAAGTTCTTTTTTGGTTCTTAAATCAGTAATGGTAATTTTCGCTCCTTGTTTTAACAGCCATTTAACCGTTTCCAATCCCCCGCCGATAATTCCGAGCCCCATTACTAAAACTTTTTTACCAGATAAATTCATAGTAAATTTCTTAAAATTTTTAATAGTCCAAAAATCTAGGCGGGTAAGGGTTTTGTTCCTCCGACGCCACGTCGGAGACAAAACTCCTTACTTTTTAAAACATTTTTTCGGCTAAAAAGATAATTAAACCGAGCATTGCGCCCACTCCGTTGATCAGCCAAAACCGCATTACGATTTGAGCTTCCGGCCAACCGATGGCTTCAAAATGATGATGAATCGGCGTGGAAAGAAAAATCTTTTTATGACGAATTTTTTTGGAAATCAATTGAACAATAACTGACATTGATTCAATAATCAAAATTAATCCGATAATCGGCAAAAGAATAAATTCATTAGTAATCATGGCAATCACGCCGAGAGTTACACCCAAAGACATTGCTCCGGTATCGCCCATAATAAATCTAGCCGGATAAATGTTAAACCAAAGAAAAGCGATTAATGTCCCGATAATCACGCTGCAAAAACAAGCCAAGTCAAATCTTCCCTGAGCAAAAGCGATAATGCCGTAAGCGGCAAAAGCAATCAATAAAACACCTCCTGCCAAACCGTCCAAGCCGTCAGTTTCATTGACCGAAAAAGAAGTGGCGATAATAACAAAAATAAACAGAGGAATATACCAAAGACCGATATTAAAATCTCCCAAAAAAGGAATATGCACTATATCCCATTGCAATTTGGAATAAAACCACCAAGCTCCGACAATGGCGATAAAAGTATAAATAAGAATCCGGTGATACATTTTTAATCCGCCGCCTTTTGGTCCGATTTTTTTGACATTCAAATAATCATCAAAAGCGCCTACCAGTCCGGAAGCAATTAAAACACCTAATGGCAAAAGCGTCTGAGGACGGGATAAAAAATTCAAACTTTTAAAAATTTCCAAATGGGGCAGTTTTGACAAATAAAAAAATAAAGCCGCTAAAATGGCGGTAGTCACCCAAATCAATAATCCTCCCATGGTTGGAGTGCCTGATTTTTTGGCGTGAAGAGCGGAATAAATCGGCGCGCTTTCCGTATCGCGAATTTGCTTTCCCAATTTATATTTATAAAGAAAGCGAGTTAATAACGGCGTTAAAAGAAAAGCCAAAACAAAAGCAATAGTTGAAAGAATAAAAATTTTAATAACTTCAAATAACATACCCCTTATAAATTACTGATTAATAAAACTGAAATTAATAAAATAATTTGAACAGCTAAAATACCGGCGAGCAAAAAATAAATCAAGCTGGTTTTTCGGCGAAGATAAAAATAAAAAATTAGAAATGAATTAAGAATCAATATTGCCAATCCGACCAAAGGAATCTCAAGCAATTTTGACCAATGGCCGATGGAATCCACACCGGATAAAATATTGTAATGCAAAGAAATTTGTCCTTTGCGGCCATGAAAAATCAATATAATCAGCCAAGTGATTATATTTAAAAATAATCCTGAATAAATAAAAGATATGATTTTTTTATCTTTCCAGAATTTGCTTTTTTGAATATTTTGGAGAACTTTATCAAGACTCATGAAAGATATTATATACTAATTTTAAATTATTGACAAGTTCTGACAGTTGATTATGATTAACTTATCTAAAAATAAAAATGAAAAAATGAAAAATATAAATTATCAGGATTTAACTCCTGTTCAAAAAAATCTTTTAGCTGAAGCGGAAAAAGTAATGAAAAATGCCTATAATCCTTATTCTCATTTTTCTGTCGGTGCGGCATTGCTTACTTTTGATGAAGAAATAATTACCGGCGCTAACTACGAAAGCGCTTCTTATGGCGGATTAACTATTTGCGCAGAGCGCGCGGCATTGGCTAGAGCTAATGCCATGGGCAAGCGCGCATTAAAAGCTTTGGCTATTATCGGCAAAGGTGAAAATTTTGACACTGCCGAAGTAAGTGCGCCTTGCGGATCATGCCGGCAAATGCTTTATGAGGCCAGCCAAATCGCGGAAAAAGATATGGAAATAATTCTTTCCACTACCAAAAAAGACAAAATTGTCCTTTGCACTATCAATGAATTATTGCCATTGGGGTTTGGCCCGAAAGATTTGGGTGTTGATGTAAAAAAATATCAATAAAAAAATCAAAAGGAATACTTGACAAAAAATAAAAAATGTGCTACTCTATATAATATAAAAAGGGAGGAAGAGTGGAAAAAATTAGAGAATACTTAATAGGTTTAGCTTTTGCAGCGTTTCTAGTGTTTTGGGTAATGATTTGGGGATTTTTAGAAGATCCGATTGGAGAATCTAATGCCGGTCGAATGGCAATGCAAGTATGGTGTTGGGTAACAGTAATTACCCTAATGATGATTGGTGTTGTCGCGGAAAAGCGAGAAACGACATAGAAATAAATTAAGAGAGAACTTTAGGGTTCTCTCTTACTCGTTTAAATAACCTTGACCCCCTCACCTGAACGGCGATTAGCGCCTTTGGGCGCAAATAAAAAAATCTTTAATATAAAGTTCTAATATAAAATTAAGGCTTGTTATTTTATTAATCTCTAAGATAAAAAATATCGCCGTTTGGTGAGGGGGTTGACACAAATTTTTGAATTGTTATAATAATTATTAATATAAATTAATTTTAGAATCTAGACTCTAAATTCTAGATTCCAAATTCTAAATTCTAACCTTATGTCACACAAGAAAGCAGGCGGTTCTACAGCTTTAGGCCGCGATTCACAAGGAAAAAGATTGGGCGTTAAAATGTCTCATGGCCAAAAAACAAAACCCGGAATGATTATTGTCCGCCAACGCGGTACCAAATTTCATCCTGGAGTTGGCGTCAGAAAAGGATCTGACTATACTCTTTACGCCATTAAAGAAGGAACGATTTATTTTAGCCAAAAAAAATCACCGGATTTTACCGGCAAATTGCGCTGCAAAAAAATTGTCAGCGTGAAATAAATAATAATTTCTTTATAAAAAATAAAAAGGATTTTTAAAATCCTTTTTATTTTTTTACTAAATCCTGAACCATTTAGCGGTTCAGAATTACTTCTTTTCCAAAATTTCTATTGCTTTTTGAAGCTGCGGATCTCGATTAAGCTTGTAATCTTCTTCAGTTAATTCAACTTTGATATCCGGTGTAATTCCCTCTTTATTAATTGAGCGACCCAATGGCGTATACCAATGAGCAACAGTTAATTTCAAAGCTGATCCGTCGGCAAAATTTTCCAATTCCTGAACCGAACCCTTGCCAAAAGTTTTTTCTCCCAAAAGAGTGGCTAATTTATAATCTTGCAAAGCGCCGGCTAAAATTTCCGAAGCTGAAGCCGAACCGCCGTTGACGAGCACAATTATCGGCAAATTTTTAAGTTCTCCTCTGCCATTGGCCCGGTATTCCGTCACCTCGCCTTTCGCATCTTTGGCTGTCACGACTATGTCTTTATTTACCCAATAACCGGCTATATCCACTGATGTATCCAAATAACCGCCCGGATTGTTTCTTAAATCAAGAATCAAGCCCTTAGGATTGGCTTTTAAAATAATTTGAGCGATATTTTGAAAATCAGTCCAAGTATCTTGGTCAAAATGCGAAACCTTTAAAAGAGCGATATTATTTCCGACCAATTGCCAAGAAACCGTCTTAATACTGATAACATCTCTGATTAATTCCAAATCTTGAGCGCTTGAATCGCCTGTTCGCCAAATAAGCAATTTAACTTTAGTTCCCTTTTTCCCGCGAATTAAATTAGCCGCTTCATCCAACGCCATACCAGAAGTATCCTTATCATCAATGGCGTAAATTTTATCGCCAGTTCTCATTCCGGCCCTGAAAGCAGGCGTGTCGGGCAAGGGAGCAATCACGGTCAAGCGATTATCCTTGATTCCGATTTCAATGCCAATGCCTTCAAAATTACCGGACATTTCATCCAAAAATCTTTTTGCGGTTTCCGGATCTAAAAAATTAGAATAAGGATCATCCAATCCGCTGACTAATCCTTTAAGCGAACCGTAAAATAAATTTTTATCCGTTACCGGCTGCTCAACATAACGTTCTTTCAAAATAGACCAAACCTGCCAAAACAAATCATAATCAAGATTGGCATCCGGACTGGCTGATTGAAAAATCGGCTGCGGCGCTTGCCACTTGCCTAATTTTAAATAAACAAAATGATTGCCGGTAACTATTCCGCCGACGAAAGCAACCACGAAAATAATAATCAAGAGAAAAATCGCTTTTTTTTGAGAAATTAATTTCATTGTTTTATAAAATTTAAATTAATTTTGTTTTGTATCCCAAATGCTTATAAGCTCCTTCTGTTGCCATTCTGCCGCGCGGCGTTCTTTTTAAAAAACCAAGCTGGGTTAAATATGGTTCATAAATTTCTTCAACTGATTCCAAGTCTTCTGAAGTAGCCATGGCCAAAGTTTTCAAACCGACCGGACCGCCGGCAAATTTATCAATTATGGTGGTTAAAATTTTTCGATCCATTTGATTAAGCCCCAATTCGTCAATTTCCAGCATTCCCAAAGATTTAATGGCAAAATCTTTTTCAATAATTTTTTGTCCGTCAACTTGAGCAAAATCTCTCACTCTTTTCAACAAACGATTTGCCACTCTCGGAGTGAAACGGGATCTTTTGGCAATTTCCTCGGCTGTTTCAGGTGTTATTTCTATTTTTAAAATACGAGCCGAACGATTGATAATTTCTTCAATATCTTTATTTTGATAAAAATCCAATTGATGAGTCAAGCCGAAACGATCTCTTAAAGGCGCGGAAAGAAGGCTGGGCCGGGTTGTCGCGCCGATTAAAGTAAAACGCGGCAAATCCAAACGCAAATTTCTGGCCATCGGCCCTTTGCCGACCACCAAATCAATACCATATTCTTCCATGGCCGGATATAAAACTTCTTCAATAACCTTGCTCAAGCGGTGTATTTCGTCAATAAATAAAATATCGCCATTTTCCAAATTTGTCAAAATTGCCGCCAAGTCGCCTACCTTATCCATAGTCGGTCCGGAGGTGATGCGAATATTAACGCCCATTTCATTGGCGATAATATAAGATAAAGTCGTTTTGCCAAGACCGGGCGGACCGTAAAATAAAACGTGATCCAAAGATTCGCCGCGCTGTTTAGCCGCTTCAACAAAAATCTTCAAATTATCTTTTAACTTTTTTTGCCCGATAAATTCTTTTAAATTCCTCGGCCTCAAAGTCCTATCCATTGTTTTATCTTCTTCCAGATCTTCAGGGGCAATAATATTTTGTTCCTTGAATTTACTCATACATTGATATTATAACACAGTATTTTTTAAAAACAAGAAGTCTCTTACGATATTATTTATAGCAAAAAAGGGTTGGATTTTTCCGGCCCTTTTTGCTATTATATATCTATGAATAAAAAAATTAAAATCGCATTATTAATGGGCGGGCTTTCGGCTGAACGGAAAATTTCTTTCGCTTCCGGCAAATCAATTTTAAAATACTTGGACAAGAAAAAATATCAAGTTTATCAGATTGAAGTCAATCCGGACCTAAAATTCATTTCTCAACTTTTTAATTTAAGAAAAAAAGTTGATTTGGCTTTTATCGCCCTGCACGGCCCAATCGGCGAAGACGGAAAAATTCAGTCGCTGCTTGAAATTTTAAAAATTCCCTATACCTTTTCCGGCGCGCTTGCTTCGGCTCTGGCAATGAGCAAACTGAAATCGCGCCAACTTTTCCAATTTAACAAAATCAAAACGCCGAAATATTCAGCTATTGCGAAAAACGATTGGCAAAAAAATAAAAAAAAGATTTGTGCTGAAATTATCAAAAAAATAAAACTGCCTTGCGTAATCAAGCCAGACACTTCCGGCTCAAGTTATGGCATTAATATTGCCTGGACAAAAAATGATTTGGAAAAAAGCATTAAAAACGCATTTAAATTTGATGAATTGATTTTGATTGAAGAATATTTGGGCAAAAAAGAAATAAGTGTGCCGACCATTGGCAATGAAAAACCAACAGCCTTGCCGGTGATTGAAATTATTCCGCAAAATAAATTTTTCGATCTCAAAGCAAAATATTCCGGCAAAAGCCAGGAAATCTGTCCGGCCCAAATTGGCCCTGAATTAACCAAGCAAGCGCAAGAAATAGCCGTCAAAGTGCATTGTATTATAGGCGCGCGAGGCGTTATCCGCACTGATATGATGATAAGAAATAATCAACTTTATGTTTTGGAAACCAACACTATCCCCGGCTTGACATCGGAAAGTTTGATGCCGAAATCAGCTGCCGCGGCCGGCATATCATTTACAAAATTATTGGATAAAATTATTGCCTTGGCGCTAAAAAAATAATATGAAATACATTGCCGATTTCCATATCCACAGTAAATATTCTCGGGCTACGGCTCACGATATTAGCGTGGAAAAATTGGATCAATGGGCGAAAATCAAAGGCATTCAAATTTTAGGCACGGGCGATTTTACTCATCCAAAATGGTTTTCCGAACTGAGAGAACAACTGATTCCGGCTCAAGAAGGCCTTTATAAACTCCCAAACAAAAATTCAACAACCAATTTTATTTTAACAACTGAAATTTCTTGCATTTACAAAAAAAATAATAAAACCAGACGGATTCATCTGGTTATTTTTGCGCCTGATTTTGAAATAGCGGAAAAAATAAATCAAAATTTGGGAGAGAAATATAATTTAAAATCAGACGGCCGGCCGATTTTGGGATTGGACGCCAAAGAACTGGTTAAAATTTTATTGGATATTTCGCCGAAAATTTTTATCGTCCCGGCTCATATTTGGACTCCCTGGTTTTCTCTTTTCGGTTCAATGTCCGGGTTTGATTCAGTTGAAGAATGTTTTGAAGAAATGACGCCTAATATTTATGCTTTGGAAACCGGATTATCCAGTGATCCGTTAATGAATTGGCAATGGTCGTATTTGGACAAGTATACTTTAATTTCCAATTCTGACGCCCATTCGCCTTCCAAATTGGGCCGCGAAGCCAATGTTTTTGAATTCAGTCAAGAACCTAACTATTCCGATATTATTGAAGGAATAAAAAATCGCGCCATTCCGCGTAAGTCCGCGTCAAGTCAGTGTAAGTCCGCGTTAATAAGCACCATTGAATTTTTCCCAGAAGAAGGCAAATATCATTTTGACGGCCATCGCGATTGCAAAATCAGAATGACGCCAACCGAAACAAAAAAGGCCGGCGGGCTTTGCCCAAAATGCAGGCGGCCAATGACGATCGGCGTGGCTTATCGAGTAGCCGCTTTAGCTGACCGAAAAGAAGCGATTAAACCAAAAGACGCGCCGGATTTTAAAAGCTTGATTCCTTTAACTGAAATTATTCACGAAGTTAAAAAAATAGAAAAATTAAAAAGCGTGGAATTGGAATATCAAAATTTGACCGAGAAAGGCCGTGGAGAATTTAATGTTTTATTGAATTTAAGCGAGAAAGAATTAACTGACATTTCTACTCCCCTGCTCGCCCAAGCGATTATTAAAATGAGAAAAGGAGAAGTAACCAAAGAAGCCGGCTACGATGGAGTTTTTGGAAAAATCAGCGTTTTCGGCAAAGAATCTCAAATTATAAAAACTTTTCAAAAAAAATTAATAAATCAAAAAGCTTTGTTTTAAAACAGCCTGCCAAAAAGATTTAGGGGTTGACGAAAATCAAAAAATGTGCTTAACTAATAATAGCTGAATAATAAATTTCAGCTAAAAGGGGGATAAAATGATAATTCTTACGATATCTTGGATAGTTCTTTTAATTTTGTTTATTTTGGCAACCATAGGCGTAGTTCAAATTTATTTATGGCTTGCCTCAAAGATAGAATGCGTCTTTTGTTTTCTAGGTGGAAGTATCACAATTATAGATGATTTATGGTCTAACAGGCATTCTGAATACAGTTATCAAGAAAGATTTGAACGCAATTACCATCTTGGTCGGCTTGCTGCTTCTACACTCTATTATGATAAATTGATGTTTTTGATTTGGCCACTTCTATTGGTAGGATATTTAATTGCTTTTATTATATGTTTAATAAGCTTAATATTCTACATTTGGTTTAGAATGATGGAACTATGGGGTAAAATTATATTTGCCCTACTCAACTAATGAACAAAATATATTGAGGGCGGAGATTATTCCGCCCCTTTATTTTTTTAGGAAAATATGCTATATTATGTTGTATAAAAAATAAATTATGAAACGCATTTATCTTGATTACGCGGCGACTACGCCGATAGACCCGAGGGTTTTAAAGACAATGGCTCCTTATTTAAGGAATGTTTTTGGCAATCCTTCAAGTTTGCACTATGAAGGCATTCAAGCCAAAAATGCGATTGAACAAGCGCGCCAAAAAGTGGCTCAATTAATTTCCGCCAAACCCGAAGAAATTATTTTTACCAGCGGCGGCACAGAATCAAATAATTTCGCCCTCAAAGGAATTTTTTACCAATTCCCTCGCGGAGAATATCAAATTATCACCTCTTCTATTGAACATCATGCCATTTTGGAACCTTGCAAATTTTTGGAATCTTTGGGATGCAAAGTGATTTATTTGCCGGTTGATAAAGACGGCTTGGTTGATCCGGAAGATGTCAAAAAAAATCTGACTTTGCAAACAATTTTAGTTTCCATTATGCACGCCAATAATGAAATGGGAACGATTCAGCCCATTGAAGAAATCGGAAAAATAATTTCAGAATTTAAACAAAAAAATAATAAATCTTATCCATATTTCCACACTGACGCGGTTCAAACTGCCGGCCATTTGCCGATTAATGTTAATGAATTGGGAGTTGATTTATTATCAATGTCAGCTCATAAACTTTACGGTCCAAAAGGCATTGGCGCTCTATATCTCAAAAAAGGCGTTAAAATAAAACCGTTTATGCACGGCGGCGAACAGGAAAATAATCTTCGCGCTTCCACGGAAAATGTGCCTTCAATCGTCGGTTTTGGAAAAGCAGCCGAATTGGCAAAAGAAAATCTGGAAAAAGAAATTAAATATTTAACGGGTTTGCGCGATGATTTGATTAATCAACTTTTGAGTAAAATAAAAAACAGCCGACTCAACGGCCATTCCGTGAAACGTTTGCCGAATAATGTTAATGTCAGCATTGAAGGCATTGAGGGCGAAGCAATGCTGGTTTCCTTGGATTTAAAAGGAATCGCCTGCTCCACCGGTTCGGCTTGTTCTTCAAATATTTTAAAACCTTCTCATGTTATGATGGCCTTGGGCTTGGAACCGGAAATAGCTCACGGTTCGCTTCGTTTTACCTTGGGGCGTTTTACGCGCAAAGGCGAAATAGATTTGACAGTTAAAAATTTACTTCCCATTGTTGAAAGATTAAGAAAAATTTCTCCATTAAAAGTCGTTTAACTAAAAAGCTAATAAGCTAATTCCTAATAAGCTAAATATATGTTTGAACAAAATCCTCAATTAATAGATCATTTTCTCCATCCGCGAAATGTCGGCAAAATGGAAAATCCCGACGGCCTTGGCCATGTCGGCAATCCAATTTGCGGCGACGTGATGGATTTATATATTAGAGTAAAAGACAATAAAATCATTGAAGCCAAATTCCAAACTTACGGCTGCGCGGCCGCGGTTGCTTCCACTTCGGTTCTAACCGAATTGATTATCGGCAAAACAATTGAAGAAGCATTGGAAATCTCTCATAAAAAAATATTGGATGTTTTGGGACAAGTTCCGGCCAATAAAAATCATTGCACATTTTTGGCCGAACAAGCCTTAAAATTAGCCATTGAAGATTTCCAGAAAAAATAGCAACTGTTTTTGGATAAATAAAAAAGCGGAAAATTTTTTTTCCGCTTTTTGTTTTTAAATTTTAATTCATTGCTTCCTGAATTTTCTCAACAGTGATAATACCATCTTTTGCTAGTCCATCGAGTTTCTGAAGATTGACAAGGTGTTTATCGCACGCGCCGATTTTAACCTGCACGCGGTCCGGCTCTTCTTCCCGATAATCAAGCCTTACACCTTTTGAAAACATGGCAACTATGCGCTCGCCCGCTACCTTACATTGCACAAATGCCGCAATATTATGGAGTACGGTATGGCCTTTCCCAGTACGATCATGTGTTCCGCAAATAAAACAATTGCAATTATCCAAACCGATTCCGCGAGAATGAAAAAATTCTCCCCCGCCTTCCGGTTTCTTGTCTGATCGCCCATGACTCGGAATCCCGCGACGAGGATGCGGCTGAAGTTTTGAACTATATCCTTTTTCACCGAAACCAAAGGATGACTCCGTTACGCCATCTGCGAGAATGCAGCAAATTTTTTCGCATTCTTCACTTCCGCATTTCCAAGCAGCGGATCCGCCAACTGAAATTCGTATACTTCCGGAACGATATCCGCAATGAGGGCACCCAAACTTTCCAAATTCACTGGCTGATACTGCAATAACAGATTGTGCTTCTTTTTTCATCTCTTCCTCCTTTTGCCCAATTTGTCGAAATTTTTTATTTTAAAAATTTCGCAATAAATTGGAGCACCCCGCACAAATCCATTAATAAACTACTTCTAAAAATAGATAAAGCCGAAGGCGTGTATTGCGCCAAATGACTTTTTATTTTTGAAAAACTTTATTCGGATTTGCTGCGTGGGTATATTTTATTTTCAAAATAACTATTATTATTTAAGCATATTTTTATAAAATGTCAAGTTCAAAATTTAAAAAAATGAGCCCCGAGTGGTAAAACCACAGGGGGCTCGATTAATTTACTTCGCAACTAATTTATAAAGGAAGAAAGGTAAAAAATTAAGAATTCTCTCTCTTTTGTTCCACAATTTGCGGGACCGGACTCGTTCTTGAGTGGAATCAGGACAAAACCAGGAATCTTCCGGATATGAATTAATTTCTTCATCGCAAACCCAAACTTCTATCTTTGCTTCGGCTTCCAAAATTGCCTGCACAAGATCTCTTTTGCAACGCCATAAATGCGGTTTAGCAGCTACAATCAAAAGATTTTTAATTTCCTTTTCTTTTGCCCATTTTACGGCTGCTCGTGCAATTCGCAAGGTTGGCGGAGGATCATTAAATTCTCCACCAATATATTCCACATGAACTTCCGGCTCAACGCGAATATCGAGTTGAGTAAACACTGGAACTTCTAGCTCAAGCGCCTTCTGTGAGGCGATGCGAGAAATTTCCTTATTAGAACTTATAGTAAACGGCGTTCCGAATGCAAACGCTACAATCCCACTTTTTTCTTCCATTTTCTCCTCCTTCTGATTTTATTTTAAGGTACAAACTCCTCCTTAATTAAGAACTATCTTGAGATTTCAGATAGTATTTAAATAATAGCATATTTTTCAAAAATGTCAAGTAAAAAAAGAGGAGCTTAATTGTGAATTATTTTACAATTAAGCTCCTTTATTATTAAAATTTTTTTACTTCAACACCTGTAAGTTAAAGTCAAGATAGCCGTTATGGGAATCGGTAACGAGCCTATATTTTACTTCTCCTATCTCAAATTTCTTCTGAAAATGTCCCGAATTATGAGCTTCTTGCAGATACCAATTAACTACTTGCTTAACCTCTTCTTTTGTTAAAATATCAGCTGCCAAAAGAGGTTCTAACCCATACTGAATAATCTCTTCCATATTCTGGGGTTTACAATCCAAAGAAATAATGCTTAAACCGAATAAGCTTTGATTCTGACCTATCCGAGGCATTACCTTTTTAACAAAAGGTAGAACATCGCAAATCTGGTTGTAATTCCATTCAGCCTTTGCATTCTTTTGAACAACTTCTTCCCATTTCTTCACAATCTCGGGAGTGATTTGTTGAAAGAACATTTCCATACTCTGAGCTTGAGGAGTTTGAAACCCTTCTTCTGATATTCGTAAATTATCAACATCAGTATCTTCTCTTAACTCCTTAAGTCGATCATTGGGACTTTTTTTATCCCATTCATAAGTGATAAAACTCTCTATCCCTTTGCGCAGATACTTACAAAATGGTTTGTAACCCATAAACTTTGAAAGAAACGGGACTATTTTTTCATCTTCCTGCAGGGGAAGAGATATAATCATGAAATCCCTGAATCCATCCTTCTCGTTTTTGGGAGAAATTGTCATTAAAAATGGCTTGCCATCAATCTCGCCTTGCCACGAATTTCCTTCCTCAGGTAATCCTACCAAAATGTTCAACCCGACATCACTTAATTCGGATTGAAGCTCTGCCCAAAGAACTTTTCTTTCCATGTCTCCTCCTTTTTAACATTCAAATTTTCATAAATTCCTTGTATCAGGAATTATTTTATATTTTGAATAGTATTAAAATAATAGCATATTTTTTAGAAAATGTCAACCCCGCACCTTTCGGCGATGATATTTTTTAAATGCGAAGCATTATCGCCGAAAGGTGCGGGGTCAAGTCAAATAATAAAAAAAACAAAAAATTTGTAAATTTTTGTTTTTTTAATCAACTATTTCAATAATTTTCTGTATTCTTCCAGTCCTCTTTTCAAAATATCCATGGCTGCGGCTAAATCTTTTCTATTTAAAATCCAGGCAATTCTGATTTCTTTTTTGCCTAAACCTTCGGTGGCGTAAAATCCTGAACCCGGAGCAATCATAATTGTTTTTCTTTGATAATTAAAATCAGTCAAAAGCCATTTGGCGAATTTATCCGCGTCATCAACCGGCAGTTTGGCGATAATATAAAAAGCTCCTTCCGGTTCTTTAAATTCCACGCCTGGAATTTCTGATAAAACTTCAATAATGACTTCACGTCTTTTTTTATATTCGTTGACTACTTTTTTCAAATAAAATTTGGAGTTGTTTAAAATAGGCAAAAGAAATTTTTGTTCAAGATAAGGAGGCGAAAGTCTGGCTTGAGTAAATTTTAAAACAGCTTCATTTATTTCCTTATTTTTAGAACAAAGACAGCCGATTCTGGCCCCGCAGGCATTAAATCTTTTGGAAACCGAATCCAATAATATGGCTTGATTTTTTATTTTGGGGAAATAAGCGATGCTTTGATGTTTTTGATTGGTATAAATAAATTCCCGATAAACCTCATCGGAAAGAATAAATAAATGATGTTTTTTAGCCAAATCAACCAGCATCTGAATTTCGGTTTTCGTATAAACAGTGCCGGTAGGATTATTAGGATTACAGATTAAAATAGCTTTGGTTTTTGGGGAAATTTTCTTTTCTATTTCTTGTTTTTTAGGCAATCTAAAACCATTTTTGACCGAACAGCTTATTGGTTTAAGTTTAACATCGGCCAAGCAAGCAAAACCATTATAATTGGCATAAAGCGGTTCAAAAACAATAATTTCTTCGCCCGGATCGCAAACTGCGGTCATGGCAAAGATAATGGCTTCTGATCCGCCGGCAGTAATTATAATTTCATCTTGAGAAAAATTAATCTGATAATTTTTAAAATACTTTTGCCAAGCTTGAATAAATTCTATTTCCCCCTGAGATCGGCCATAAGGAAGAATTTTTTCTTTGAAATTTCGAATCTCTTGATAAACCAAAGAAGGCATTTCTAAATCCGGCTGGCCGATATTTAAATGATAAATCTTAATCCCTTTTCTTTTAGCCGCTTCAGCATAAGGAAGAAATTTTCTCATTGGCGAGTAAGGAATTATTTGCGCTCGTTTAGAAATTTTCGGCATAATAAGTAAAAAAATATAAATAAATAAAAAGGATATAACTCCTTAAAATTTTCTTGATTATGCGGACGGTGGGACTCGAACCCACACGGGTTACCCCACATGGTCCTAAGCCATGCGCCTATACCAGTTCGGCTACGTCCGCCTGTTTGTAAAAAAATAAATACCGCCGGTCGGATTCGAACCGACAAGAGCTTGCGCTCAACAGATTTTAAGTCTGTCGTGTATACCGTTCCACCACGGCGGCAGAATTATGTATTACCTAAATATTCAAATTAAACTTTTCTCTATTCTGGTTTTAAGTTGATGATAAACCCG
>JBAZMD010000009.1:0-28485 GCA_041649955.1 Patescibacteria group bacterium | reverse complement strand
CTGCTGGCTTCGGTCTTCGTAGGTGCAAATCCTACCCCACCCACTTTGCCGTCCTAGCTCAATGGTAGAGCAACAGTTTTGTAAACTGTAGGTTCTCGGTCCGATCCCGAGGGACGGCTTATAAATATTTTTTAATTTATTTAATTGTTAATTTAAATATATGTCTCAAGAAAATTTGATTAAATTAGAATGTACAGAGTGCCACAAGATAAACTATTATTCTAAAAAGAATAAAAAGACAATCAAAGAACGTCTTCAATTGAAAAAATATTGCCGTTCTTGCCGAAAACACGTTCTGCACAAAGAAACGAAATAATAGTTTGATTCAATGGCAAAATAAGCCCCGCCAGAGCTTTGGGGGTGTCGTTCAATGGTAGAATAGCGGTCTCCAAAACCGTTGATGAGGGTTCGATTCCTTCCACCCCCGTTTTTATTGCCAAGCAAGTGAGGGAAAAGAAAATTTTATTTTATTTTCCGAGCGAGCGCCGGCAAAAAAGGGTTTAATGCCTTTTATATTTTGATAATTATTAATTTTTTATGAAAAAAATAATTTTGAGTTTAGGAGGATCGATTATCCTCAACAAAGATGGCCAACCGGACATTCTTTTTTTAAAAAGTTTTAAAAAATTGATTGAAGCGAGAATTAGGAAAGGAGAACAATTTATTATTGTTACCGGCGGCGGTTCGCTTTGCCGTATTCTTAATAAAGAAATGGTAAAAGATTTTTCTGTTTCATCGGCAAATTTGGATTGGCTGGGAATCAGCGTGACCAGAGTTAATGCTCAATTGGTAAAAATGATTTTTGGAGATTTAGCCATGCCGGAAATAATTACTGATCCGACCAAAAAAATTGTTTTTAATAAAAAAATTATTTTGTCCGGCGGTTGGAAACCGGGCAGATCCACTGATTTCGTGGCAACAAAATTAGCCGAGGTTTATGGAGCGGATACGGTAATAAATTTGAGCAATATTGATTATGTTTACACTGCTGACCCGCGGAAATTTGCCGACGCTCAACCGATTAAACAAATAAGCTGGAAACGTTTTCGCAAGGAAATTGTGGGTTTAAAATGGAAACCAGGCATGAACGCGCCTTTTGATCCGATTGCCAGTAAATTAGCCGAAAAATTAGGTCTCAGAGTAGCTTGTTTAAAAGGGACTGATCTCCAGAATTTAGCCAATTTTTTAGACAAAAAAATATTCAAGGGCACGGTAATTGAAAAATAAAAATTAAAACAAAAGAGGCGGTTGTTAGACCACCTTTTTTGTTTTAATACTTGACAAAAATCGAAAAATGTGATATTATAAAATATATAAATAATTACTCATCATGCGTGGGCGATTCTTTACAAAGGAGGATAAAATGTTTGATTTAATATTATGGATATTAAGGATATTAATGTTAGTAAGTTTAGTATCATTAGTATGTGGTTTTTTCTGTCTTATTTTATCTCTTATAGCGCGAAACCAAAATATAAGCAAGAAAACTATTGGTTGGAAATTAATTAAGATTGCCTTTATAGCGGGTGGTATTGTATTTTTTTGTTTCAGTATTGAAAGTTTTATATATGATGAAAGTGGAGAGGCTATCTCTTATGCAGTTTCGGCGATTACTTCTGTTACTATTTTTACAGAAAAATTAAGCATAGGGAACTTAGTAGGATTAAAAATGGCAAATTTATTGGTAGGCCGTCCACCATATATTAAAGAATAATAAATACCTAAAAATAGGGGTCCGTATATTTTCGGCCCCCTATTTACTTTTTTTAAAAAAATGATATAATTAAAAAAATATGGAAAATGATTATTATAAAACATTAGGAGTTGACAAAGGCGCTTCGGAAGATGAGATAAAGAAAGCTTATCGCCAAGCGGCTCAGAAATATCATCCGGATAAACCGGGGGGTAATGCGGAAAAATTCAAGGAAATAAGCGAAGCTTATCAAACTCTTTCTGATCCGGAAAAAAGAAAGTTGTATGAAGAATACGGCTCGGCTTTTAAAAATGCCAAAACCCAAGGCGGTTTTAGCGGTTTTGATAATTTTCGAGATTTTGCCAGTTATGCCGAGGCGATGAAAAATCAAGGCGAAAGAGGAAATTCTTATGGCGGAGAAGATTTTGGTTTTGGAGATTTGGGAGATATTTTCAACAGTTTTTTTTCGTCCCAAGGACGACCAGCCTCAGGTTGGGGCTTTGGTCAAGCTCGTCAATCAAAAACGCAACAAGGACGAAATATTGAAATAGAAATAACTGTTAATTTTTTTGAATCTGTTTTTGGCATTGAAAAAGATATTGAATTTGAAAAATATGTTAAATGCGAAAAATGCAACGGCAACGGTTTAGAACCGGGCAGTAAATTTTCCACTTGTAAAACTTGCAATGGCCGAGGACAAGTAATCAAAACTCAGTCAACATTTTTGGGAACTTTCCAAAGCGCGGAAGTTTGTCCGTCATGCCATGGCGAAGGGCAAATTGCGGAAAAAAAATGCAGTCATTGTCGAGGCGAAGGCAGAGCAAAACAATTTTCAAAAATTAAAATAAAAATTCCTGCCGGAATCAGCAATGGGCAAACAATCAGATTATCCGGTCAAGGCGAAGCAGGCAAAAAAAGCGGCCGAGCAGGAGATTTATATGTCAGAGTTAAAGTAATTTCAGATATTCGTTTTAATCGCCAGGGCGATGATATTTTTTCCGAAAAAGAAATTTCCGTTTCCCAGGCAATTTTGGGCGGAGTAGTTGAAGTAGAAACTATTGACGGAATGGTAAAATTGAAAATTATGCCCGGCACGCCGTCGGGTCAGGAAATTCGTTTAAAAGGACGGGGAGTTACTCATTTGAATTCTCGCGGCCCCGCCTTTGCTAAAGCTTCGGCGGGCAGGCGCGGCGATCATATTGTAACGGTTAAAATTAGGGTTCCAAAATCTTTAACCAGAAAACAAAAAGATATTTTAGAGACCCTATCCAAAGAAGGATTGTAATTAAAATTTTTAATTTCTAATTTTTAATTTCTAAATAAATCCCAATTTCTCAATAACCAAATAACTAAAATTTTAGTCATTGGACATTTTGACATTAGACATTAATTAGGAATTAGGTCAATTAGGAATTAGATATTTAAATTAGTGTTTTACAAAAATGACTCGCTTCCTTTTTAAACCTTGCTTTTGTGGATAATAATGTTAAAATTATATAATATATGGACATCACTATCAATGCAGAATGGTTAATAACAATTATCACTAATCCTCTTTTCCCGATGATTTCTACGATTATTTTAGCTATTTTAGGGCTATTATTTTTATTGTTGATTTTTAGGATTGCCATACATGCTTATACCAAGCGTCTTCAAGATCAATATACAGCCAAGCAAGAATATGTTTTATTGGCCATTGACGTGCCGAGAAATAATGAACAAGGGCCGGAGGCAGTGGAAAGAATGTTTGCTTATTTATCCGGCGCTAAAGGCACCGGGCCGGCAGAACTTCCCATTTCCGTGGAAATTATCAGCGTAGCCTCTCATATTCAATTTCTTATCAGAATCGCGTCTCAGTTCCGCGATTTGGCCGAAGCGGCGATTTATGCGTCTTATCCGGACGCGGAAATCGTGGAAGTGGAAGACTATACTAAAGAAATGCCTGATAAATTTCCGAATGACAAATATGATTTATGGGGAGCTGATTTTACTCTTTACAATAAAAATGCTTACCCGATCAGGACTTATACGAATTTTGAACACACTATGACCGGCGAGTTGAAAGATCCGATGGTTGATATGCTGGAAATTTTAGGAAAACTGCAAGATGGCGAACAAGTTTGGATACAAATTATCATTAAAGTTTCCGCCAAGGGAACTAAAAAAGAATCAGAAACAGTGATTAAAAAATTAATGGGTGAAAAAGTTAAAACGCAAAAAACAATTTCCGAACAGTTGGTTAATCTGCCGCTAGAATTTTTACAAGCCGCGACTATTATGACGCCTCCGACTCCAGGTTCGGCTACGCCGGAAAAACAAAAAACTGTTTCTCCGGGAGAAAGAAAAATTATTGAAGCGATTCAAAATAAAGCTTCTAAAATTTCTTTTGAAACAAAAATAAGAATAATTTATATTGCGGAAAAAGAAGTTTTTAATAAATCCAGAGGAATAATCGGCGTTTTGGGAGCTTTAAATACGGTTAATACTTTGGACATGAACGGATTAATGCCGGATAAAACCGCGAAAACACTTATTAATATGTATGAAACCAGCAAGTCTTCCAGTCCCAAGCAAACGGCGATTATGGCCGCTTATAAGAAAAGAGGAGGCAATTGGAAAATTGAATCGCAATTTCAAAAAGATTGGAAAAAGTTTTTGGAATTTTTGACTATTTCACCGGCAAGCAAAAAAGATATTTTAAATATTGAAGAATTGGCGACGCTTTATCATTTTCCGGTTATTGCTTCAAGGGTTCCTTTGGTTAAGAAAACCGGCAGTAAGCGCGGAGAACCGCCGTTTAGTTTACCGACTAAATAAATTTATGCTATATATTGTTGCTACTCCTATTGGAAATCTTAAAGATATCAGTTTGAGAGCGCTGGAAATATTGAAAGAAGCGGATTTTATACTTTGCGAAGATACTCGCCACAGCCGAATTTTTTTAGATCATTATCAAATAAAAACTCCAACCGTCAGCTATCATCAGCATTCCAAATTATCTAAAATGGATTATATTTCTGAATTGCTTCAGCAAGGTAAAAATTTGGCTTTGATTTGCGACGCCGGCACGCCCGGTATTTCCGATCCGGGAAATAAATTGATCAGTCATTTAATTGCGCAGTTGCCGAATTTAAAAATTATTTCCATTCCCGGACCAGCGGCTGTTATTTCGGCTTTAAGTATTTCCGGCTTTGAAACCGATAAATTTATTTTTTTAGGTTTTCCTCCTCATAAAAAGGGCAGGAAAACATTTTTTGAACAAGCAGCTGAATTTAAATATACCCTTGCTTTTTACGAATCGCCTTATCGGATATTAAAAGCCTTGAATGAATTGGCGAATTTAGAAGATTTTAAAGATAGAGAAATAATGGTTGCCAGAGAATTAACGAAAAAATTTGAAAGCGTTTATCGAGGAACGGCTGAAAATATAATAAATAATATACCTAAAAATGAAATCAAAGGAGAATTTGTGGTCGTGGTCAGAGCTAAAAAATAATTTTTTAATTTTTAAGATTTATTAAAATTGTAAAAACAATTAAATATGAATAATAAATTTTATATCACCACTCCTATTTATTACGTTAATGAAAAACCTCATGTCGGGGGAGCATACACGACGATTGCCGCTGATGTTTTGGCTCGATTTCATCGAATGAAAGGCGATCAAGTTTTTTTCTTGACCGGCACTGATGAACACGGTGAAAAAATAGCTATCTCCGCCGAAGCCAATCACAAAACTCCGAAAGAATGGTGCGATGAAAATTCCGCTAAATATGAAGAAGTTTGGGATATTTTAAAAATTTCTCATGATAATTTTATCAGAACCACCGATCCGAAACACGAAAAAACAGTGGTAAAAGTTTTGGAGCAATTATTTGAAAAAAAATTAATTTATACCGGAACTTATCAAGGACTTTATTGCATAGATTGCGAAAGATATTATACGCCCAAAGAATTGGTTGACGGCAAGTGCCCATTTCATCATCATGAATTAGTAACACTTTTAGAAGATTGTTACTTTTTTAAATTATCGGCTTTTCAGGATATTTTATTAAAATTAATTTCCAGCAACGAATTTTTAATTGAGCCGGAAGAAAGAAAAAATGAAATTTTAGGTTTTTTAAAATCGGAAAAATTGGAAGACTTGGCTGTTTCCAGAAAAAAGGTAAAATGGGGCATTGAATTCCCATTAAATAAAGAGCAAACTATTTACGTCTGGGTTGACGCATTATTTAATTATTTATCAGGCATTGATTGGGATGGAGATGTTAAAAAATTGCCCAAATTTTGGCCACCCGAAGTGCAACTGATCGGCAAAGATATTTTACGTTTTCATGCCGTAATGTGGCCGGCGCTTCTTTTAGCTCTGGAATTGCCTTTGCCAAAAAAACTTTTTGCTCATGGATTTTTTACCGTTAATGGCCAAAAAATGTCCAAATCTTTAGGCACGGGCGTTAATCCGGAAGAATTAGCCGTAACTTATGGCGCTGATTCTTTAAGATGGTTATTGCTTTCTCTGTTTCCTTTTGGTCAAGACGGAGATCTTTCAGAGTCCCGGCTTTACGATAAATATAATTCCGATTTATCAAACGGTTTGGGCAATTTAGTCAGGCGCGTTTTAACTTTAGCCCAAGACGGTTCAGAATTTGTTCCTTCCAAAATTCTTAATATTGAATTTAAAGAAAAAATTGATTCGGTTTGGCAAAAATACGAAAAAGCCTTGGATGGATTGCATTTTGAAACAGCCATTGCGCAAATCAATGATTTGATTTTTTTCTGCGATAAATATATTAATCAGGAAGAACCGTGGAAATTGTCTAAAACCGATCCAGACAAATTAAAAAATGTACTGTATAATCTTCTTGAATCTTTGCGCCACTTGTCATGCTTAACATGGCCGTTTATGCCCGATAAAAGCAATTTAATTTTAGAATCATTGGGGATTTTAAGCCAAGAACATAAAAAAAATCTTTCAGAAATAAAAAAATTCGGCGAAGGAAAATTTGAGAAGGTTAGCCAAGGGAAAGTTTTATTTCCAAAGATTGAAAGCATTGAATAATTAATTAATTTTAAAATTTATGACATTTTTTGATTTAATTTTATTATTGATTCTTTTCGGTTTTATTTGGTTTAATTTTTGGCAGGGTTTAGTTACCAGCTTGGGCGGAATTATCAGTTTAATTTTAGGAGTAACTTTTGCCACTCGTTGGTATGATATAATTGCTTCAAATTTTTTAGTTTCAATAATTCATAATCAAAATATTTCCAGACTTATCGCTTTTATTTTGATTTTTATTATCGCCCGATTATTGATTATTTTTATTTTTAAGATTATTAATAAAATTTTTGATTTATTGTCTCTTATTCCGTTTTTGAAATCCAGCAATCATTTGGGCGGAGGAATTCTGGGATTAGTAGAAGGAGGATTGAAAATTGGTTTGGGCTTGGATTTCTTAAGCAAATTTCCTTTGGGAAATTGGTGGGTAGGAATTTTAACCTCTTCAAATATTGCCCCGATTATGGTAAAATTCAGCCATATTTTATCTCCGCTTTTACCCGAAGTTTTTAAACAAATTAAATCTTTAATATAATTAAATTAAGTCTATGAAAAAAATCGCTCCTTTAACCAAGATTAAAAAAAGAAATGGCCAACTGGTGCCATTTGATCAAGGTCGAATTGAAAACGCAATTTTCAAAGCCATTACGGCTGTTTCCGCGAAAAACGGGAACATATCAAAAAAATTATCCGCCAAGGTGGTTAAAATTCTTGGACGGCGCTTTAAGGATGTCATTCCAAGCGTTGAAGACATTCAAAACATCGTCGAAGAAGTTTTAATTTTATCTGACTTGGTTAAAGAAGCTAAAGCTTACATTTTATATCGCGAACAGCATAGCAATATCAGGGATATGGCATTGTCCATGGAGAACGTGGCAGTGGTTGATCAATATTTGGGTGAAAAAGATTGGGAAGTGAAAGAAAATGCCAATATGAGTTATTCTCTTCAAGGTTTGAATAATTATATTTCAAATACCATTACAAAAAATTATTGGCTGCATAAAATTTATCCGGTGGAAATTCGCGATGCGGTCAAAAGTGGAGATTTTCATCTTCATAATTTGGGAATTTTGGCTCCTTATTGCATGGGTTGGGATCTTTACGATTTTCTATCACAGGGTTTTACCGGTGTTTTTGGAAAAATTTCTTCAAAGCCGCCAAAACATTTCAGGGCTGCCTTGGGACAGATAGTTAATTTTATTTACACTGTTCAAGGAGAATGCGCCGGTGCGGTCGCTTTTTCTTCTTTTGACACTTTCCTTGCTCCTTTTATCAGATATGACAAATTAACTTATCCGCAAGTCAAGCAAGCAATGCAGGAATTTTTATTTAATTGCAATGTTCCCACCAGAGTCGGTTTTCAGACGCCTTTTGAAAATGTAACTATTGATTTAGTGCCGCCCGAGGCCTTGGCTAAATCCCCGGTAATTATCGGAGGCAAGCTTCAAAAAGAAACTTACGGCGAATTTCAGAAAGAAATGGATATGTTTAATCGCGCTTTTGCCGAAGTAATGTGCGAAGGGGATGCTCATTCCAGAATTTTTACTTTTCCGATTCCAACTTACAATATCACTAAAAATTTTGATTGGGAAAATCCAGCTTTAAAACCTCTTTGGGAAATGACGGCGAAATTCGGCATACCTTATTTTTCAAATTTTATTAATTCTGATTTAAATCCGGAAGATGTTCGTTCAATGTGCTGCCGGCTCAGATTGGAAACAAAAACGCTCCATCATCGCGGCGGCGGGCTTTTCGGTTCCGCTCCGCTTACCGGTTCTATCGGCGTAGTGACGATTAATCTTCCAAGAATCGGTTATTTGGCTAAAAGTGATCAGGAATTTTTTGAAAAACTCGGTCATGTAATGGATTTAGCCAGAGAGAGTTTAGAAATCAAAAGAAAAACATTGGAAGAATTGATTGAAAAAGGGCTTTATCCTTATTCTAAATTTTATCTGAGGAATATTAAACAGCTGCGCGGCAATTATTGGGCCAACCATTTTTCAACCATTGGGTTAATCGGCATGAATGAAATGCTTCTTAATTTTATGGGTGAAAATATTATTTCAAAGTCAGGCAGAGAATTCGCTTTAAAAGTTTTGGATTTTATGCGCGAGAGATTGGTGACCTATCAAAATGAAACTGGTAATATTTATAATTTGGAAGCTACGCCGGCTGAAGGGACAAGCTATCGCTTAGCCAGACAAGATAAGGCGATGTATCCGGATATTATTACCGCTGGCAAGGAAACGCCGTATTATACAAATTCCACTCAATTACAGGTTGATTACCAAGGCGGACTATTTGAAGCCTTGAAATTTCAAGATGAGTTTCAAATAAAATATACTGGCGGCACGGTTTTTCACGCTTTTTTGGGAGAAAAAATCAGTGATGTTTCCGTGGTTAAAAAAATAATCAAAAAAGTTTTTGAGAATTTCCGTTTGCCGTATTTTACTCTCTCGCCGACATTCAGTATTTGTCCGAATCACGGCTATTTAAGCGGTGAACAATTTAAATGTCCGCAATGCGGCGCAGAAAACGAAGTTTATTCCCGCGTTGTCGGTTATTATCGGCCGGTTCAGCAATGGAATAAAGGAAAACAAGAAGAATATCAAGACAGGCAAGAATTTGATATTACTCTATAACAAAATTTTTAATTTTAAATTTCCAATCCGCCAACTTTTAAATAGTGGCGGATTGGATTTAAACAAAGCATTATTATGATATTCAAGGGTTGGCAAAAAGAGTCTTTTATTGAATGGCCGGGCAAAATTACGACGGTCGTTTTTGTCGGAGGATGCAATTTTTGCTGCCCTTTTTGTTATAATAGAACTTTAGTTTTACATCCTCAAGAATTGCCGGATATTAATGAAAAAGAAATTTTGCGATATTTGGAAGAAAATAAAAAAATGATTGAAGGAGTGGTGATTACCGGCGGAGAACCGCTGGCATTGCCTAAAATTAAAAATGATTTAATAAGTTTTATTAAAAAAATCAAAGAATTGGGGTTAAGCGTGGGAATTGAAACAAACGGGACAAATCCGGCCGCGCTTGAATATTTGATAAAAAATAAATTAATTGATTATGCGGCTATGGATATTAAAGCGCCGCTTGAATCAAAAAAATATCAACAGCTTTCTCAAAAATCGGTTAATTTGGAAAATATCAAAAAAAGCATTAAAATGATCATTGCTTCAAAACTTGATTATGAATTTAGAACCACGGTTGTGCCCGGTTTATTAGATCAAGAAGATATTTTAAAAATAGCCGAACAAATAAAAGGCGCCAAGAAATACGCCTTGAACCAATTTGAGCCGAAAGACGTAATAGATAAAAAGACAGGGCTGATAAAACCTTATTCCAAAAAGTGGTTTAACGAAACTGTTAAAAAACTAAGACCGTATTGTTCTCAAGTAGAAGCGAGAATATAATATTTGGGATTGTACCCTTTTAAATAATGGTTTATAATATAATTATTAGTTAAAATTAATAAAATTATTTTTTAAATAATATCTAAAAATTTATGTTTAAAAAAATATTTAGAAATAATAATAAACCGACAGATGTTTCTCAGGGCGCGGACGAAGCGCAGGTTATTTGGACGGAAAAACCGAGAGAAATAAAAAAATCACCTCCTTTTTTAACTTTTACTTTGGCGCTCCGACCGGTAGTGGTAATAATCATGATAAGTATTTTAATCGGCGCTGCTGCCGGGGCAGTAACCGGATTTTATGCCGGCAGTTACGCACTGACCAAATTTGTTTCTTATTCTACACCCACTATTCTTCATTCTTCATCTCAAGTTCCAACTCAAAATCAAACAGATCTGACCAATACAACTGCGCCGATTATTTTAGGCAATCAAGAAGAAAGCGATATTGTTTCCGCGGTTAAGAAAACCAGCCCGGCCGTGGTTAATATTATTGTTTCAAAATACGTGACTGTTTATTATGGCGATACAGCCAGTCCTTTTGATGAATTATTTAATGACTGGTTTGGACAGAGCACCCCTACGCCAACGCCCAATAGCAGTCAAAAACAAAAACAAGAAGTCGGCGGCGGAACAGGGTTTGTTGTTTCTTCCAAAGACGGTTTAATTTTGACCAACAAGCATGTGGCCAGCGATGAAACAGCGGAATACACGGTTGTCACCAATGACGGAAAAAAATACGATGCGAAAATTTTAGCCCAAGATCCGTTTAATGATATTGCCATTTTGAAAATTGAAACAAAAGATTTGCCCGAAGTTAAATTGGGTGATTCTGAAAAAATTCAAATTGGTCAAACAGTTATTGCTATTGGTAATGCTCTAGGCGAATACAGGAATACAGTTACTAAAGGCGTGATCAGCGGCGTTGGCAGGCGAGTGGTGGCCGGCGACAATGCAGGTTTATCAGAAGTTTTGGAAAATGTAATTCAAACCGACGCGGCGATTAATCTTGGCAATTCGGGCGGACCATTAATCAATACTCACGGCGAAGTAATTGGAATTAATACGGCCATTAACAGCCAGGGGCAAATGATCGGTTTTGCCATTCCGATCAATCAGGCTAAACAAGTGATTGAAAGCGTCAAAAAATACGGCAAGATTGTCAGGCCGTATTTGGGCGTAAGATATGTTTTGATTAATGAAGAAATAGCCAAGAAAAATAATTTATCAATAAATTACGGGGCTTTGGTTTTACGCGGCAGTGATCAGACCGAATTGGCCATTATTCCCGGCGGGCCGGCCGATAAAGCGGGCATTGAAGAAGGAGATATTATTTTAGAAGTTAATGGCGTAAAAATTACTGAAGATAATTCTTTAAGCAAGGCGATTCAAAATCTTAAACCCGGAGACGAAGTTGGGTTGAAAATTTTACACAAAGGCGCGGAAAAAACAGTGAAGGTGAAATTGGAAGAATATTTACCCCGTTAGAAGTTTAACAAAAATCTTTCTCTTTAAAATAACCAGAGCCGTTAAGGAGTCTTCGCTTTTGGACTTTCTGTACCAAGAATCCCATTGATGAACTTCTGATGGGGCAAAGGATAAAAAACAAACAACTAATAACATTTTAGTAATTTTAAAAGAGCCCGATACAGCAGGCTCTTTTAGATATTTTTATTGAAAACAATCGCCAAGGCCAGAATAAATCCACCGATTGTTAGTCCAACTCGAATCAGTAAGACAATAATAATAGAAATTAGATTCAATCTAATTCCATTAGAGGTAATCTGGCTGCGCTCAATAGTGAACGGGCTGACAACATTACAAATAAACGCGATAACAATAGCTAGAGTGCATAATGTAGCAACGAAGTAACCTTTGATTGAACCGACTGAAGAAGTCTTTTTACCCAGCCAAGCCGCAATCAAAAAACTAACAACCATTATCAGCATAAACAACAGCTGTTCTTTAATAAATTTCTTCATTTTCCCTCCCCCTATTTTTAAAGATGCTATTCGTTAAATTTTATTGCCTTGTTATGTACACTATAATTAAAGCACATTTTTTGGTTTTTGTCAAGGCCTTTTTATTTTTAATTTCAAAAGAGCTCTGATGTAGCAGAAGCTCTTTTTTGTTTAATTGAATGAAAAATTTAAAAATGTACGGCGTATAAATAGAACACCCACCAAATTGCTATTGTTTCTAAGAGCACTAAAAGAAATATTACCCATTTTTTGATTTTGAGCTCCTTGGTACCATTAACAGCAACAACAATAGCAAGGGTGACAAAAGTAACAGCAATAGCGGTAATAATAATCCCGATATTAGGAGTGGCGGTAAAGGTCACGATAAGAGCGACAATAGAAATGACGCCAAGGGGAGTAAATAATATGGCAATGATACTCGTAATTGGTGCACACGAGAATAGAATTAAAAGTAAATTTTTCATTTTATCCTCCTTTTTAGGCTAAACTTTTTGTTTAGCTAACTATTGTTATTTTAAGTAAATTTTAATTTTTTGTCAAATAGATAATTTTAAGGGATTGTTTTTTTGACATAATGCTTTATAATGAGAATATGCAGGAATTAATCGCTGAATTAAAAGATTTTAAGCAGAGGCTCGGAAAAGTCCGAGACTGTCTTTGACATTGATAAAAAAAAGCAAAAAATAAAGGAAATTGAATTTGAAATGGCTGAACCGGATTTTTGGCAAAACAGAGCAGTGGCGGAAAAAAAATCGAGAGAATTCAGTCAATTAAAAGAAGAAACGGAAACATGGGAGAAAATTGAAAAGTCAGTCAACGATTTTTTAGAAATAGCTCAAGAAGACGAAAAAGATCAATCAATAAATTTAAGAGAAGATATTAAAGAACAATTGGGTTTAATCAGAAAAGAATTGGAAAATTTGGAAAAAACCACTTTTTTCAGCGGAAAATACGATAAGGAAAACGTAATTTTATCAATTTTTGCCGGCGCGGGCGGAGTGGATGCTCAAGATTGGACGGAAATGCTTTTGAGAATGTATTTGAGATTTATTGAGAAAAAAAATTGGCAGGCGGCGATTATTGACCAATCGCGCGGCACTGAAGCGGGAATAAAAAGCGTTACTTTGGAAATTCAGGGAAATTATGCTTACGGTTTTTTAAAAGGCGAAGCGGGAGTCCATCGATTGGTGCGCATTTCTCCTTTTGACGCGGAAAAAATGCGCCACACTTCTTTCGCTTTAATTGAAATTTTACCGGAGATAGAAGAAGTGGAAATTGAAATTAATCCTGATGATTTAAGAATGGATACTTTTCTGGCTTCCGGGCACGGTGGGCAGAATGTCCAAAAAACAGAATCAGCCATCAGGATCACTCATTTGCCGACAAAAATTTCTGTCAGTTGCCAATCGGAAAGGAGTCAATCTCAAAATAAGGAAAAAGCGCTTAAAATTTTAAAATCAAAACTTTTCAGATATTATCAGGCCGAGCAAGAAGAAGAAAAAGAACGGCTGCGCGGCGAATTCAAATCCGCGTCTTGGGGAAATCAAATTCGTTCTTATGTCATTCATCCGTACAAGATGGTTAAAGATTTGCGGACCGGTTATGAAACATCGGATACTCAAAAAATTTTAGACGGCGAACTGGACGAAATAATTGAATCTTATTTAAAATTTAAAAAATAATTTTAATTTATTATGTGTGGAATTGTAGGTTATATTGGTTTAAAAAATGGCGTGCCAATCACCATTCAAGGACTTAAAAGATTGGAATATCGAGGATATGATTCAGTCGGTTTGGCAATGCTGACAAAAAATGGAATTGATTCAATCAAAGTTAAGGGTAGGGTCAAGGCCTTGGAAGAAAAAATCGGACAAGAACAATTGTCCAGTAATTTGGTGATTGCCCATACTCGCTGGGCGACTCATGGCGAACCGAATGAAATTAACGCTCATCCGCATTTTGATTGCAAAAAAGAAATATTTTTAGTTCATAACGGCATTATTGAAAATTATCGAACTTTAAAAAAATGGCTGGAACAGCGCGGCCATAATTTTTATTCAGAAACCGACACTGAAGTAATTGCTCATCTGATTGAAGAATATTATCAAAAAGATTTATTAACCGCGACGCAAAAAGCTTTAAGTTTGGTTGACGGCGCTTATGGCCTGGCCATTATTTCTTCCCGCGAACCGGATAAACTGGTTGTGGCGAAAATGGGCAGCCCTTTAATTATCGGTTTAATGGGAGATGGAGAATATTTGGTGGCTTCGGATCCGGCAGCGGTTGTTGAATATACTCGCAAAGTAATTTATTTGGCTGACGGCGAAATCGCTGTTTTAACCAGAGATGGTTATCAAGTCACCACGGTTGATAATCAGCCGATTCAGAAAAAAGCGGACGAAGTTTCTTGTGATTTATCACAAATAGAAAAAAGCGGTTTTGAGCACTTCATGCTTAAAGAAATTTTTGAGCAGCCGGAGACTGTTAAAAATGCCATTCGCGGCCGAGTCCTGATGGATGAAAATAAAATTCAATTGGGTGGTATTGCGGATTGGCTGGATTTTTTAACTAACGTAAAGAGAGTGGTATTTTTGGCTTGCGGAACTTCTTGGCATGCCGGAATGATCGGCGAATATTTATTTGAACACTTAGCCTCTTTGCCGGCTGAAATTGAATATGCTTCGGAATTCAGATATAAAAATGTACCCATTAACAATGAAACGGCTTATTTTGTAATTTCTCAATCCGGAGAAACAGCTGATACTTTGGAATCGCTTCGGAAAATAAAAAAAGCCGGCGGTAAAGTATTCGGAATCGTTAATACGGTCGGTTCAACAATCGCCCGAGAAACCGATGCTGGAATTTATTTGCACGCCGGACCGGAAATCGGCGTTGCTTCAACCAAAGCTTTTACTTCCCAAGTTACGGTCTTGGCGGAATTGGCATTGCTCTTGGGGATAAACAGGAATAAAATAATAGATAAAGAAATCAAATCAAGAATCAAAGCGATCAGCGAGATTCCGGAAAAAATAAAAATAATTCTTGATAAAAACGAAGAAATTAAAAAAATCGCCAGAAAATATTACAAATTCAATAATTTTCTTTATTTGGGCCGCGGTTATAATTTCCCGACCGCTTTGGAAGGCGCTTTGAAGCTGAAAGAAATTTCTTATATTCACGCCGAAGGTTATCCAGCCGCGGAAATGAAACATGGACCAATCGCTTTGATTGATAAAAATATGCCGGTAGTGGTTATCGCCACTGACACTGAGGATATTATTTATCAAAAAGTCGTCAGTAATATTGAAGAAGTGAGGGCTCGGGGAGGAAATATTATCGCCATTGCCACCGAAGGGAACGAAGAAATCAAGAAAATGGCGGAAAATGTCATTTACGTTCCCAAAACCAATGGATTTTTAACTCCGCTTTTAAGCGTTATCCCGCTTCAATTATTAGCTTATCACATGGCAGTTTTAAGAGGCTGCGACGTGGATAAACCTAGAAATTTAGCGAAAAGCGTGACTGTAGAATAAAAATATGTCTAAAATGAGATTTAAAATATTATTTTTTATTTTATTGATCCTTTTATTTTTAGTTGATTTTTTCGTAGTCGGAAATTATGATTCGGTTTGCCGCCAGCATAAAGGTTACAGTTACAGTTATTTTTCCGACGGGGGAGCAATGAAACCGATTACTCAATTCGGCCTGGAAAGAATCAAATATAATTTTGAAAACTTTTTTATTTTTTGGATATCTCCGCCCATTGCTCAAACAATCAGTAATTTAAAGGAATTTATTACTTGTGATGGAAATTCGGCCGCGGAAAATATTTTTCATTTTGTCGGATTTTTTATTTTAACCATTATTCTTTTATATTTTTTTCGGCTTAACGTTTGGTACGCATTATTAATCGTTTTTATATTCAATATTTTCCATGAATATGTAGCTGAAGGAATTTGCTGCGATCCTTCGTTTTTAGATCTTTGGTTGGATAGCGGCGGCATTGCCTTGGGTATTTTATTTTTCTTTTTCAAGAGGGTTATATGGCTGTTTCGCGAATAGTTTTTTATTGCTTGTTATTTTTTATCGGGGGCATCGGATTAGCCTCTTTTTTCTATCTGCCATTTTTTGTTTATTTGCCGGTATTTTTATTAATTTTATTTTTTTGCTTTTTAAAAAGGCCAATTAAAAATATTTGGCCTTTTATATTTTTTATTATCTTTTTTATTTTAGGCATAGTTCGTTATAATTCCAGTTTTCCTAAAATTGATGAAAATAACGTGTCTTTTTACAATAACACAAATCTTGTTTTTGAGGGACAAATTATTAATGAACCGGATGTTAAAACGGATAAAACTCAACTGATTGTCGGTAAAATAAAAATAAATAATCATCAATATAATGGTAAAATTTTAGTTAACGCGCCGCTCTATTCCAATTATCAATACGGTGATTCAGTGGAAATTGAGTGTCAGCTTAAAAGCGTGCTTGAAGGCGAATTTAAAAATAATTCCGCTATTGTTAATAATGTTTATTCAATTTGTTATTTTCCGAATATAAAAATTTTAAATCACAACCAAGGCAATTTTTTCTATCAAAAAATATTTTCATTTAAAAATCAAATTAAAAATTTAATTGACCAAAATTTTTCCGAACCGCAAGGATCTGTTTTCTCCGCTTTATTATTGGGGCTTCAGCGCCAAATTCCGCAGGAAGTCAGAAATTGGTTTTCCATAACCGGCACAACTCATATTTTGTCCGTTTCCGGATTGCATGTGGCGATTTTGTCTCAATTGATAATGATTTTTATAGTAAGCATTTTGCTGATTCGCCGCCAAAAAGCTTTCTGGCTGGCGGCGATGTTGATTATATTTTTTGTCATTTTAGTCGGTGCGCCGGCCGCGGCGGTACGAGCGGCGATTATGGGCTTGGGTATTCTTTTTGCTCAAAAAATCGGCCGTCCTCAATCAGGATTAAAAATTATTATTTTGGCTGCGGCGATTATGCTTTTGATCAATCCGAAACTTTTGGCTTTAGATATCGGGTTTCAATTATCTTTCGCCTCAATTTTAGGTTTGATATTTTTTACCCCGATTTTTAATCAGTATTTTAAAAAAATACCTAATTTCAGGTATTTGCCGATTAAAGATTGTTTATCAGCCACTCTCAGCGCCCAGATTTTTGTCTTTCCTTTGATTTTATATTATTTCGGCGCTTTGTCGCTGGCCGCGCCTTTGGCTAATATTTTAATCTTGCCCATTATTCCGGTTTTAATGTTTTTGGGAATATTTTTTATTTTATTCGGAACAATTTCTGTTTTCTTGGCGAAAATTTTATTTTGGCCGATTTGGCTCGGTCTGACATTCTTGATTTTAACGGTGAAAATTATCGCTAAGATTTTTTATTTTTCGCCCATTATTGTCAATTTTCCTTTGATTGCCGCTTTAATTTTATATTTTTTTATTATTGGATGGTTAATTTATGCCTCAAAAATTCAATCCAAAAATTCTTAAAATAATCATTTTTTCAGTTGCCGGACTTTTATTGATTAATCTGGTTATTTTGG
Source organism: Patescibacteria group bacterium (assembly GCA_041649955.1). Taxonomy (GTDB): domain Bacteria; phylum Patescibacteriota; class Patescibacteriia; order UBA2591; family JAQUPP01; genus JAQUPP01. Next base: position 10,761 of record JBAZMD010000009.1, on the reverse strand, counting down.
GCTATTGGCTGATTTTGACTCAGAATAATTTTAATTCTTTAAGAGTTGTTTTCTTTGATGTTGGGCAGGGCGACTCGGCCTTGATCCAAACGCCGGAAGGAAAAAATATTTTAATAGACGGCGGGCCGAATAAAAACGTTATTTATAAATTGGATAAATATATTCCCATTACTCGCCGAAAAATTGATTTAATAATTTTAACTCATCCCGATCCAGATCATCTTATCGGTTTGGTTGAAGTTTTGCATCGCTGGCCGGTTGATCAGATTGTAACCAACAATACCGAAGAAACAGATTCGCTTTATTTTGAATGGAAAAAGTTAATTCAAGAAAAAAATATTACGCCTGTTATTGTTTCAGAACAGCGAAAAATTTGGCTGAATGATAAAATTTATTTGGATTTTTTGTGGCCGATTCAAGAATTGGCCGGCCAATTCAATAAAGACGACAACAATCCTAATTCTTTGGTTTTTAAGCTGGTGAATAATCAAAATAAAATTCTTTTTACCGGTGACGCCACCAGTGAAATAGAAAAAATATTATTGGATAATAATTATGATTTGCAGTCGCAAGTTTTAAAAATTGGCCATCACGGTTCAAAATATTCTTCAGATTTAAATTTTTTAGAAAAAATCAGCCCGATTTACGGCGTTATTTCAGTCGGCCAAAATAATAAATTCGGTCATCCCAGTTTGCGGGTTTTAACGAATTTAGAAGAAGTCGGCGCAAAAACATTGAGAACAGATCAAAATGGCGACATTATTTTTATTGATAAAAACGGAAAATTAGTTCTAAAAACCGAGAAATAATTCATATTTTTAGCCATTGATTAATCGCGGTATTGTTATAAAATAAATTGGGGACAGTCCCCTAAAATGGTCTTTTAAAAACTCTCATTAATGCTATATTTTAAGTTAAATTTAAAAAATTAGCATAATTTTGATCAAAATTATCTATGCCCAGAAAAACAAGAGGAGAAATCAATACCCCGGGTGAATTATATCATATCGTTTGTCGCGGAATTAATCAGCGACGTATTTTTAGGTCCCCCCAAGATTACAAAAAATTTTTAAAGATTTTAAAATTAGTAAAAGAGAAATTCAGTTTTTATTTATATTCTTATAATTTACTTCCAAATCATATTCATCTTTTTGTAGAAATAGACAAAACCCCAATTTCTACAATTATGCATTATATTAACACTTGTTATGCCGGATATTTTAATCACAGATATAAAAGGACTGGCCATTTATTTCAAGATAGATTTTATAGCTCGCTAATTAACGAAGAATTTTATTTTTGGGCAGTAGGCGCTTATATTGACCTCAACGCCGTAAGGGCAGCATTAGTTAAATATCCTCAAGATTATCATTGGAGCAGTTATCAAGTTTATTTTCAAAAAAATTGTGACGATAGTTTAACAGATTGGCAACGATTTTTAGGATTTGGTGCTGAAATATCAGGTGAAACTTCATTAGAAAGACTTTGTCAAAATTATTTAAAATTTATTGAGGTAGAATTACAGCAACCCAAAAGATTAAAATTTATTAAAAATGAAAAATTTATTTAAATAAATTAAAATCGTGCTAAATTTAAAAAATTGTTCTCAGATTAGCATAAATAAAGAGTTTTTACATAAGGGAAAATGGGGACTGTCCCCAAATAAAAATATGAAGTTATCCATTCTTATTCCGGTTTACAATGAGAAGAAAACGGTTTTAGAAATTTTAAAACGCCTTGAGGCGGTGAATTTTGGCTGTGATTATGAAATTATTATTGTTGATGATTGTTCTACAGACGGTACCACCCAATTGCTAGAATCTGGAATTTGGTCCGCCAGCTGGCGGATAGAATCTAGAATTAAAATTTTATTTCAAAAACAAAATCAAGGCAAGGGAGCGGCGTTGAGACGCGGATTTCAAGAGGCGAGAGGCGAGATAATTATTGTTCAGGATGCGGACTTGGAATATAATCCGCAAGACTTGCCGAAACTCATCCAGCCGATTTTAGAAGGACAAGCGGACATAGTTTACGGTTCTCGTTTTCTAATCAAGCAAAAAGCAAGATATAAAATATTTTATTGGGGTAATCGCTTGATTGCCTCTTTATTTTTTCTTTTTTACGGCAAGAAAATTACCGACCCTTGGACTTGCTATAAAATTTTTAAAAAATTAATTATTCAAAATCTAAAGTTGGAATCAAATGGTTTTGAAATGGAGCTTGAAATGACGGCCAAATTTTTGCGCCAGGGCCATAAAATTTTAGAACTGCCAATTTCTTATCAAAGCCGAACTTACGCCGAAGGCAAAAAAATCAAATGGATTGACGGGATAAAGGCAATTTTAGCAATAATTAAATATAGATTTTAAAGGTTTATAAGTTTCGTATAATTGAATTTATGTCTTCAAATAAAAATTTTTTAGTTTTATTCATTTTAATCTTTTTTTGTTTCATTCTCCTGCGTTTTTTGAACCTCGGAGTTTTTCCTATTTTTAATGATGAAGCAATTTATCTTAACTGGGCAAAGGCAATTCATAATAATTGGACTGAATTTAAATATATTTCAATCTTTGATGGCAAGCCCCCTCTTCATTATTGGCTTCTTGCTCCATTTTTAAAGCTTTTTTCAGATCCTCTTATTGCGGGCCGGTTCTTATCTGGAATTTTTGGAATCTTCAGTTTTTTTGGAATTTTTTTAATCAGCAAAACTCTTTTTAAATCAAAAAAAATTATTCTTCTCTCAATTTTTCTTTATACTATTTCTCCTTTTGGTTTGTTCTACGAAAGGATGGCTTTAATGGAGGCGCTTCTTCTTGCTTTGGCAATTTATCTTTTTTATTTTTCTTGGCTTCTTTATAAAACAAGAAAAATAATTTTAATTTTTCCTCTGGCGGTTATTAATTTCCTTGGCATTTTTTCAAAACAAAATTTTCTTATTTTAACCATTAGTATGGCAATAGGCCTTATTTTAAGCATTTTAAAAAGAGAACAAAATAAAAATAAAGAAAGATTTTTTCTTACTTTAAAATTTAGCTTAGCGATTTTTCTTAGTGCGATTCTTTATCTGATTTTTATGCCTCAAGGAGCTAAAGATTATCTTAGCTACAGAGTTGTCGCTACTATGGTAGAATCTAATAATTTTTTTGGAGTCTTTTTTGGAAATTTAAAAATTATTTTTTCTATCCTCTCAACTTATCTTCCTTTCTCAATTGGGATTTTTCTTATCTTTATTTTTTTAGAGAGAGGTTTTTGGAAAAAAGATGAAATAAAATGGCTCTTAGTTTGGGCCTTCTTTCCTCTTTTTATTTTTGCTTTTATCTCCCGATCGGTTATTTCCCGTTATTTTGTCTTTGTCTTGCCATTTTTTATAATCCTTATTTCTTTTTCCATTTGTAAACTTTTTTCCTTTTTGAAAGAAAAAAAGTTTTTATTTTCCATATATCTTTTATCTTTCATTTTAGCCATCTGTCTTCCCTTGAAAGAAGATGTCATTCTCCTTTCCAACCCAAAAAATTTTAATTGGGCTGAACAAGAAAAAGGATGGATAAACAGCTGGGCGTCAGGTTATGCGATTTCAGAATTAGGGGATTATTTAAAAATTAATGCCAAAGAAGGAGATATTCTTTTTTTGAATTCCGGGCTAGGCTATCCCCGTGATTTTTTTCAACTTTATAGCGATAGTTTTCCTAAAATGAAATATGTTGATTTAAATGAAAATTTTATGGAAGATTTAAAATTAGTTAAAAAGGATAATCCGCAAGTTCCATGTTTTGCCATTCTTATGCCGGATAGGCACCCGTTTTATCAAGAATTGGAATCAGCCGATATTTGCAAAAATAAAAAAATATTTTATCAGCCGGACGGTATAAATCATTATACACTTTGTTTTTTTTAAAATGAATTTTATTGAATTTTTTAAAAATTATTTCCAATTGCCGATTGAGCAATATTATTATATTAACGTCATTCCGGCGCATAATATTGCCGGAATTTTTGATTACTTATTTTTTTATTTCATTATTATTTTGGTTATTGCTTTAATTCTTATTTTTAGCGGAATTTTTGTCATCAAATATCGCCGCAAAATAAATTTTAATAAAACTTTTTTATATTTTTTGCTGATTTTTTGGCTGATTACTTCTCTGAGATGGTTCAGTATTGAGGCGGGATTGTTAAAAAAAGATTTTAAAGAATTATTCGGGCAAAATTTTGCCACCAAGCGCACTAATTTAACAATAAGAGTAATGCAGTCAGTAGATTTGCCGCCAAATTGGTATGATTTATATGATTTTTTGCAATTTGCTCAAAAAGAAATTCCTGTTGGGGAAACCGCTTATTTTTTGCCAGATCAAAGTACTATAAAATTTTGGGCAAAATATTGGCTTTACCCAAAATTACAAGTTGAAACAGTTGATTTATCCAAGGCGGATTATATTCTTGTTTTTAATTTGGAAATAAAAGAAATACCTGAAAATTTTGAAAAATATCGCGAATTTGCGCCTAATAAATTTATTTTAAAAATGACGCGAAATTCGCCTTCACTCAACGCTCCAAATCCTTGAAAATTATGCTCGTTTTATTCTGAAAAATTTATAACTCCTCCCGAATAGGTCGTCAAACAGATGAATTTTTCAATAAAACTCCTTAATTTTCTAAGGCTTTTCCGCGATATCGTTCAGGCGAAATTCGCTATAAGCAAAGAAGAACTTAAATAAATATGAATCTTATGAATTTATTGAAATTAGTTTTATTTTTATTCATTCCCGGTTTATTGGGCTGGGGTATTTTAAGGCCATTAATAGGTCAAAACGAAAAATCAAATTTTTTCAAATTAATGATTTTGTCTTTTGGCTTGGGCACCGGAATACTTACTTTTTTAATGTTTTTTGGAGGCTTTTTAAATTTGCCCATTAAATATTTTATAATTTTGATTTCAATTTTGGCCGGTTTGATTTTAATATTTTACATATTCTTGGGCAAGCGTTGGAAAATGCCGAAAATTCAAATGCGCCGCCTTAATTTGAATTGGCTGGAAGTGATTTTGATTTTAGTCATTCTTTTTCAGATTTTTTATGTTTTTTCCACCAGCATGCTGCGGCCGATTATAAATTTTGACGCCGTAGCCAATTACGGCCTTAAGGCAAAAATGATTTTTTATGAAAATAAAAACTTTTTCAATTTGGATTCTAATTTATTTTTAGGCGGTGATTCGCATATTAATTATCCGCCTCACATTCCTTTATTAATGGCTTGGACTTATTTCGGCATGGGTCAGGTAAATGATGTTTTGGTGAATATAATTTTCGCTTTTTATTTTTTGGCTTTAATCGGTTTTGTTTATTTAAGTTTAAGCGAAGAAACTAGTCGTCAAAATGCTCTGATTTTTACCACTTTTTTATCAACTCTGCCATTATTTGTTTATCACGGTTTTAACGCTTATTGCGATTTGCCTTTGGCTTTTTATTTTACCATAGCTGCTATTTCTCTGTTTAAATATTTTAGAAATAAAAACAAAACCGACCTGATTATGGCCGGAATTTTTGCCGGATTGACAACTTGGGTCAAAAATGAAGGATTAATCTTGGCGCTTGTCCTTTTAATTGTTTTTTTAATTTATTTGTTCAGGGAAAGGAAAACTAAAGAAATTAAAAGTTATTTGTTGTTTATTTTTTGTTATTCTTTATTTTTTCTGCCCTGGTTTCTTTTTAAAAAAATTTTTAATTTCGGTTATAGCAATGCTTCTCCGGGTGCGATATCGTTAAGTAGTTTTCATCCGGAAATTTTTTCTAAACTTTTTGAACAATTATTTATTTTCCATTCTTTTCATCTTTGGCTGGGTATTTTTATGATAATTTTAATTTTAAATTGGCGAAAAGTTTTCAGCAGGCCCAATATCTATTTATTTTTAATTATTTTTGGCGTTTCAGCCGGCTTTTTACTTATTTATCTTTTTACTTCTGCCTATCAAAATGTGGTAGACGCTACGGCCAGCAGCCGAAATTTATTGGTTATTATGCCCTTAACCGTTTTTTTAGCCGGTTTATTAATGAAAGATTCAGAAAAAGACCTATGATTTTTAGGGAAAATTTGTTAAGATTAAGCTATTATGTATTTTTTCTATTGGTTTTTTAGCTTTATTTTTGGCTTGGCAATCGGCAGTTTTTTAAACTGCTTAATTTGGCGTTTGCATATTAAAAAATCAATCCTCGGGCGCTCTGTTTGTTCGGATTGCGGACATCAAATCGCTTGGCATGACAATATTCCCGTTTTAAGTTTTATTTTTTTAAAAGGGCATTGCCGTCATTGCCATCAAAAAATTTCTTGGCAATATCCGATTGTTGAATTGACAACCGGTTTGTTGTTTTTATTCGCCGCCTTGAATTCGTATTCTTTAATTTCGCTTTTCCGTTATTGGATTATTCTAGCCGTTTTGATTTTTACTTTTGTTTATGATTTTAAATATCTCGAAATTGAAGATATTGTTCTTCTGCCTTCGGCCGGCATAATTTTTATTTTGGATTTATTACTCGGTTATTCGGCAATCAGAATATTTTTAACTGTTTTAATCGCTGTTATTTTTTTCCTTCTTCAATATTGGATAACCAAAGGCAAGGGAGTTGGGCTGGGCGATTACAGAATCGGCATTTTTATGGGCATGGCTTTGGGAAATTGGCCGCAATTGGCAGTGGCAATTTTTGTTTCATACATTGTCGGCACTTTAATCAGTTTAATTTTATTGATTGGTAAAAAGAAAGGGATGAAAAGTATGATTCCATTGGGGCCGTTTTTGGCCATCGGCACGTTTATTGCAATTTTTTACGGACAGCAAATAATTGATTGGTACCTATATTAGAATTTAGAAAATAGAGAGTAGAAAATAGAATGTGGAATACGGAAAATAAAATTGCCGATAAATCCGTTTTTTAAATTTTCAATTTTCAATTTTAAAATTAAGTCATTAAAAATTTAATGAAAATTATAAATTATAAATTAAAAATTAAAGATCAATATTCCAGCAAGTGCGGTTTCACCCTTATTGAACTTATTATTGTTGTCAGTATTACTGCTTTGATTGCCGGAATGGTTTTTGCCAATATGAGAAGCGGCGGCCGTTCCGTAAATATTAATTCTGACGCGGAAAAATTAGCCGGAATTATCAAGCAAGCTCAAATGATGTCATTGAGCGGTCAGCAAATTGGCGGAGTTAGGCCGGATGATGGTTACGGCGTTTATATTACTACTAATTCTTATAAACTTTTTGTTAATGATAATTTGGGCTCTAGTCATTTATATGAAGACGAAGATACGGTTATTCAATCTTTTGATTTTACTCAGTATGTGGAAGCGAGTCCGACAGGAACGACCATAATTTTTACTCCACCTCAGGGCACGATTTATGTAAACGGGACGCTCCCGACAACGATAATTCTTAATCAAACTCAAGAAAATTTAAATGCTTATGTGAGGGTTAAGGCTTATGGCGAAGTTGATGTTTTTAAATCGCTGTAGCAATGATAATTTAGAAAGGATTAATTTTAAATTTTAAGTTATGAAACGCAATGCCCAGAGTTTAATTGAAACCATTGTCGCCATTGGCATGATTACGGTTGCCATAGTGGCTATTTTAGCTGTAGGATTAAGCAATTTAATGCTGAGCGGGCAAACATCGGAAAGAGTGGTAGCGACAAATTTAGCTCGTGAAGGAATTGAAATTATTAATGCCGTCAGGAGCAGTCAAAGATTAGATCCGGAACAAATTTGGCCTTATGGTATGACAAACGGCAATTGGATTGTTGATTATGACGACTCTAGCTTAACCGCGGCTGATTCCGCTACAATTGATTTATGCAATAATTGCATTCTTTATATAACCAGTAATGATGTTTATACTCGTGATTCTGGCAGTAATACATTAACGATTTATCGCAGATTAATTAATATTTCAAGCGGTGATGCTTTAGGCGGCAATTGTCCTGCTCTTCCCGGAGATTGTGAAAAAATAATTACCTCCACCGTCTATTGGACGGAAAGGGGAAGACCTCATAGTATTGAACTTGAAACTCATTTAACAGACTGGAGATAAAAATAGAATTTAGAATATAGAATTTAGAATTTGGAACAAAACAAATAATTTAAAATATGGAAGAAAGAACAATAATAAAATCATTCACCGATTTATTAGTGTGGCAGGAAGGCCATAAACTTATTTTATTGATTTATAAAATTACTAAAAAATTTCCGAAAGAAGAACTTTTTGGTTTAACAAATCAAATGCGTCGAGCAGGGGTTTCGATTACGTCTAATATCGCTGAAGGATTTTCCAGACAAAGTTTTAAAGAAAAATTACAGTTTTATTATATGGCTCTTGGTTCACTGACTGAAATTCAAAATCAATTTTTGATAGCCCGAGATTTAAAATATTTAGATCAAGTGGAGTTTAGAGAAATTATTGGACAAATAATAAGTGTTCATAAATTATTAAATGCTTTTATTAAAAAATCCAGATTAATTCTAAATTCTATTCCAAATTCCAAATTCCAAATTCCAAATTCTAGTACCAAGGCATTCACCCTCATTGAGCTTTTGATTTCTTTGAGTATTTTAGTAGTAGTGATCTTATCAGCAGTTGGCATTTATATTAATATTATCGGCACGCGCAGCAAAAGTTTGGGGCAATTAAATCTTCAGGAAGACGGGCAATATATTATGAGTTTGATTGTTAAAGACATTCGGGCCAGCAAAATAGATTATGACAGTTATGGTGCCGGGAATGGTTGTGGAATCATAGACACGGGTACCAAAAAAGTGGAAGATGATAGTTCATTAAGAGTGGCAAAATTATGTTTGTTGGATTTTAGCGCTACCCCCAATAAAATCAGATATAAAAGATGTCTTGATCCAAATAATGCAAACAGAGGCGTTCTAAAAATATGCAGAGGCATTAGTTGTACAACTAATGATTGTCCGTCCACGGGTGATGATTATCAAACCATTACCATGGCTAATTTGGGTGTTGAGCGCCTTGATTTTTATATCAATCCGGCTACTAATCCTTTTACAGCAGGTTCTGTTATTTATACTCATCCTCGGGTTACCATAATTTTAAAATTAAAATCTTTAATTGAGAAACCGGGTGAAAAACAAATAATTCTTGAACAGACGGTTCCCCAGAGACACGAACTTAAGAAATAGAATCTGGAATTTAGAATATAGAATTTAGAAAAAATGAAAATAAAAAAATAACATAAAATATGGAAAATAAAAATATAATAAAATTTATTCCAAATTCCAATCCGCCAGCTGGCGGACCAAATTCCAACCAAGGCCTTTCCATAATTTTAATTCTTTTGATTATTTCTTCTATTTTAACAGGCACGGTTATTGTTGGTGAAACTATTGTCAGGCATACGCAGATAGTCAAAGGCGCTGAAGTTTCTGAAAAAGCCTTTTTTGCCGCTGAAACTGCGGTTGAAAAAACGATTTATCAGGTTTTAAAAAATTATACCGACATTTTCACTTATTCTATTATAGACGGCGAGCTTTCAAATGGCGCTCAATATAATATTGCGACCGGCGGAGTGGCGGCCGATACGGCTAATCCCACTGGGGGCTCGCCGATTATTTGCGCTGACGCAACCTGTGATGCGGGCGGAGGTAATAATCCTTGGTCTTTTACTCTCGGATCTGCTACTCTCGGATATGACGAATCTTTTCAACTAAATTTGGATTTAAACGGTGTTACTTATCCGACAACCTTGCGCGTTGAACGAAGCGGCAGCGGTTTGGGTGATTTGATTGTTTATGAATGTACGACTTCCGGAACACCGAGAATGTGTTCTTCCGGGGAAAGCCAAACTTTTTATCCAAATTTTACCGGACAAGACATTGCTCTTAGCGCAACAACAAAATATTATCGGATCAGAATAAATAATTCCGGAGCAACCGGTACTTATCTTTTAAAACCAATCGCGCCGCTTTCCACTGCGCTGCCGATCGGTGTAAATATCAACGCTATAGGATCTTATGGCGGCTACGAACGGCAGATAAACGACAATTATCCAAAGTGGCAGAAATTTGGGATATAATGAAAATATCCACCTTTGTCTTGATAGATTATTGCTTTACAAATAATATTGTGGTATAATAAAGAAGTAAATTTCTAATTTTCAATTTCTAATTTCTATTAAATTTTAAATGAACCAATTTTAAAGAACCCGTTAATCCGTTAATTTAATAATTAACAATTTAATTCAAGGACATGAAAATTTCCAATAAAGCGATAACTAATAAATTTTTGATAAAAAGTTTTTTTATCGCTATTTTAATTATCGGCGTAAGCGCGACAATTGTTTTTGCTTGGACAGAGCCGACTTTAAGTCCGCCGGACGGAAATGCTTCGGCGCCGATTAATATTGGCACAACCAGCCAGGGCAAGCTGGGTAATTTAGGTGTTGGAACAACAACACCAATAGAAAAATTTGAAATATATTCTGGAAATATTCGCGTTCGCCGCCCGGATAATAGCGCTACTATGGGCCAACTTTTAACTCAAGGAGTTGATGACTTATGGAGAACTTATACAACCAATGACAGTGCCTCTGATCTGAGATTCCGAGCAGGTGCAACTGATCATATGACAATTCAATATTCTAACGGCTATGTCGGTATTGGAACGATGACGCCTGGATTCAGACTAGAGGTTACTGACGGTCAATCTACTTCATTTAATTCATCTAATTTTTCAGGTAGCGAAATTTTAGG
>JBAZMD010000008.1:0-28960 GCA_041649955.1 Patescibacteria group bacterium | reverse complement strand
CCTTTGTCGGCGCGCTGCCATGGTGCGTCCTATTTACCTGGTTGGGTATTAAAATGGGAAATAATTGGGATTTAATCAGAGAAAAATTACACAATTTTGAATTATTAATTGCTGTTTTAATTATTTTGGCTGTTGGTCTGTATATTTACAGACATATTAAAAACCATCGCACTCATTAATTATATTAACGTCTAACTATGCTTTATAAAAATATTCCTGATTTAATACAAAATATTAAGGCCATAAAAATAAAGGGTATTAACCCTGTATTATCTGCGCTCGCTCGGGATAGAAAACAAGTTTTCTCTCCCCTTACTCGCTTGATAATTGAAAAGGACGGGCTGGATATTTTAGATAAAGAACAATTAAATAAAACTATTGATGAGTTGGTAGAAAATGCGGCTTTAAACGAAGATTTGGCGATTAAAAAAGCTTGTCATTGGCTGATTTTAAAAATCGGCCAAAAATTAAACGTTTATCCGGCTTCAATTAATGATTTCTATCTGGCTCGCGGCCGCGGAGAATTTAAAGATTTAACCGTTCCGGCTATGAATTTAAGAGGATTGACTTATGAATCGGCCCAAGTTATTTTTCAAACAGCGATTAAAAAAAATATCGGGGCTTTTATTTTTGAATTGGCTCGCACAGAAATGGTTTACACTGCCCAACCCCCTGCTGAATACGCAGCTGTTATTTTAGCCGCGGCGATTAAACAAGGATTTTCCGGACCGGTATTTATTCAATTGGATCACGGCCAAGTTAACCTGAAAAAATATCAAGAAAATCCTGAGCAAGAATTAAATAATTTAAAAAATACAATCAAAGAATCCGTTGAAGCCGGTTTTTATAACATTGACATAGACGCTTCCACTTTGGTTGATTTAGCCCAATCTTCGCTTGAAGAACAACAAAGAAAAAATTTTGAAACCACGGCCGAATTGACAACATTTATCAGAAAACTGGAGCCTAAAGATATGACTGTTTCCATTGGCGGGGAAATCGGAGAAATAGGCAAAAAAAATTCAACCCCCGAAGAGCTGAAAACGTTTTTAGACAACTATAACCAAATTTTAAAAAATTTAAATATTTCCACGGGCCTTTCTAAAATCAGTGTTCAGTCAGGCACCAGCCACGGCGGCATAATGCTGGCAGACGGCAAAATGGCTGATTTGGAAATTGATTTTGATACTCTCAAAAATCTCAGCTTTATCGCCTGCCAAGAATATGGATTGGGCGGAGCAGTCGCCCACGGCGCTTCCACCTTGAAAGATGAAATGTTCAATAAATTCACTCAAAATCAGGTTCTGGAGATTCATTTGGCTACTGCTTTTCAAAATATCATTTTAGACAGCCAATATTTTCCTCAAGATTTGAAAGAAAAAATGTATAATTGGCTGAAAAATAATTGCCAAAAAGAACGAAAAGAAAATTGGACTGATGAGCAATTTTTATATAATCTGCGAAAAAAAACTTGGGGTGTGTTTGAAAAAGAAATTTCTCAAATCAGTCCTGAAATTAAAGAAAAGTTTTGCCAAGAGATCGGTGAAAAATTCAGTTTTCTGGCCGAGCAATTAAATATCAATAATACTCGCGATTTAGTCGCCAAATACATCGAACCAATTAAAATTGATTTGGAAATACCGGCTGAATTAAAGAGCGAATTAGAATAAAAAAATAATAAAAAATCGGACTCAAAAACCCGATTTTTTATTATTTAAAAACTATCTGGTTAACACCTCGCATCCTTTTTTAGTGACTAAAATCGTGTGTTCAAAATGCGCGGACAAAGAGCCGTCTTTAGTCACTACGGTCCATCCATCACCTGAAACTTCCACTTCATAACGGCCTTGATTAACCATTGGCTCAAAAGCTAAAACCATGCCCGGTAGCAATTTAGGTCCAGTCCCCTTTTTGCCAAAATTCAGAATAGAAGGTTCTTCGTGAAGTTCTCGTCCGATGCCATGACCGCAAAATTGGCGGACAACGGAAAATTTATTTTTTTCAATATAATTTTGGATTTCGTAAGAAATATCGCCCAAATAAATATTTGGTTTTATTGTTCTAATCGCCAAATCCAAAGAATTTTTAGTTACATTTATCAAACGCTGAGTTTCCGGAGAAACCTTGCCAACAGGCACGGTAACAGCCATATCTGAAAAATAACCCTTATATTTTACTCCACAATCCAAACCCACAATATCGCCTTGTTTTAATTTTTTATCTTGTCTAGGTATGCCGTGAACAACTTCACTATTAACAGAAATACAAAGAGTGGCCGGATAAGCGTTCCTACCCGAGCCATAACCCTTAAAAGCCGGTTGAGCTCCGGCTTCAATAATCAATTTCTCAGCCGCTTTATCCAAATCTAAAGTAGAATCGCCCTGATGAATCATCAAGACGATTTTTTTAATTACTCCTGATAAAATGCGCCCGGCTTGGCGCATTATTTCAATTTCTTCCGGTGTTTTTATGGAAATCATAATTTATTTAATAAAGACTGCCTTACACTTTCAAAAACTTTTTCAACCGACTGATTGCCATTAATATCAATCACTTTATTTTGTTTGCGATAATAAGCAATGGTCGGCTCGGCCGTTTTGTGATAGACGTCCAATCTTTTTTCAATCGCTTCCGACTTATCGTCTTCTCTTTGAGTTAATGGCACCTGACAAATATCACAGATTTCGTTTTGCTTGGGCGGCAAAGTGATTAAATGATAATTTTTTTTGCACTTCGGACAAACACGGCGGCCAGATAATCTGGTAACAATTTCTTCTTCCGGTACTTCCAAATTAATCAAAAAATCAAGACCTATTTCTTTATCAACAAATTCAGCTTGGCCGACAGTTCTGGGATAACCTTCGGAAATAAAACCATTTTTTAAATTATCAGTCAAATCAATAATTTTTTCTTTCATAATCCGGTTAGTAATTTCGTTTGGCGCAAATTCTCCACTGTCAACTATCGGAGCGACAACTTTTCCCATTTCTGTTTTTCTAAATTCCGGATCGCGATAAATATCGCCCGGGGAAGGAATTAAAACCAGTCCTAATTTTTCTCTTATTAAATCCACTTGCGTGCCTTTGCCCGAACCGGGCCGGCCGATCAAAACGATCCTTAATTTTTGAAATTTATTTTCCTGTTCCGTCATATTCTTATTTTAGATTATAAATTGAAAAACGGATATTATCCGTCAGAAACAAACTTAAACAAAAAATAAAAAATTTATTATAGATCTTCGTATTCGTACATGGAAATTTGAGATTGAACCTGTTTTACCGTTTCCAGAACAACACTGACGACAATCAAAATACCGGCACCGCCGATAGTGAAAGAATTTATTTTAAAAGCTCCTTGAGTAATAATAGGTAAAATAGCGACAAGTCCTAAAGCCGTTGCGCCTGCTAGCATTATTCGATTACTGATTGAAGATAAATAGCTTGCCGTTGGCTGGCCAGGCCTAAGTCCTGGTACAAATCCGCCCTGTTTTTGCAAATTGTCGGCGATTTGAGTCGGATGAAAAATAATACTGGTATAAAAATAAGTAAAAGCAACAACCAAAATAAAATAACTTAAACCGTAAATAAATTGATTTTGAAAAAGAGTTACCATGTGAGAACCAAATCCCGCAATCCACGCCGTGCTAGATCTACCCATTAATTGGCCAATGAAACCAGGAAATAAAACAATTGAAATGGCAAAAATGATTGGAATCATTCCTGCTTGATTAACTTTCAACGGCAAATACGTATCCATTCCGCCGAACATTCTATTACCGCGAATTCTGCGGGCATAAGTAACCGGAATATTTCTTTGTCCCTCGGTTAAAAGAACCACTCCGGCAATAGTAATTAAAGCTAAAACACCAAGTATTAAAAAATTAAAAATTTGAGCTTTATCAAAAGTAACAATTGATTGCTGTAAAGAAATCGGCAATTGCTCCACAATACCGGCAAAAATGATTAAAGAGATGCCATTACCAACTTTTTTCTCAGTAATAAGCTCACCTATCCACATTAAGAAAATAGTTCCGGCCGTCATAATAATAATAGTGTTAATCATCTGTATTTTGGAAGTAAACTCAATCAAATGCTGGCTGGATTGTTTGAAAATCATAATCATGGCATAAGCTTGGAGAATTGCTAAAGGTACGGTAATTAATCGGGAATATTGATTAATTTTTTGATAACCGGCCGAACCTTCTTTGCTTAGAGCTTCAAGGCGAGGCACGATCATTGTCAAAAGCTGCATAATAATAGAGGCGGTGATATAAGGACCAACGCCTAAAGCGACTAAAGAAAAATTACTCATTGCTCCGCCGGAAAGGATATTTAACATACCCAAAACCTGATTACGAGAGAAAAAATCTTGAAGATTGGCCACATTAATTCCGGGAACCGGAATATGAGCGGCAATTCTAAAAATAACCAGCATTCCTATAACGAAAAGCAGTTTTTTCCTTAATTCCCTGATATCCCAAATTCTCCTTAATTTTTCCAACATATGTTATTGAATTTTAATCGCTTGGCCGCCAGCTTCTTCAATGGCCTTAGTCGCCGATTGAGAAAAAGCTTGCGCTTTAACGATAAATTTTTTAGTTAACTTGCCGTTGCCTAAAATTTTTATTCCGTTTGATTTTTGCATTTTTTTGACTAAACCGATTTCAACCAATTTTTCCGGATCAATCGTCGCTTCATTGCTAAATTTTTTCTCTAATATATCTAAATTTATGACAACTAACTTTGGATGAATACTTTTAAAACCTCCCAACTTTGGAATGCGTCTTAAAACTGTTTTAAATCCCATAAGTTTTAATTTTCTCTTGCCGCCTGTTCTTGCTCTTTGTCCTTTTAATCCGCGACACGAATAACAGCCGTGTCCTGAGGCATTGCCTCTGCCGACAACTTTTCTGCGATGGCGAGAATTAATTTTAGGAGTTAATTTTGATAAAGAAATAGCCATAATTATATTCTATCATATCTTAAAGATTGAAGGGCTTTGATTGTCGCCCTTGCATTATTAATTTTATTGCGAGAACCTAATGTTTTGGCAGTGATATTTTTAATACCGGTTAAGGCCAAAATAACTCTGGATACTCCGCCAGCCACAATACCGTGTCCTTTTTCCGCCGGTCTTAATAAAATTACCGCCGATCCTTCTTTTATTTTTATCCAATGTGGAATAGTATCGTCAGTAACAGGTATTTTAATTAAATTTTTATTGGCTTCTCTAACTGCTTTTGTAATAGCCAAAGATACATCGGCGCCTTTTGCTACGCCCACGCCAACATCACCCTTACAATTGCCAATAGCAATACAAGCGCGAAAACTCATACGTTTTCCGCCCTGAACTACTCTGGTTACCCTGGCCAATTCAATCAATTGCTGTTTGAATTCCGGTTCAACTTTTGACTCCGGGGAATTTCTACGACTTGATCTTTGTTGCATCATATTAAATTTTTAGTATTTCAATATTAAAATTAAAATTTTAATCCGCCAGCTCTGGCTCCTTCGGCTATCGCTTCTATTCTACCTTGATATTTATATCCTCCTCTATCAAAAACCGCTTCTTCTATTCCCTTTTTCAATCCTTTTTTAGCAATTAATTGCCCAACCAAAAAAGCAACCGCTTTTTTGCCCTTGGAATATTTCTCGTTAGTTTCCATTTTATCTTCGCTTTTCTTCAAATTCAAACTGCAGGCTGATTCAAGAGTTATTCCTTTATCATCATCAATCAATTGAGCATAAATATATTTATTGCTTTTAAAAACAGAAAGCCTGGGACGTTCAGCGGTCCCTTTAATTTTTGCGCGAATGCGAAGACGTCTTTTTTTTCGTAACAATATTTTAGGATCAGTAGCCATAATTTTTTATTTATAATTTTAGGAAGATGTAGCTGAAACTTTTTTACCTGCTTTCTTTTTGACAATTTCACCAACATATCTGATACCAGTCCCCTTGTAAGGCTCTGGTGGTTTTAATTTTCTTATTTTGGCAGCCACATCACCGACTGCTTGTTTATCTCTTCCGCTGACAGTAAGAATATTTTTTTCTATTTTTATTTCAATATCTTTTGAAAATGGAAATTCTATTGGATGAGAAAAACCTATATTTAAAGTTAATTTTTGACCGCTTACTTGAGCTTTAAAACCAATACCGACTAATTCAAGTTTTTTCTCAAATCCGTTTTTAGTGCCATAAACCATGTTTGAAATTAATCGATTGATTGTTCCCCATAACGATCTTTCTGTTTTATCTTCAGGATTTTCCACTGTTACTAATATTTCATTATTTTCATTCTTAACTGTCACACAAGAAGGAAAATTCAAATCAAGAGTCCCCTTCGGCCCTTTTACGGAAATATGCTTATCATTAATTTTAACTTCTGTTCCCTGTGGAATAGAAATAATTTTTTTACCAATACGTGACATAGTAAAACTATTTATTTGATAAATTGTCTATATAATTTTATGAGCGAGGAGTACTTACTGAAGAAAGCATCTCGGAACCCGAGCGGGCACGGTCTCTGACAAATGTCGGAGGAGCGAGGGCGAGAGTCGAGCGGCGATTTCCAAGCTGGGGAAATCGACCGCGTCTTTCTGAAGTAATGTGCTCCGAGCTTGTTACCAAATTTGACAAATTAATTCTCCTCCTAAACCTTTCTTATATGCTTCTTTGTTAGTCATAATACCCTTTGAAGTGGTTAGAATTGATATTCCCAATCCATCTAAGACTCTTGGCGCTCTACCCTTTTTAACATAGATTCGTCTGCCGGGCGTTGAAACGCGTTTTAAATTAGTGATAGCCGGTTGCCCGTTTCTGCTATATTTTAAAATTATTTTAATTTGTTTAAAATTAGCCGATAAAACGTCTTTATTTTTTTTGGAATCAGCTTCAGTAATTTCAGCTTTTTCAATCAGTCCTTCTCTTTCCAAAAGATTAACCATCTCAAATTTAATTTTAGAGTAAGGTAAAATAACTTCAGCTTTTCTCACCGCTGAGGCATTTCTAATTCTTGTTAATAAATCTGCGATTGGGTCTACCATACGTAAAAAATATAAATAAAATTAATTACCAAGATGATTTTCTGATGCCGGGAATAGCGCCTTTAGTGGCTAATTCTCGAAAACAGATTCTGCATAAATCGAAGTCTCTCATATATCCCCTTTTTCTGCCGCAACGCCAACAACGTCGGACAATCCGCGTTCCAAATTTAGGTTTTCTCTGAGATTTTAAAATTTGTGATAAAATTGCCATAATTAAGATTTTTTGAATGGGAATCCTATTAGTTTAAAAAGTTCAATTCCTTTTTCTTTTTCCTTGGCTGAAGTAGTAATAATAATTTCAAGACCGTGAACTTTAGTAATGCTTTCCGGGGATATTTCAGGGAAAACAATTTGTTCTTTCAATCCGATTGATAAATTTCCTTGTTTATCAACATTATTCATTGATATACCCCTAAAATCTCTTGTTCTTGGAAAAGATATTCTGATTAATTTCTCCAAAAAATCATACATTTTCGTTCCTCGTAAAGTAACCTTTAAGCCGACAACAAGTCCTTGTCTGATTTTAAAACCGGCAATTGATTTTTGAGATAAGGTTTTAACCGGCTGTTGTCCGGTAATTCTTAATATCGTATCAGTAGTCAAATCAACAAATTTCTGATCTTTTTCCATCATTGCCCTGTTCAGGCCGATATTAATCGTCACTTTTTTGATTTTCGGAACCGCCATATCATTTTTATAGCCAAATTTTTCTTTCATGGCCGGAACCGCTTCTTTTAAATATTTTGTTTTTAAATTCATAGTTTAGCTTTTTAGGAATTAGCTTTTTAGCTTTTTAGGAATTAGCTTTTTGGAACTAATAAGCCAAGAAGCTACAAGCTAATAAGCTGAATTAAATTACCTCTTTGCATTTCTTGCAAAATCTTATTTTTCTTCCATCAGCCAATACCTTGGAAGCGATTCTGATGGTTTGAGCGCATTTTGGGCAAACAAGCAAAACTCTTGAAACATTAAATGGCATTGGTTTTCTGATTCGTTGGCCTTTTTCATTCTCACGTTTAGATCTTACATGTTTAATCACCATGTTAAGTTCTTCAACCATAATTTTATTTTCTTTCGGAAAAACCTTAACTACCCGGCCCTTTTTGCCGCGATCTTTGCCTTGCATCATTTTTACTGTATCTCCTTTTCTAATTTTCATAACAAAAATTTATTCTAAATTAAAGCACTTCCGGAGCCATGGAAATAATTTTAGTAAATTCTTTATCTCTTAATTCTCTGGCTACCGGGCCGAAAATTCTGGTACCGCGCGGTTCTTTGGATTTTTTATCAATAATGACCGCTGCGTTATCTTCAAATCTGATATAAATTCCCGATGGTCTTCTTATTTCTTTTTTGCTTCTGATCAAAACCGCTTGTACTACTTCTCCTTTTTTAACCATAGTATGAGGAACAGCTTTTTGAATTGAAGCTGTAAAAATATCTCCTATCCCGCCATAGCGTCTTTTATATCCGCAAAAAACATGAATAACTCTCAATTCTTTTGCGCCTGTATTATCCGCTACTTTTATAATTGATCTATCTTGAATCATAGTAAAATTATTTAAAAATTTAATCCGCCAAAATTTTAGGCGATAGATAATTTATTTTTTAAAATAGTTTATATTATTTAGATAATTAAGTCTTAGTTCGGAATTTAGGCGGAGCAAAATTTTTAACTATAATTTTGCGTATCCTGTTAAATGCCGCTCTGCGGCAATTTCGCCTTTGGCGAAATTATTTAACAGGATAAAGGTTTTGTAGCTCCGACTTAACGTCCGGAGACAAAACTCTTTATTTAACCACCTCCACTAATTTCCATTTTTTATCTTTTGACAGAGGTCTGCATTCTTCAAAAACAACAGTCTGTCCGATTTTAGCTTCATTTTTAGGATCATGAACTTTATATTTTCTGCTGAATTTATATCTCTTTTTATATAATGGATGTACTTTAATCCGATCAATCTTAACAACGATTGTCTTTTGCATCTTGTTACTTGTTACGATACCTTTAAAAACTCTTTTCATATTTTTTCTTTTAAAATAGTAAGGATTCTAGCAATTGTTTTTTTAACTTTATCTATTTCTTTAACATTTTTTTGCTGTTTTAATTGAATATCAAAACGAAATCCGCGATATTTTTCTTTCAAATCCGCCAACAAAGCGGCAAGTTCGGTATTTGATTTTTGGCGCAATTCTTTAACTTTCATAATTTATTTTTTCAAAAATTTAGTTTTAATGGGTAATTTATGAGAAGCCAACGTTAACGCTTCTCTGGCCGTTACTTCGTCCACGCCAGTAATCTCAAATAAAATAGTTCCGGCTCTGACAATTGCCACATAATGGTCAACTGCTCCCTTGCCTCCGCCCATTGGGGTTTCAGCTCCTTTCATAGTCACTGATTTATCGGGAAAAACTCTAATCCAAACCTTTCCGCCCTTTTTTAAAAAACGGGTAATGGTTCGGCGAGCTGCTTCAATTTGACGAGCTGTAATCCAGCAAGCTTCAAGTCCTTTTAATCCATATTCTCCAAAATTCAAACTAACCTTGGTGCAAGCCAAATTTTTATTGCGTCGGCGCCCTTTGTGCATTTTTCTATATTTTACCTTTCGTGGCATTAACATAATTAGCTTTTTAGGAATTAGCTTATTAGCTTCTTAGGCCAAATTAAAATTTTAATCCTTTATAAACCCAAACTTTTATGCCTATTGTTCCATAAAGAGTATGCGCAGTACCTCTGGAATAATCTATATCCGCTCTTAAAGTATGAAGCGGGAGTTTACCCCAGGTTAATTTTTCAACTCTGGCAATTTCAGCTCCACCCAATCTTCCTCCCAAAACAATTTTAGCTCCCAATGCTCCGCCGGTTTGCGCTACTTTGAGAGTTTTTTTCATTACTCGGCGAGCCGGAGTTCTTTTTTCTATTTCAGCAATCGCGGTTTCAAGCAAGCAAGCGGCCGACAACATCGGAGCGCCTTCTTCAAGAACATTAACTTCCAAAGAAATATCTTTTGGAATAAAACTCTTTTTTAATTCTGTTTTAAGTTTTTCAATATCAATGCCTCCCTTGCCGATAATTAATCCGGGCTTGGCCGTATGAATGATAATTCTTATAATATTGGCTGATCTTTCAATAATAACTTTGGAAATTCCGCAATTTTTAAATTTTTTAGCCAAAAATTTTCTCATCTGCACATCTTCTTTCAAGAATTGCCTGAATTTCTGATCTTTGGCAAACCATTTTGATTCCCATTCTCTTATGACCGGGATGCGAAAAATTTTTGGATTGACTTTGTGTCCCATACTATATATTAAATACTTTTTCTATTAAATAATCTTTTAAGCGTACCGCCTGTATTTTTAGTTTTATCTTTATTTCCTCCGGGTCTGTATTTTCCTTCTCGATGGACGTCAAAAATTTTCTGTCCTTTCGTTTTTAAAAATTCTTTCTTCGGTTTTGAATCTGGAATTTCATCGGAAATTTTTTGCATCGGCTTAATCTCTTCCTTTGCTTGAGATTCCGGAACAACTTTTTCCAATTTTTGAGTTATCGGTTTCACATTTTTGGACGCGACTCTTTCATCTAAAAATATCGTTAAATCAGAACTCCTTTTGTGTATATCCCCTACTCGTCCAAAAGCTTTAGAGGTAAATCTCTTTAATACCGGACCCTGATTGACAAAAATTTCTTTTATAAAAAGATTTTCTTTTTTTAAATTAAAATTATGCTGAGCATTGGCAATACCTGATTTTAAAGTTTTTAAAATCAAGAGACTGGCTTTTCGCGGAATAAAATTCAATTGATCTATTGCGTCCGTAACATCCATATTCCTAATCACGGCGACAACTTGTCGCATTTTTTTAGGAGACATTTTTAAATGTTTTGTAGTAACGGATATTTTCATACCAAAATTATTTTAAAATTTAATCCGCCAAAATTTTCGGCGATAGATAATTTATTTTTTAAAATAGTTTATATTATTTAGATAATTAAGTCTTAGTTCGGAATTTAGGCGGAGCAAAATTTTTAACTATAATTTTGCGTACCCGCCCAAGTTTTTGGCGATAGATAATTTAAATTTTTTAAATGGTTGGTTTATATTATTTAGACAATTAAATTTTTAGTTTGAAATCTGGGCGGGTAAAGGTTTTGTGGCCCGCCTAAATTTTCGCTTCGCGAAAACTTGGGCGGGACAAAACTCTTTATTTTTTAGCGGCTGGCGGAGCAACTTGAGAAGCTTGAGTTTTGGCGCCTGCGGCAATATTTGCTGATTGTTCCATTTCTTTTTGCATCTTGCCGCCATGTCTGACGAATTTTCTGGTTAAAACAAACTCTCCCAATTTATGGCCGATCATATTTTCAATAATAAGCAATGGTACGTGAATTTTGCCATTATGAATAGCAATAGTAAAACCCACCATTTCCGGCACGACAACAGATCCCCTGGACCAAGTTTTAATAATCGTTTTATCTCCGGGTTTTAAGTTTGATATTTTTTTAAGTAATTTTGGATCAATCCACGGACCCTTTTTAAGACTTCTACTCATAGTAAAATTATTTAGTTATTTAATCCGCCAGCTGGCGGAGCAAAATTTTTAACTATAATTTTGCGTACCCTGTTAAATAAGATTTGAAACAATATTTTTAAGAATACTTTATTATCAGTTTTGGCTCCTGTTAATTTTATTCACCCTTTTAAACAATCTTCAAATCTTAATTTTAAATTTTTTGTAAAAAATTTAAAATTATTTAACAGGGTAAAGGTTTTGTTGCTGTTCAAACTTCGTCTTACAGACTCGTTTTCGCAGACAAAACTCTTTATTTTTTTCTAACCTTTTTAACTCTTCGGTTAATAATATATTTATTTGTCCATTTCTTTTTATTGCGTGTTTTAACGCCTAAGGCTGGTTTACCCCATGGAGTTTTAGGAGCGACCATACCGATTGGAGAATGGCCTTCGCCTCCGCCGTGCGGATGAGCAACAGGAGCCATTGCTTTTCCTCTGACTGACGGTCTGATTCCTCTGTGACGCATTCTGCCTGCTTTGCCCCAATTAGTATGCTGCCATTCCGGATTGGAAACTTGACCGATTGTTGCTGAACAATTTTCTGAAATTAATCTTCTTTCGCTTGAAGGTAATTTTACTCCGACATATTTTCCTTCATAAGTCATCAGAGTTGCAAGCGCGCCCGCGGATCTGACAATTTGTCCGCCCGTACCCGGTTGCAATTCAATATTGCAAATATTATAACCTGTAGGTATGAATTTTAAAGGCATTCTATTTCCTGTTTGCGGTTCAATTTTTTCTTTTGAACTCATCACTGTATCGCCGACTTTAAGTTTATCCGGAGCCAAAATATATCTTTTTTCTCCATCTGGATAAAAAATCAAAGCTATCCAGCAAGTGCGATTCGGATCATATTCCAATCTTGCCACTTTGCCGGGAATATTAAATTTATCTTGCTTAAAATCAATATGGCGGTAAAACTTTTTTTCTCCCGCTCCTTGATGTCTGACCGCTATCCGTCCATGACTTCTGCCGGCTCTTGATTTTTTTATAGTAATCAATTGCCTGTTCGGCTCTTCTCTCGTCAATTCTTTACTTTTGACGATGCTCATTTTTCGCCTGCCTGGCGTTGTTGGTTTATAAATTTGAAGCATAAATTATTATCTTTTTGCCAATTCTATTTTTTGGCCTTTTGCTAAAAAAACTAAAGCTTTTTTCCAATTAATTGTTCTGCCTTTTGATTTGCCGTATCTGACCGCCTTGCCGCTGACTTTCATAATATTAACCTTGACCGGATTTACATGATAAAGTTCTTTAATGGCTTTTCGGACTTCAATTTTATTCGCGTCTCTTGCCACTTGAAAAGCATAATGTCCCTCAGCTTCCTGCTGAGTGATTTTTTCGGTTATAATCGGCTTAATCAATATTCTATAAGCTAATTTAACGGCTTTTGTTGAAGTAGACGGTGTTGAATGTTTTTCTTCCGTTTCCTGAATTTCTTCGGTTTTCACGATTTCTTTCTGGACCGGAATATTTTGAGGCTTGGTAGATTGTTTTTTTATAAAAGACATACTGAATTTATTTTATGGATTTAACCCGCCAAAAATTTTGGCGATAGATATTTTAGACTCTTTAAAATATCTAATTTATATTATTTAGTCAATTATTTTTTATTTTTTAATTTTAGGCGGGTTTCTATTGTCTTTAATCCCGCGAGAGTAATGAATAAATTTTCATTAGACAACAGATCGTAAACATTTAAATTTGTCACGGGCATAATTTTGACTCCTTTGATATTTCTGGCCGATTTCATGGCTGTCTCATTTTTATCCTCAAGACAAATTATCACTTTTAATTTTTTGGCAAAAGGGAAAAATTTCTGTAAAATCTGAACAAAAACTTTTGTTTTGATTTCCGGTATTTCCAATTTATCCAAAACGAATAATTTATTTTCCAAAACTTTATCGGACAAACACATTAAAAGCGCTTGTCGTTTGACTTTTTTATTGACTTTCAAAGAAAAATTTCTTTCATTGGTCGGCCCGAAAATAATGCCGCCGCCGCGCCACAATGGACTGCGAATTGAGCCGACTCTGGCTCGACCGGTTCCTTTTTGCGCCCAAGGTTTTTTGCCGCCGCCGCGAACTTGTCCTCTTGTTTTAGTATGAGAATAAGCGCCGCGTCGATTGGCCAATTGAGCAACCACAACCTGATGAATAAGGCTTTTATTCGCTTTAACGCCAAAAATATGGGAATTTAATTTTTCCTCACCGATTTTTTCCGCGTTTTGATTGTAGATGGTAATTGTGCTTGACATTTTGTTAAAAATATGCTATATTTATACTATATTAAAGTATTAATTTCATAGAAAAAGGAGGGAATCATGTCATTATATTTAACGAAGTTTGTTCCAGGTATGATTGTTATAGGAATCGGTTGTTTTCTTATAGGTTATGGTCTTAAATGGCCCTCAAAGGTAACTATCGGTCTTATGATGATACTTTCTGTATTTTTTTCCTTGATGTGTGATTAGGGACAAAAAAATAATTTCAACTTTTATAGAAGAGTCCAGTTTAATCGCTGGCTCTTTTTATTTAAATACTTTTAATTTCCAATAAACTTCCTCTCATTCCGGGCACTGCGCCTTTGACTAAAATTATATTCTTTTCAGGTTGAATATCAATAATTTCCAAATTCAAGGCAGTGGTTTGTTCGCCGCCCATTCGGCCGGCCATTCTCATTCCCTTGAAAACTCTTTGCGGAGCAGTGGCGCCGATTGAACCCGGTTCTCTCAAAGCATGTTTGGTGCCGTGGCTCTTTGTTGCACCGGCAAAACCATGTCTTTTTACGCCGCCCTGAAAACCCTTTCCTTTCGAAGTGCCGATAATTTTTACTTTTTCTCCTTTTTGAAAAATATCAACATTGATTTGATCCCCTATTTTCAAGTCAGAACCCGAAACGCGAAATTCTCTCAACCATCTATTCTGGGTTTTTACCTGCTCGGGCAAATTTTTTAAATGTCCTCCAAGGGGCTTATTTATTTTTTTTTGCAAACCTAAACCAATCTGAATCGCTTCATATTTATCTTTTTCTGTCGTTTTGATTTGAGTGACCCAACAAGGACCGGCTTCAATTTTTGTCACCGGGACGACGTTATCGTCTTGAAAAACTTGAGTCATTTCTATTTTTTTTCCGAGAATAAATGCCATAATTCTTTAAATTTTAGAGCACTCCCTGCTAAATTTGCTTCTCCGCCCGCTGGCGGATCGCAAATTTCGGGCGAGTAATTAAAAAAGTCGGGTTAAAGCCAAGTTTTTTCTGCCTGGCTACCTGCCCGGCTCATAATCTGGCCAAAATTGTTTACTTAATATCACTTCATTTAAAAATGAATTAAATAAATTAATAATCAACTAAATACTATAACTTGATTTCTATATCTACTCCTGCCGGCAAACGAAGACTGGTTAAAGTTTCTATTGTTTTTGGATCAAAATCCGTGATGTCAATCAATCGTTTATGAATTCTTTTTTCAAATTGATCTCTCGCATCTTTATGAACAAAAGAAGACCTTAAAACAGTAAACTTTTTTATTTCGGTCGGCAAAAAAATCGGTCCAATAATTTTGGCATCGGATCTTTTTACCGCTTCAATAATGCTTTTTAAAGCTTCATCAATGACGCGATGATCATATGATTTGACTT
Source organism: Patescibacteria group bacterium (assembly GCA_041649955.1). Lineage (GTDB taxonomy): Bacteria > Patescibacteriota > Patescibacteriia > UBA2591 > JAQUPP01 > JAQUPP01. The sequence continues at coordinate 13,709 of JBAZMD010000008.1, read as the reverse complement.
TAATGCGAATACGCGGCTTGAAATCAGCTTCTTTTTGAGTTTGTTTAATTTTCTTTTTTTCTTCTGACATTTGATATAAAGAACAAAATCTTTTCAACCCCCTAAGATCTAGGGGGTTGAATAAAAGATTTATTATTTAATAATTTTTGTTACAACGCCCGCACCAACAGTCTTTCCGCCTTCACGAATAGCGAATTTTTGTTGTTCTTCCAAGGCGACCTGTTTGATCAATTTAATATTCAAATTAATTGTATCTCCAGGCATAGCCATTTCTGTTCCTTCCGGAAGAGTAGCGTCACCGGTTACATCGGTTGTTCTGATATAAAATTGCGGTTTATAACCATTAAAGAATGGAGTATGTCTTCCGCCGTCTTCTTTTGAAAGAATATAAACTTTTCCTTCAAATTCAGAATGAGGAACAACAGTGCCCGGCTTAACGATAACCTGGCCTCTTTCCACATCTTCTTTTTTAATACCGCGTAAAAGTATACCGGCATTATCGCCTGCCATACCTTCATCTAATGATTTTCTGAACATTTCAATGCCGATAACAGTTGTTTTTATTGTCGGTCTGATACCGATAATTTCCACTTCATCACCCACCTTTACAACTCCTCTTTCAATTCTACCGGTCACAACCGTACCTCTTCCTTCGATGGAGAAAATATCTTCAATAGGCATTAAGAAAGGTTTATCAGTATCTCTTTTTGGCTCAGGAACATAATTATCCAAAGCTTCCACTAATTTTAAAATTGGGCCGCAGTGCGGACAATCTGCTTTACCGCATTTGCATTCTAAAGCTTTCAAGGCTGAACCTTCAATAAAAGGAATTTCATCAGCCGGGAATTCATTTTTTCTAAGCAAATCTTTTACTTCTTCTTTGGCCAATTCAATAAATTCTTTATCGTCAACCATGTCTGTTTTATTTAAGAAAACAACAATGGCCGGCACGCCTACTTGGCGAGCTAAAAGAATGTGTTCTCTTGTTTGCGGCATTGGACCGTCAGCAGCCGAAACAACCAAAATTGCTCCATCCATTTGAGCGGCACCGGTGATCATATTTTTAATATAATCGGCATGGCCCGGACAATCGATATGGGCATAATGGCGTTTTGCTGTTTCGTATTCTACGTGAGCTAAAGCAATTGTAATACCTCTTTCTCTTTCTTCCGGAGCATTATCAATTTGGTCAATAGACCTGTTTTCGGCTTTCATACCGCTGGCTCTTAAACATTGCAAAATAGCCGCAGTTAAAGTTGTCTTGCCATGATCAACGTGACCAATGGTGCCGACATTGACGTGAGATTTATTTCTTTGAAATTTTTCTTTTTCTGCCATATTTTATTTACCTCATTAATTAATCGCGAACCACTTTTTAAATTTTATTAGTCGCGAATTAAAAATATTAATTTAAATTATTGCTTGTTAAGTATACTATTTTTAATTTAATTTGACAATACTTACTTTTCCACAACAAACCCACAAATTATTTAATGGGTGATTTTCCTTTTTCAACAATTTTATTTTGAACATTCATCGGCACTTCGGCATAATTGGAAAATTCCAAATTTGAGTTTCCTCTGCCTTCAGTCAGAGATCTTAAAACTGTCGTATAACTGAACATTTCTCCAAGCGGCACAGTCGCGTCAATCACTCTCATCTGACCGCGAGTTCTTGTCCCCTGAATTTGAGCGCGTCGAGAATTAAGATCGCCGATAATTTCTCCCATGAATTTTTCCGGAACCAATACTTCAATTTTCATTACCGGTTCCAATAAAACGGGTTTTGCTTTTAATGTTCCTTCTTTAATGGCTCTTGAAGCGGCAATTTTAAACGCTGCTTCCGAAGAATCAACTTCATGATAAGAACCGTCAAATACGGCAACTTTCATATCAACCAACGGGAAACCGGCTAAAACGCCGTTCGCCATTGATTCTATGACGCCTTTTTTAACAGCCGGAATATATTCTCTGGGAATCGTACCACCTTTAATTTCGTCAACAAATTCAAATCCCTTGCCTCTTTCAAGCGGTTCTAATCTCAACCAGCAATCTCCATATTGTCCGCGTCCACCTGATTGATGAACATATTTTCCTTGAATTTCTATAGTTTGACTGATTGTTTCTTTATAAGCTACTTGCGGTTGACCGACATTGACATCAACTTTAAATTCTCTCTTCAATCTGTCAACGATAATTTCCAAATGAAATTCTCCCATTCCGGAAATAATTGTTTGGCCTGTATTTTCGTCAACTTTAACTTTAAATGTTGGATCTTCTTCAACCAATTTTGAAATAACCACGCCCATTTTTTCTTGATCAATTTTAGTTTTCGGTTCAACGGCAATAGAGATAACCGGTTCCGGGAAAACGATATTTTCCAAAGTAATCGGATGATCAGGATCGCAAAGCGTATCGCCGGTGCGGGTATTTTTGATACCGACAATGGCGGCAATGTCTCCGGCAAAAACTTCATTAATTTCATCTCTCTGATTGGCGTGCATTCTCACGATTCTGCTGACTCTTTCTTTATTACCGGTTGTAGTATTTAAAATATAAGAACCTGCCGGCAAATGGCCGGAATAAACTCTAAAATAACATAATCTTCCGACAAACGGATCAGTGGCAATTTTAAAAGCCAAAGCGGAAAATGGTTCATTGTCATCAGCTTTACGAATTTCTTTTTTATCAGTATCAGGAATCGTACCTTCAAGCGGAGGAACATCCAATGGCGAAGGCAAATAAGTGCAAATTCCGTCCAATAATGATTGAACTCCTTTATTTTTTAAAGCTGAGCCGCAAAAAACCGGCATTATTTTATTATGAATAACCGCCTGACGCAAGACTCTTTTTAATTCTTCAATTGGCGGTTCTTTGCCGCCCAAATATTGCTGCATTAATTTATCATCTTGCTCAACAATAGCTTCAATCAATTCAGCTCTGTATTTTTCAACTAATTCTTTCATGTCTTGCGGCACGTCTTCTTCTCTCATATCCTTTCCCATTTCATCATAATATACAGTGGCTCTGCGGGTAAATAAATCAATAATACCCTTAAAGGTTGATTCGGCGCCGATCGGCAATTGAATCGGACGGGCATTAGGCGTTAATCTTTCATGAATGGAAGCAATATCAGCATAAAAATCCGCACCCATTCTGTCCATTTTATTAACAAAAGCAATTAAAGGTACGCTGAATTTTTCCGCTTGATGATAAACTGTTTCTGATTGCGGTTCCACTCCGGCAACTCCGTCAAAAACCACTACGCCGCCATCTAAAACTCTTAAAGATCTTTGAACTTCAGCCGTAAAATCAATATGGCCGGGCGTGTCAATAAGATTGATGCGGACTAATTCTTCTCCCGGAACTTGCCAAAAAACTGTTGTAGCCGCGGCAGTAATTGTTACTCCCCTTTCTCTTTCTTGAACCATCCAATCCATTTCAGCCGCACCTTCGTGAACTTCTCCGATTTTATGTTTTTTACCCGTATAATATAAAATACGCTCGGAAACTGTGGTTTTACCGGCGTCAATATGAGCGATAATACCTATGTTGCGGGTTTGATGTAAACTATATTCTCTGGGCATAAGTTAGCTTTTTAGGAATTAGCTTCTTAGCTTTTTAGGCCAAAAAAGCATTCTATTTAATATTTTAATTTAATTTTTAAAACTACAAGCTAATAAGCTGTTAGTTTAGTATTGTGCAAAATGAGCAAAAGCCTTATTCGCTTCAGCCATACGATAAACGTCGTCCTTTTTTTTGATTGCTAAGCCTTGATTATTCAAAGCATCTGTCATTTCTTGGGCTAATTTTTCAGCCATAGCTTTGCCCTTACGGTTTCTGGCCGCTTCAATTATCCAGCGCGAAGCTAAGACAAAACGGCGATCTTCAGTGGTTTGAACCGGAACCTGATAATTTGCTCCGCCAACTCTTCGAGATCTTAATTCAACCATTGGAGAAATATTTTCCATGGCTTGATTGAAAACTTCCAAACCTTCTTTATTGTTTTGTTTGGCCAAAATATCCAACGCGCCATAAACTATTTTTTGGGCCGTTGTTTTCTTTCCCCTTTCCATTATATAGTTAATAAATTTCGCCAACTTTAACGAATTATATTTGATATCCGGTAAAATTTTTCTTTTTATAGATTGTTTTCCTCTCATACGAAAATTATTTTAAAAATTAAATTTGAACGAAGTGAAAATGAAAATTTTTTAACTATAATTTTGAGTACCCTGTTAAATAATTTCGCCCCTGGCGAAATTGCCGCAATGCGGCATTTAACAGGGTAAAGGTTTTGTAGCTCCGACTTAACGTCCGGAGACAAAACTCTTTATTTTTTAGTTTTTTTAGCACCATAAAGACTTCTGCTCTGTTTTCGTCCTTCAACGCCGCTGGCATCATAAACGCCGCGAACAATATGATAACGAACACCTGGCAAATCTTTAACTTTTCCGCCTTTTATCAAAACCACTGAATGCTCTTGAAGATTATGGCCGATTCCCGGAATATAGGCGGTAACTTCCATTCCATTGGATAATCGAAGCCTGGCAATTTTTCGAAGAGCGGAGTTTGGTTTTTTAGGTGTCATGGTTGTCACCTTTAAACAAACACCTCTTAAAAACGGATGTCCGGCCGGTGCGCCTTTTCTTCTTCTTGTCAGAACATTAAAAGTTGTCTGCAATGCGACACTTTTGGATTTCTTAACAGCTTTTTTTCTTCCTCTTTTTACTAATTGATTTATAGTTGGCATACTAAAAAAATTTAAGTTAGTTTAGATAGTAATTAAATATTGTAAACTATCTAAAAATCTTGTCAAGTCAAATTAAAATAACAATGACTAACCGACAAGTAAATGATAAATCCAAAACATAATTGGTTGAATCAGTTGAAAAATCAAGAAAGCGACAATCAATGAAATCATAAAACCGTAGCGTTCAATAACCAAAGAATAATATTGAAAACGGGGCGGCAAAAAAGCGAATAAAATTCTTGAACCGTCAAGCGGAGGAATTGGAATCAAATTAAAAACAAATAATAAAATATTCACGGAAACAATAATGCTTAAAAAATTAGTAAAAGAACTTGGGGGTAAAACTCTGATTATTAAACCGAAAATCAGGGCAACCATAAAATTTGCCAAAGGACCGGCTGCTGCCACTTTAAGAGTGCCCCATTTTTGGTCTCTAAAGTTAAAGGGATTTATTGGCACCGGTTTGGCCCAGCCAACAACAAAAGGACTTTTTAAAATTACCAAAAACAAAGGCAAAATAATTGTGCCGAAAGAATCAATATGCTTAAGAGGATTTAATGTCAATCGCCCCATTAATTTAGCCGTCGGGTCGCCCAAGCGATCCGCTGTCCAAGCGTGCATATATTCATGGATGATGGCTGAGAAAATGATGATTAAAAGAAAAAACATACTTGTCAAATTTTTAACTTTCTGTTATTATTAAAATACTAATTATAATCAATTTAATTTTATGTCTAGAACTTGTTCAATTTGCAAACGCGGACCGTCAACAGACGCTTCCCGATCGCATTCCAAGGTTCACACCTTAAAGAGACAGTTTATAAATTTACAGACAAAAACAATTTCTGGCAAGAGGGTGAAAGTTTGTACCAGATGCTCAAAGGCAATGAAGAAAAAATAATTTGAAACTCAAAAATAAAAAATCAAAAAAATTTATTTTTGAGTTTTTAATTCGGGGTATAGTCTAGCGGTAGGACGCGCCCTTGGGGTGGGTGCAGCCCCGGTTCGACTCCGGGTATCCCGATAATTAAAAATTTGTCCTGATTTTTTATCTTATAATAATAAATAAAAATGGATAAAGATGAAACTTCAATAAAATTTTCCGTAATCATTCCAGCCAGAAACGAAGCCGGCTATATCCAAAATTGTTTAGATTCTTTCAAAAAACAAAAATTACAACCTTTTGAAATTATTGTCGTTGATAATGCCAGTACCGACAACACGGCTGAAATTGTTAAAAAAAATAATGTCAAATATATTTACGAATCAAGAATCGGCCTGCCGCAAGCGCGGCAAACCGGCCTTGAAAATGCTCAAGGCGATTGGCTGGTTTATAGTGACGCCGATTTTATTATGCCCAAAGACTATCTGGAAAAGATAGCTCTTTTTATTAAATCTCATCAGGATGCAGTAGTTATTTATAATCCTTTTATTTTTTATGACGGCGGCAAAGCAATTAATGATTTTATAAAATGTTTCTTTATTTGTTTTAAAATAAAATTAATACGCTTGATCGTGGGCGGTAATTTCGCGATTAAAAAAAATAAACTGGCAGATATCGGCGGTTTTAACACTGATATTAAATTTTACGGAGAAGATGCGGATTTAACAAAAAAAATGATTGCTGTGGGCAAAGTTTATTACTTTAAAAATCTTTGGACAACCACCTCGGCAAGACGTTATCAAAAATCAGGATTTTTAAGAACCATCTGTCTTTATACAATTAATTATTGTATATTTTTTATACTGAAACAACCCGTTCTTGTTTTTAAAAATAAAGTAATTTTGACCACGGGAAGAATTTTTGTTATTTTAGCTATTATAATCTATGGAATTTGCAGTCCAAGATCTCAGCTTTTCGGCAAAGTGGAAAATAAAATACCTGTTCAAGAAAATCAACAAAAAGTGGTTGCTCTTACTTTTGATGACGGCCCCAATGGCCAATATACCGAAGAAGTTTTGAAGATTTTAAAAGACGAAGACATCAAGGCGACTTTCTTTTTAGTCGGCGATAATGTGGCAACTTACCCGAATATCGCCCAAGATATCGCGGCTCAAGGCCACGAAATAGGCAATCACAGTTATTATCATTCTTTTAGTTTGCCTTTTGAAAAAGCGAAAAATATTAAACAAGAAATCAGCCAAACCAATGAAATTATTTTTCAGACAACCGATAAATACCCTGCTCTTTTCAGACCACCGCACGGCTGGCGCACTCCGATAGTTTTTAAAAGCGTACGCCAAGAAGGATTGCGAATGATTGAGTGGAATAATATGACCACTGATTATTTCAAATATGCCAAGGCTGAAAGTATTTCCAAAAATATTTTAAAAAATGTCCACTCCGGTTCAATTATTGTTTTGCATGACGGACTAAACTTAATTCATAACGCTAATCGTGAAGAAATGATTAAAGCTCTTCCCGTTATTATCAAAGAATTAAAAAATCAGGGGTATAATTTCGTCACTTTGTAACCTAAAAAGTTATCCACAGATTGTTTGCACTTTTTTATTTTTTGTGGTATAGTTTTACCACAGGTCAATTTTAAAAAATAAATTTAACCAATAAATTTATGAATAAAAACTTGCAAGAATTTGGCGAAATTTTAAAAGAATTGCGAATCAAAAAGGATCTTAGTTTAAGAGAAATATGCAAACTGGTCAATTATGACCCAAGCAATTGGAGTAAAATAGAAAGAGGAAGAATCTCCCCTCCGGCTGACGCGAACACATTAATTAAATGGGCCAAAGCATTGGGACTTTCCGAAGACGCGAAAGAATTACAAAAATTTACGGACAAAGCGCAAATAGCTCAAGGTATTATCCCTGAAGATATTTTATCTCAAGGTGATGCCGTGGGATATTTGCCGGTATTTTTCCGAACTCTGAGAAATGAGAAACCGACCAAAACAGAAATAGATCATTTGATAGAATTAATCAGAAATGCCTAAAATATTATGGATTATTACAGCATCAGAGTGCCGTTTATAAGCCAGGAAGAAATCAAAAAAATGGCTGATGAATTTCGCAACAGATATTGGGGAGAATCATTGCCCGTGGATATTGAAAAAATTATAGACGGCAAATTAAAAATTCAAATTATTCCCATTCCGAATTTAAGGCGCGACTGCGATATGGACGCGCACATTTCTTTTAATTGGCAATTTCTCTACGTTGACGCCGATATGTATAAAGACGATCGACAGCAGAACAGATTGAGATTTTCTTTTGCCCATGAAATAGGACATTATATCCTGCATGAAAACATTTATAGTGATTTTAAACTGAATAATATTTACAAGCTTTACGAAATAATCGGGCAGATACCGGCAGAACAATACGGATATTTGGAAACTCAGGCCAATAAATTCGCCGGTTATTTGCTGGTGCCGCGTGAAAAATTGGAAATTGAAAAGAAAAAATTAATTGATCAATTAAAGCAGAATCCTGAATTTATTAAAATTTCCGACGATAAATCGCAAAATTCTTATTTAGCCATACCTTTGGCTCCGATTTTCGGCGTTTCTCAAGAAGCAATGGAAATTGTTTTAAGCGAGAGTCATTAAAAATATAAATATGAGCAATAAAATTAAAATCAAACGAATTGATAAATCACTCCCCTTGCCGGAATATAAGACAAAGGGCGCCGTGGCTTTTGACATTTATTCCAGAATAGCCGCGGAAATAAAACCTCAAGAAATAAAACTTTTGCCGACAAATCTGATTATCAAAGTGCCGGCCGGCCATTTTCTTTTGATTGCCAGCCGAAGCGGAACATTTAAAAAAGGCCTGATGATGGCCAATAATATCGGCATTATTGACCAAGATTTCAACGGCCAGGAAGATGAAATAAATTTTGCCGCTTATAATTTTTCCGCCAAATTGGTAAAAATAGAAGTTGGCGAAAGAATTGCTCAAGGATTGATTATTCCGGTTAAAAAAGTTGTTTGGCAAGAAACAAAAAAAATCAGCGAAAAATCCCGCGGCGGTTTCGGCTCAACCGGGAAAAAGTAATTTTTTGTAAAAAAAATTATCCCTCCGACGAATCGGAGGGATTTTTAATTCTCTAAATTATGACGAACAGGAAGCTGAACCATAGTCTTGACTGGCATCGCAAGAACACCCAATGATCAATTCAGGTCTTTTCTTTTCAAGCCTAAGACATGGTACGCCCACACAAAAAGAACCGGGAAGGTCAATACCGTGATCTTCTAAAACGTCCTTTTTATAAACGACGATGGCAATACCTTCTTCAACCACTGAAGGAATTCTGTTTTTTTCCTGAAAAATTTTTAAACAGAGATTCATTGATTTATCTAACATCTTCTCTCCATCTTCAACGCCGTACCGCCAATAAATTAGCGTGTTGGGCGTTTTTACCAAATTTTTAAGCAAAGGTAAATTAAGATGGTTTTCACCGCCAATCAATTTCATCTGAATATCAATTGGAATAAGTTGGTGCTTGACAACTAGCAGCTTCCCGGGTTTATCTTCCGGATAAGGAACAAGTTTAGCAAATTCTTGTTCACTCATATTGGCTGCTTTGTGATAACCAAGTTTTAAAAAATGAGACATACGAATCAATCTAATATGTACTGAAGATTTTTTTTCCATTACATACCTCCATTTTTGCGCCGCGTCCCAGGCCGGTGCCGCCTTTTTTAAAGAACCTCTTTAAATTTAACTATTATAGGGTAGCATAAAATTTTGATTTTGTCAAGAGTAAAATTTTGACAAAATTAATAAATCTGGTATGTTTAAATCATAGTAATAATCAAATTTTCACTACCTGGTATGGATAAAAAACAGCTCCAAAAATTCATTAAATGGCTTCAAGAAAAAAACTATATTGTTATCGGGCCTGTCAAGGACGACGAACAAATTTTGATTAAAACAATCAGCGAGCCGTCTCAGCTTGATTTTTCCGGCCGATTGCCTTTATATTCTTTTAAAAAATATCTCGTGTCTTCACGGGAAATTTTATTTAAATACAAGAATGACGACTTTAAGGCCGATTTGACCGCTTTTAAACAAGTTTTAATCGGGGTCAGTATTTTTGATCTTAAAGCCATTCTGCTTTATAACCAAGTTTTTGAAAAAGATCCGTATTATCAAGCCAGATTAAATAATACTTTAATTATCGGCCAATCCCAAATCCCCCAATTTCAAGACCTGTCTTTCAAGGTTTGGGAAGATAAATATGAAGAAGACATTTTGGAACATTTGCAGTTTGATATTTTCTTGGGTCAAGCAAAAGAAAAAAAATCTTCTGAATTTAAAATTTTTACCGGCTCTAAAAAGGGCCAGCAAATTTTAAACGATTTTGCCAAACAAAACAACTGGAAATCGGATTTTGAACATATTGAATACGCCGGTCCAATTAAAGAAGAAGGAGTCAGTCCGGAAATGATGGAAATTAAAGAAAAAATGCCCGGCTCGCTTGAAACCGATATTTGGCAAAACTTAGATCAAAGATGCATTGAATGCGGAAAGTGCACGATTGTTTGCCCGACTTGTTTTTGTTTCAGTTTGACAGATCAACCTTGTTTGAATAAAGACGAAGGCATAAGAAAAAGATGCTGGGATTCTTGTTTTTACAGCGAATTTTCCGAGATAACCGGCGATCATAAATTTTTAAAAAATACAGCCGAGAGAATTTACAATTGGTATTATCATAAATTCGTCCGCATTCCTGATGAATACAATTTTCCGGGCTGCGTTGGCTGCGGCCGATGCTCTATGGTTTGTCCGGCCGGAATAAAAATTCATGAGGTGTTAGAAAGCATAAAAACAAAATAAAATAATAGAAAATTGATCTAATTAACCTAATTTCTAATTTCTAAATAATAACCCAAGCTCCAAATCCCAAGGTAAAACGCAATTTACAAAAAATTAAATAATTAGAAATTTAGTCATTGGGTCCGCCAGCTGGCGGATTAGATCAATTAGAAATTAGGAATTAAAAATTTTATGTTCAATCCCTATCAACCAAAAATTGCAGTTATTAAAAATATCAAAATACAGACGTCTGAAGTCAAGCTTTTTACTTTGCAATTCAAAAATAAAGAAGATCAGAAAAATTTTGAATTTATTCCCGGCCAATTTATTGAAGTCGGACTCCCTTCTTTTTCTGAAGCGCCTTTTGCCGTTTGTTCTAATCCAAATGACAGTGATAAAAATTTTCAAATTTGCGTCCGCATAGCCGGCCAATTAACCAAAAAAATACATCAATTAAAAATCAATGATCAGTTGATTGTCCGCGGACCTTTTGGTAATGGCTTTCCCAACAATCTGACCGGCAACATTCTTTTAATCGGTGGCGGCTTGGGTTTGGTTCCTTTGCGACCTTTAATTTTAGCCAATCAAAATAATAAAAATTTCAAAATGCAAATTTTTTACGGAGCTTGCGAAGCGAAAGATTTGCTTTTTCAAGACGAATATAAAAATTGGCAGAAATCAGCCAATTTAGCGCTCACTTTGGATAAACAATGCCCGAATTGGAAAGGAAATGTCGGACTGATTACCACTCTTTTTGACAAAATAAAAGTTGACAGCAGCGCAATCGCCATTTTATGCGGCCCGCCGGTAATGTATAAATTTGTTATTCAAAAATTAAAACAAGCTGGACTAGACGACGCGAATATTTTTCTCTCCTTGGAACGAAGAATGCATTGCGGAATCGGCGTTTGCCAGCATTGCAGCATTGGTTCAAAATACGCCTGCAAACACGGCCCGATATTTTCTTATCAAGAATTAAAAAATATTCCCGGAGCGATTTAATTCAGCTTCTTAGCTTGTAGCTTATTAGCTTTTTAGGGCTAAGAAGCTAAAAAGCTAATTCCTAAAAAGCTAATTTTATGTGCCTAGCTATTCCTAAAAAAATAATTTCAGTTAAAAAAAATTCTGTTTTGCTTCAATCGCCAAATGGCCGAGAAACGGTTATTAGTCTTATTAAAGTAAAAAAGGGTGATTGGGTTTTAACTCAAAATCACATTGTAGTTAAAAAAATAAATAAAAATCAGGCGGAAAAAATCAATAAATTATTTAAATCAAAAATATGAACAAAAAAGGGTTATTATTAGTCTCAACAACAGCGATAATTTCAGGTTTTTCCATTTTTGTCAGCAAATACGGGGTAAGCGTGATTAATCCCTATATTTTTACTTTTTTAAAAAATGTTTCCGTTGCCCTGATATTATCCGCCCTTATTTTGGCATTTAAAAATCGCAAGATATTTCTAAAATTAACCCCTAAACAATGGCTGTTATTGCTGATTATCGGTTTAATTGGCGGAAGTATTCCTTTTCTGCTCTTTTTCAAGGGCTTAACATTAACCACGGCGGCTCAAGGTTCTTTTATTCAGAAGACAATGTTTATTTATATAATAATTCTGGCCGGTCTTTTCTTGAAAGAAAAAATAAATAAAAATTTTTTAATCGGTGTTTTATTGCTTTTATTCGGAAGTTTCGTTGCTTTAAAAGCGCTGCCGATTTCATTCGGTTTGGGCGATTTATTAATTTTACTGGCCACTATTCTTTGGGCGATTGAAAATGTCATTTCAAAATATGCTCTAAAAAATTTAGAAGGAATTACCGTGGCTTGGGGAAGAATGTTTTTCGGTTCAATTTTTATTCTTATTTTTCTGAGCATAACTCATCAAGTCAATATAATCAGCACTTTAAATTATCACCAAATCGGATGGATTATCGCTACTTCCCTGCTTCTTTTCGGTTATGTAGCTACCTGGTACAGCGGCTTAAAATATATTCCGGTTTCAATTGCTTCTTCAATTTTGCTTTTAGGATCTCCTGTCACTACTCTGCTCTCTTTGGTGGCTACTGGAAAAATAAACTTAAAAGAATTAATAAGCGGAATAATAATTTTAGCGGGCTTGATTTTAATTATTGATCTTAAAAACTTTCTAAAACAAATAAAACAATCTTATGTCCGGAATTAGAATTGCCGCACTATACGGAATTATTCCCCATAAATTGGGTCTTTGCGGACCAAAAGAAGCATTAAAAGAAAAAATATTGGAAAAATTTCTTTTGGGCAAAAACAATATAAAACTTTCTCGGGTTAGAAAAACACTCAAAAAATTTAAGGGCGCTTATCCCTATTATGAACTTATTGCCAAGAGCAATAAAATAAAAGATCCTTTTGACGAAAGAGTGGTCAGCGCTTACTGGGTTGGCAATAATTTGCTGCAAAAAGTCAAAATTAAGGATTTGCAAAAAATGATTATCAAAGATTTTTCCGAACCAGGACTCTTGTCAAAAAAAATGGCTTTGGAAAAAGCAAAAATGATTTCAAAAAATTCAAAACCGCATCACAGTTTCCATGTCTTAACAATTGGCTCAGTAACCGGTTCCATTAGTTTTGATAATTTAAGACTAAAAGATACTTGCCGAATCAGTTGGGGCAAAATAATTAAAATTATCCCCAGTAAAAATAAGGATGTAATTAAAATTTTAGTAGAGTATCAGCCATTGGCAATAAACAAAAAAATAAAATTAGGCAAACCGATTAAAAAATACATTTTAGGAGATAAAAATATTATTGAAGAAGTAAAAAAAAATGATTGGATTTCTTTCCATTGGAATTACTTGGTTCAAAAATTAACAAAAAAAGAAATATCTGATTTAAAAAAATATACTTTAATCACTTTAAATTCCTTAAAATGATAAATATCAACCCAAGGCCGACCCGCCTAGGGCGGGAAAAACCGACAGTTGCCATTATTTCTTTAACCGCTTGCAACGGCTGTTTAATGGAAATAATCAATCTGGGACAACTTCTCAAAGGCGTCGTCGATCGGCTGCAAATAACTGAATTTCCTTTGGTAAAAAGCGGCAAATCGCCGACAAAATTTGACATTGCTTTTGTCGAAGGTTCAGTGGTAACAAAAGAAAATCTTAAAACATTAGAACAATTAAGGAAACAAAGCAAATTTTTAA
>JBAZMD010000007.1:0-35341 GCA_041649955.1 Patescibacteria group bacterium | reverse complement strand
ATGGCGCAAGTGGAACTTCGGGCTACTCGGGATACTCTGGACAGTCTGGTGCGTCAACAAGCGGATACTCTGGTTACAGTGGTAAGAGCGGATACTCTGGTTACAGTGGTAAGAGTGGATACTCTGGTTACAGTGGTAAGAGCGGATACTCTGGATACAGTGGATATTCTGGAGCAAGCGCGACTTCTTCCGCAAAATTCGGAGGAACAGGAGCAGACGGAGCATTATCTATTACCTCTGGAACTACAACTATAGACTTAGGAGGTCTTGCTTATGTAGAAAAAAACTATACCTCAATTTCAATTACTGGAACTGGGGCTTTGGCTTTCTCTAACCCTCACGCCAATGGGTCAGTTATAGTCTTAAGAAGTCAAGGAAATGTAACTTTAACATCTTCCGCAACTCCTAATATTGATGTAAAACTTATGGGGTCAAGCGCCACACACCAGTATGACGGGTGGGTAGACGGACTTGTTCATAATGGAAATGGACAAGCGGGAGGAGTCGCACTAACAACTACAAGACAATTCTTTCCTAAGTCTGAATTACACTATCAAGTAAGTGGAGCTAGACAAATAACTTGTGGAAGTGGCGGAGGAAATGGTGGAGGTGGAACAAATACAGGAGGCAGAGGAGGCGGAGGACTTCTTATTGAATGTGGAGGAGCATTGAACTTTACCGCAACTATTGACGCGTCTGGAGCTATCGGAAGTGCGGGCGCGAGTGGTAGTGGAGGACACGGCGGAGGCGGAGGTGGAATGGTAATTATTTTATATAATTCTTTAACTTCTAAAGCAGGAACTATTACAACAACTGGAGGAAATGGAAGTAGTGCAGGAGGAGGCGGAGGCGCACAGGCAGGAGGAGGCGGAGGAGCTTGTCTTGTTGGTGGAGGAGCAGGAGGTAACGCCAATGTCGCAGGGGGCGCGGGAGGTTCTTCTGGAAGTAACGATACTGGTAATGGAGGAAGTGGAGGAGCAGGCGCGCCATATTACGGAGGAGGCGGAGGAGGTGCAGGAGGTTTCTCTTTAGTAACATTAAACTTGTATTGATAACTGATAGTGGTATAATATAAAAAACTAATTTAATTTTTTATATGAATTTACCAGACGGGTGGTTTTCAAACGAAAACATAAGAGAATATAGAAGACTCGTTGAGAAAATTCCTCAAGGGGGTCTTCTTGTTGAGTTGGGAGTGTGGAAAGGAAAGAGTCTTTGCTCTGTCGCAGATATTATTTTAAGAAAAAAAATAAGAGTAATTGCCGTTGATACTTTCAAAGGAACTGACAGCGAGGGAGAGGCTCACAAATTTGCAAAGGAATTTAATTTGAGAGAAGAATTTGAGAAGAATATAAAAAACTTCTTTGGAGAATTTGCTCTTGTTGGAACTGATATTAAAATTTTTGAAATGACAACGAATGAGGCAAGCGTTTTAGTAAAAGAAGAAATAGACTTATTATTTATTGACGCAGGACATACTTACGAAGATGTAAAACAAGACATAGAAAACTGGTATCCAAAAGTAAAAGGAACTATCGCAGGACACGACTACTCTCAAAACTGGAAAGGAGTTATTAAAGCCGTAGACGAAAAATTCGGCAGTGTAAAAGTTATGGGCGATATATGGAGTAAGCCAAAGATAGATATTCTTTGTTATGTTTCTACTTGCAATAGAACTGATACTACCCTACCGCTTACCTTGGTATCTATCGCTATGCAGACTCTTAAGCCAGATCACTTAATTATCTTTGACGATAATAAAGAGAGAAGAAATTTTAATGATATAGAAGTCTATCAATACTGTTTTAAATTACTCTACGAAAAAGGAATTACCTCACAAGTTATTTACGGAGAACAAAAAGGACAACATCATAATCACGAGAAAGCTAACACAATGAGCTTTACTTATAACTGGAGAATAGACGACGACGAGATAGCAGAGCCTACTTGTTTGGAAGAATTGTTTAAAGAAATGAAAGACGGAGTCGGCGCAGTTGGAGGACTTGTTACACAGCCAGTCGTAGAAAATTTGTCTAATATTAACCCTCCCTCTGGAGTTATTCCAAATATTCAATGGTTTAATTGGGACGGAGAGCCTAGAGAAGTTGAGGACTTATACTCGTCATTTTTGTATCTCCCTAACATTGTTCACTTTGACTTAAGACTAAGCTCCGTTGCTCACAAAGAAGAAACTATGTTTACGGAGTCATTTAGATATAAGGGATATAAACTTATCGTAACTCCAAAAGCTAAGACGCAACACTTTAGAAGTGCGGGAGGTATTCGTAGCGGACAAGGAGAAGAAATGTTTAAGCACGACGAACAAATTTATAGAGCTTGGACTGTCTTTAGAAAACTAGGAAAAAAACTCTATGTCTTGAATAATGGTATTGGAGATCACTATATGTTCTTGCAAGCTATCACTCCAGAGAAAGACTCTGTTATTGCTTGTTGTTATCCAGAAATTTTAAAGGGATACAATACTATAAGCATAGCCGAGGCGCAGGCGATAGTTGATATAAAAGACTACGATATTTATAAATGGTGCGTTCAGAATAATTGGAAAGGAACTTTAATAGACGCTTTTAAAAAATTATATGAAGATATTAGTTAGCGCAGGAAATATAAAGACAGCAAAGTCTTATCCTTACTGGGAGAAGTTTTTTGAACTTGCAAAAGGACACGAGATAAAAAAAATTGAGGGTATACTTCCATTTTCTGAAATAGTTAAAATGGTAAATGAGTGCGATATATGGATAAGTATAGACTCTTTCCTACCCCACCTTTGTGCTTATCATAAATTAAAAAGGGGAGTTGTTTTATGGAGTAAGTCTGACCCTCTTATCTTTGGCTACGAACACAATATAAATTTATTAAAGTCAAGAGAATATCTAAGACCAGATACTTACGGGACTTGGAGTGATACTGTTTGCGATAAAAATGCCTTTGTTTCTCCACAGGTGCTTTTACAAGAAATAGAAAAAGGTGTATAATAATTTGTATGAGTATATTAAATTTTCTAAAGTCTTTTTTTAGAAAGCCAGAAACTAGATTTTTTGGTATTACTAAAGAGGATATTAAAAATGGTGCAAGTTCTCCTAATGTTTTCTCTCAAAAAGAGGGCGTCGCAAGTGTAGCCGTTCCTACTTTCCAAGGAGTTAACAGCGACGGAAGTGTAAGAAAGTTTCCTTATCAATATCAAGACGGCTCAAGTGCTTGTGTTGCTTTTACAATGGCTAAAATTACTCTTGTTTTATATTACATTTTAAATTCTAGGATAGTAAAATGGAGTGCGGGTTTTTGGTATAAACAAAGAAACAACGCCCCTTATGGAGGAATGAATTTTGATAACGCAAGATACCTTTCTTCTACTGGCGCTATTGTTGAAGAACTTTTACCAAGCGAAGGACTTTCTGAAACTGCTATCAATGCTTTAGATATTTCAGATCATATAAAAGATACTGCCGACGGCTTTGCTATTTCTCCGAATTGGTTTGAAGTGCCTTTAGACTTTGATACTGTTGCCTCTACTCTTGAGCAAACAAAAAAACCTATTATGCTTTGGGGACACTTTGGCTCTGGCGAATTTTTCTACACTTCTTATCCTAAAGCTAACTCTACCGATAACCCTTGGGCGCACTCTTTTACTGCCGTAGATACAACAATTAAAAACGGAGTTAAGTATATTGTCATTGAAGACTCCGCAGACTACGAGGCGAACTATGTTAAGTATATTTCTAAAGAATGGTTTGACTTGAAAGTATTTTTAGCTAGGTATCCTATCAACTTTAAATTTCAAGACACGCCTAAGCCCGTTTTTGACGGCTCTGTAAAGTCCCTCCAAGAATGTTTAATTTACGAGAAATTCCTAGCAAATGGCTTAAACACTGGATATTTTGGAAGTCTTACAAAACAGGCTTTAATTAAGTTTCAAACAAAGTATGGGATAGTCCCTAATGTCGGATACTTTGGAGAAATAACAAAAGCAAAATTAAAAGAGTTATATAATTAAAATTATGGATACAATTACTTTAATGTTCGTAGGTGTAGTCGTTTCTTTGTTAGTAAGTTATTTGAAAAATAAATTTGTATTACAAGGTAACAGCGTTCTTCTTCTAGTCGCAGTTATCGCGCTTATCGGTGCGTTTATTTATTCAACACTTTTACAATTCGGATACTGGGACGCTGTCCTAAATGTTATCGTATATGCAGGTGCATTTTACGCTTTCATTGTTAAAACAATTCAAGATAATAAATAAAAAGGATACGAGTTATATCGTTAGCTATCGTCTGTAAAAATACCTTTATTTAATTTTAAAGTTGGGCGATAGCGACGACTGACTGGTTCTCTCCGAAAGGAGGTTAAACAAAAATAGAGAGGGGGAACAAATTTTTGAGCCTACTCTCTATTTTTAATTGTAAAGTAATTGTAAAGTGATATTATTAAGTAGGTAAAGATGTTCTTTCTAGCCTAATATGTGGTTTGAAATTGGATCTAATAAAAAAACAAAAAGCTCACTCGGTTTTCTTTTCATTCAGTCGCTATGCAACTAGCAACTGTTCTATTTAATAAAAGCTCTCGCCATTCTTTACTCGGGAGTTTTTATTTTGTATAATGTGCGTAGGTTGAGAAGTGCAAAAAATTGGTAGCCTCGTCAGCGCCTATGTCCCTATCTTCTCTATGACGGAATGAATTATAAAAGAAAAAAACAAAATAGAAGAAAGAAATTTTTTACTTATAGAAGTATGAAACTTGAAAAAGTTAGAAAGCTTTTAAAAGAAGAAATTAAAAATATGCTAGAGTAGCTCAGTTGGTAGAGCAGAGGATACACTTAAGCGTTATGTAGCGATACATAAATGGTATTCCTAAGCGCGTCAGTTCAAGTCTGACCTTTAGCAAAAGTTCAAGTGAAGTAACACTCTGTCGGGGTGTTTTTTTGATGTCAAAAATGATAAAATTACTCTAGGAGTTCATTCAAAAAGGAGGTGCAATATGTTTGATCTGAAAGGATACAATGTGGCGCAGATAATTGACGCTTTATTATGCCCTTTAAACAGACACGCGACGCGCGTAGAGCATAATTGCACTGACGAAGACCTTTACCACCACCCCGACTGGCTCTTAACTCACTACGCGCAGAACGGAGGCGCAGAAAAGTGGGCGAAAGAACACAGACAGGAGTTCTTAAAGGACTAGACACCCTCGCTTAATTGTGGGGGTGTTTAATTGTGGATAACTTCCTTGTAGTATTTTAAAAATGTTAGGGGTATAATATGAGTAGTTCTTTGAAAATTAAATAGCGAGTATTTATTAAGTTAGATAAAATAAAAAACAATGGAAGAAAATCAAGAGTTAGCTGTCGTAAAAACACAGGTAACAAAAGCTTTATCAGCAGTGAACGAACTTGTTATTAAGACGCCAGAAGATTACACAAAGGCGGACGAGATAAGAAGTAAAATAAAAGCTGTCGGTAAAATGATAGATACTAAGAAAAAGGAAATTACAAAACCTTTAAATGACTCTCTCAAGAAAATTCGTGAACTTTTCGCACCAATAGAAACGACTTACGAGTCTGTTGAGAAAATCATAAACAATAAAATGGTCGTGTATAGAGATGAACAAGATAAAATAGCGGAGGCAAAGAAATTAAAAATCGCCTCTCAAGTTGAGTCTGGACATATCAAAGCTACTACGGCTATTAAAAAAATGGAGTCTATTGTAGACACCAAAACTACTTTAAAAGAGGCGGGAGTAAAGTCTACTACTAGAAAACTTCCTAGAGTAAGAATACTCAACGAGAAACTTATACCAAGAGAGTATCTTGTAGTGAATGAAAAATTTGTCTTGGAGGCACTTAAGGCAGGCAAGGCAGTAGACGGAGCAGAACTTTATTACGAAACTATAATTGCATAAAACTATGGGAGAAAAAATAAAAGAAGTAAAGGAGGTAAAAGTAGTTGAAGAAAAAAAAGAAGTTGCGGAAATTAAAAACGACTTCTCAATTCAGCAATTACTTTCGGAGGCAGTAGCAAAAGGAGTTCCAGTAGAAACAATGGAACGCTTGCTAGTTATGAGGAGAGAACTTAAAGCAGAACAAGCACTTGAGGCTTTCAATTCCTCAATGGCTATTTTTCAAAGAGAATGCCCTATAATTAAAAAGGACAAAGTTGTTATGAACAAGGACAAGACGACAGCAAGATATAAATTTGCTCCGCTTGAGTCCATTATCAGACAAACAAGAACTCTCATTGAGAAGAACGGCTTTGCTTATAGTTTTGACACAAAGACAGAATTAAAAACCGTAAAAGTATTCTGTAAGGTAACTCACATTCTAGGACACGAAAAAGTTAGTGAGTTCCAAGTAGATATAGATCCAGAGTCATATATGAACGCACAGCAAAAATATGCGTCAGCGCTTACCTTTGCTAAAAGATACGCGTTCTGTAATGCGTTCGGTATTCTTACTGGAGATACAGACAACGACGCAAAGAGCAACGATAAAGAAGAAAAAAGTAGTTACCAAAAAGTTTTAGAAATAATTAAGAGTTCTAAGACAGTCGGTAATTTGATTAAAACTGACGAGTTGGTAAAATCTTCTCAAAATCTCAACACAAAAGAAAAGGAACAATTATCAAAAATGATAAAAGATAAAGTGGGAGAAATTGAAAAAAATGGCTAAACAAAAAATAAAGTTATTATCGCCAAGAGGTTACTTGTCCCATTCTGCGCTTGAAATATTTAGGCAGTCAGAGGAAAAATATATTGATAAATATATCAACGGGGACGCAGTGGACTACGAAAATGACTTTATGGAATTAGGTAAAGTCTTCTCTACTGCGTTAGAAACAGGAAAGAAAACGGGCGATATAGTGATAGATGTTATGTGCGAGAGAATACCGAAGTATGACGAAAGAGAAAAAGAACTCACAGCTAGTTTTATCTCTCCTTATGGGGAGATAACTCTATTCGGGAAACTTGATACTTTTGAGAACATTCTTTGGATCAACGAGAATAGACTTTGTCATTTTAGAGAGTATAAGACTGGTAGTGTGAAGTGGACGCCGAAGAAAGCAAAAGAGAGTAAACAAATTTTGCATTATGCAACAATAATATGGTTGCTCACGGGTAAACTTCCGAAAGATATTTGGCTAGACTATATTCCTACAAAGAGAGAGTCGGACGGAGAAGTAAGACTCACAGGAGAGATATTTAGTTTTGAAGTGAAGTTAAATTTGTCAGATATTTTAAATTATATGACAGAGGTAACGAAGTTAGCGGTTAGAATAGATAGCATTTATAAGCGTGAATTAAACATAAAATAAAACAATGGTAAAAAGATTTGATATTTGTATCGGTAGAAAGTATGAGAAAGACGGAGAAGAAAAAACGGCTTGGAATAAGGTAGGTAATTTAGTGTGGTTTCAAGCGGACGGAGAAAAGGAAGACGGCTTTAAGCTAGAACTCCCTATCTTTGGACACGATAAGTTTAAAGTGTTTGAACAAAAGCCTAAAACTGACCGAGGAGGAGGCAAGAAAGACGCACTTGATACTTACGGCGCAGAGGCAGAAGAAAAGCTACCAGAGGCAGAAAAAGAGGCAAAAACAGGCACAGAAACGGACGAGATAGACCCTAACGATATACCTTTCTAAATTTTTGATTAGACTTTTAAAAGGGTCGCGTTAAGATGTAAGTAGGTAACGAAATTTATTAACAAAATTATTATTAAAAGATGTCAAAATTTAGAATTGTAAATACAAGATTTTGGGACGATAACTACACCTCAAATCTTGATCCTGTTGAGAAACTTTTATTTTTATATTTTCTCACAAATACTTCTACGAGTATTTGTGGAATTTATGAAATTCCACTCAAAAAAGTTTCTATGGATACTGGCGTAAATTCGGATAAGGTAGTTAAAATTCTTGAAAAGTTCACTAAAGACGGCAAGATATTTTATGCCGACGGGTGGGTAGGTATCAAGAATTTCATAAAACATCAGACTGTTAACCCTAAAGTCTTAAAAGGTATAGAAATTGGCTTAAATACTGCTCCAAAACAGATATTAGATAGTCTATCAATAGACTATCTTAGCCTATCACACTCTAATCTTAATTCTAATCTTAACTCTAACTCTAATCCTAACTCTAAGTATAACCCTCTTGGGGCAGATGTTATTAAAAAGTTTGAGAGCATAGACGCAAAGAATAAAAACTTTTATGGAAACAAGACTCAAAGGAGTGCGTGCGACTTCTTGCTCAAAGAATACGGGATAGAAAAAGTGTTAATGGTAATTGAAGTCATACGAGCAAAGAGAGGAACAGAGTTTTTTCCAAGTGTTACAAGTCCTTACGAGTTACAGAACAAATGGACTAAAGTAGGCGAGGCACTTAGGAGAGAGTCAATGAAAAATGGAGGAGATAAAAACATTCCAAATATATGAAAAACTATCACTTTAAAGTTAAATATGGTTTCGGAAGTCTTGATATTGTAAAAATAACAGACGAGGAACTTGAGAAAGCTTTGTATGCGCAAAAGTATGCGGTGGTAGTTCAGCTTGGAAACAAGCAGATAAATGGAAAGTATATTATTTCCATTGAGCCAGACTACCAGAAATATACAGGGTGGTATGACTCATACGAGCCTAAGACTGGCGAAGACTTCGCACAAATTAAACGCGACTGTCCTCCAGAAATTGACGAAGTTATTAGAGATAAAAGAGAAAAGGTAGACTTTCTAGTTGCTCATAAAAGACTAGATTTGATAGGCAAAAATATTAGCGTTCCAGAATTAGAGAACGGGACAAAGAAATTAAATTAACAAAATGAAAAAAATAGAAATAATATTAGCAGTGTTTTGTTTGGTAATATACTTAGTGCTAGGAGTATTTATTGGAGGTAAGTTATTTCCAGTAGAAAAAATAGTAGAGGTTGAAAGTGTAGCGCCAGTATTTGCGAGGATATTAGAGTGTGAGTCTAGTAACAGACATTTCGGAACTGACGGACAAGTGCTTATAAATATCAACACAAATAAAACGATAGATATAGGAAAGTATCAAATAAATACTATCTGGGGAAAAGAGGCAACTCGTCTAGGATATAATTTATACGAAGAAAAAGACAACAAAACTTTCGCACTGTATCTATTTAAAAATTACGGGACAGAGCCTTGGTATTCAACTAAAAAATGTTGGGGTAAATAATTTTCAAAACAATGGAAAACACAAAAAAGAAATTCAGAGTTGATATAACAGAAACATTGTCAGATCAGCTCTATGTTGAGGCGAGTAATGCGGAGGAGGCTAAAGAACTAGCTTATAAAGCGTGTTGTCAAGACTTTGCAAAAATGGACGAGTCCTCTGGATATGAAACTGGAGAGGTAATAGAAATTAAAAAAGAAGACCCTCAATTTCATAGTTCATTTATAAAAGCAGAAGATTTAAAAGACTAAAAATGAAAATTCTAGGTAAAGTTACAAACAAAAAACTAGCTATCAGCGACTATAACAGACGGGCGCTTAATGACTTTCTGAAAGACGAAAGCAACGACGGAGTTATAATTGCGATAGAGAGTAGGACTCCAGAGTCAAGACAAGTGAGAAAGTTTTATCACGGCGCAGTATTACAGCTCTGGGCGTTTCTGAACGGGTGGGACTACCGAGATAGTGAAAACTTAGCTTTCCTACACGAACACGCGAAGAAAGAATTTAACGGAGAGATAGTTTTACTGGATGGGATACAAGTAAAAAAAGGAAAGTCTACAAAAGGACTCCTTGCCGAGAACGATCAGCAGGACTCGGGATATTTGGAAAGAGTCATAGATTACCTTGAGAGAAATTACGGAATTGATAGGGACAAAGTGCTTAACCCTATGCACTATAAAAAGTTCACAGAAGAAATTTACGGAATAAGCACTTACGAAAGTTACATAGATTATTTACAAGAGTTAGGTTATTTAAAAAGATAAAATGAAATACTTACACAAACTAGCAGTGATAGAGAATATATCTTGGGCAATTTGTTTTACAGTATTATCAATAGCATTTCATAAATGGTGGATAGTGCTATTCGCAATTTTGTTTATGAACAGAGTTAAAACAAACAAAGAAAATGATACCAGTAAAGACACAACAGAAATATAAGTGCGACTTCTGTAAGTATCGTTCTGTAAAACACAGAGTAGAGATACACGAGAAACGCTGTTACCGAAACCCTAATCGCTTTTGCGACTTCTGTAAGAATGACGGATATACAATGGAATGGGTAGACGAAGTAGGAGATGTAAAAGTTGACTGTCCTTATTGCGCTAAATTTGATAAGGAAGTTCTGGAACAAATTAAAAGGAGAGAAGATAAACAGTGCGCGGAAGTTACTAGCGTAGATCCAAGTAAGATACCCTTTTAAAAATATGTCCTCTTGGTATGACGCAAAAAAAGAACATATAAGTCTTAACGATAAAAAAGACGAGATAGATATATATGTTTTTAGCGACGACTTTGGCGCTGTATGGGTAAGTGTAAAGGTTGAAGATATAAAAGAAATTTTAAAACAAACAAATGTCAAAAAAAATAAAAATAAAGTGTCCAAAGTGTCCTAGAGAATTTAACTCAAAAAGAGGACTTGCCTCTCATTCTCGTATGCACCCTTATATTCCTCCTACCCCTCCTCGTAAAACTGTAAAGAATTTTATTAGGACGGAAGAAGTCCACCGCTTAATTGCGGGAACTGAATTAAAATTGGGGGACAAAGTAGAATTTATAAAGAAAGGAGTTATCTCAAAAATAACTCTAACAGAAAATAGTAATGTTGCAGAAGTAGAAATATCTGTAACTAAAGACGCTTGGAATAGAGATTTAGAATAATTACTATGGACTTAGCTAACCCTTTTCCTCCTAGAGTAAAATTATGTTATCTCAACGACTGGAGATGTAGAATTTGTGGCGGAAACGGGCAACAAAGTGGAGGACTGTCTATACACCATATTCGTGGTCGTATATCGTCCTCCATTTTTAATTCCTGTCTTTTGTGTGGCGACTGTCATTCAACAATGGGACATTCACAGAAAGAAGAACAAATGCTATTTACAAAGACCTTTAAGTGGGTGTATAATATTGACTATAAGCCAGATCAGAACGACTTAGACTTTGTCGGACAGAACTTTGAAAGACTTTTTACAAATGAATTGACTTTATGGTTGGAAAATTTACCCTCAAAAAGCCAGAGCCTACCGAAAATCAAGTGCTTAACGCAGTTGGAGAATATTTAGAATTGAAACAAATATTTTTCTTTCGTGTAAATAATGCGCCGACTTATCAAGCAGACGGCAGAGGCGGGGGCTTTTGGAGAAAACAAAGTAAGTATTCCGTAAATGGAGTTCCCGACTTGATAGCAATAAGTAAACAAGGTAAGTTTATAGGACTTGAAATAAAGCGCCCTACTGGAGTGCAGAGTGAAGACCAGAAAAAATTTGAGTATAATGTCAGAAGAAATGGAGGAGAGTATTACATAATAAAAAGTGTAGACGACATAGTAAATATTTTATGATAAGAGGAAGAAAAACAACAAGACGCGCAAAGATAATTATTGCCCTACTCAAAGAGGGTAAGTCTTGGTATTGGATATTTGTAAATAAAAAGTATCCTAAAGAAACTTGTAAATATTATTACTACAAGCTTTTTAAGCCTAAAAAATATAACGCTAAATTAGCTCGTATTAAAGCCTTAAATAAGGTTAGGTTTGACAAAAAGAAATAACTATATTTTGGTGTGTTTTAGTGCTTTACTGCTAGAATTGTTGGGGGTATAATATACAGTAACAAGTTAGCTAGTCCCTAACTAAAATTAACAAAATAATTTAACAAAATGGAAACATATACAAATGATAAAGGCGAGGTAGTAGTTATCACAGAAATGGAGTCTACAAGACTTATTCACGCAATAGCTAAATACTCAAGAATTGAGAACGGAGAGGAAATTGTAAAAGCTTTGAAAGCCGAGGCAATAAAAAGACTTTCTGAAAAAAAAGAAAATGAGTAATAAATTTTTCAAAAAGATAAGAAAGGAGGCTCGTAAGGTAGCTAATGAAAAGTTCGGCGAGGCAACAGATATTCTAGGAGGTATGATAACTCCACGCCCTAAGTGGATACCAAAGTTTATATGGATACTTTTATACTTACCTCTTTTCAAGAAGAAAACTTGGAAACTTATTTATAAGAATTTGAAGTAATAACAAAATTTAACAAAATGAAATTAACAACAAAGCAGTGGATAGGTAGTATGGTAATTGGAATGATAGCAGGAGGCGTCATAGTGTATTTCGTAATGGGAACTTTAATAGTTAGTAAATTAACTTTCTAATATGACCCCTAGCGCTATGTTACTTCTCCTAGAATGGGGAAGAAAAAACAGTAAGGAAAAACAAGAGGAGTTCGCTATGTTTTATTATAAGAAAATTGCTACACAAGCGCCCGATGTAATTGTAACTTCTAAGGGTATGTCAGCAATTATTAAGTCTTTTGAAAAATAAAATGTTGAATAAAACTATAATTGAAAAAATTAACTATCTACAAAGTAATTGCTTTGGGGTATGGTTAAAAACAAGACAAGAAGTTGCTATTGAAATATCAGATAAGCAAAGTATGTTTTGTGTGTGTGGAAGACTTGCAACAGGACTTCACGAAAATGCTTGTAAAAAATTACAAGACAAAATAACTACGGAAACAGTAAAGAGGTTAGAACATTTAATTAAACAAAAAAATGAGTCTGAAACAACGAGTAAATAAATATCTTCTTGAACAGCCACTATTCCGAGAAAGAAAAAATAAGGATAGAGGACTTGTAAATATTCTTATAGAAAAATATCCTACTCTTGCGACTATTCAAAAAGAAATTTTAGTAGATATGGTAAAGGACTATAACTCAATGGATAGATCGTGGAGGCAGACACTTGAACACTCTCCACAGTTGAGAGGCTCTGACTACGAGGATAAAGTAATACTAGAGCAGGAAAAAATGTTAAGCCTAGGCTATGGGGTCGGACATAGCCAAGATATAAAAACTCTTAAGAACATAACTTAGTATGTATAAAGAAATTGTAGAGTTTATATCGGCGTTCGGATACGAGTTAGAGTTTTACGATAAAGGACAGAACAAAGAAAGATACGCAAGTGAGAACGGCTTTATAGACTTATGGGACGGAAAGAAAGGAGTTACCATAGGAATTTATAACCCAGAGTCAAAACAAATGTGTTATAAAAGAAAGCCGACAGTTGACTGGGTAGAGAAATACTTAGAAAGTATTAAAGAACATTAACAAAATAATCGTTGTCTGCTATATCCTGTAACGGAGTTCTTGAGCCGTCTTAATTGGGGTAGCGTAAAGTTAAGCCTTATGGGAATACTTCGCCTAAGTGAGTTAGAGCCTCTCTTAATTTCTCGTCGGGATATATCGCCGTTATGGGATATAGTAGATAACAAAAAGTATGAGAAGATTTACAAGAAAAAGTATAGTTGAAAAAAGTCATAGGTTTAGGAACGAACAAGCTATTTTAAAAATTGTTGAGAGAGAGGAGAAAATAAGATATGCAAACAGTTTTTACGGACAGCCTAAAGAGTTCAAAGACGAAAGGAAAAGTCGTAACCCTTTCAAGATAGGAAGTTTATTTATTCCCTTTTTACCTTAAAAATATGTCATTCAAAAAATGTAACAAGTGCGACGGCAGAGGACATATAACAGACAGTCCGTTTCCGTCATATAGCGGTCATTCGTGCGACTGCGAATGGGGAAGAAAGCATTTAGAAAAGACGATAGCTTTACAGAACGGACTTTGCGAAATTTGTTTAGGAGAGGGAGAAGTAACTTACAATGCAGGAATGGACAGTGAGTATACGCAAAAATGTTTATGTAGACTACAAGAGGAGTGCGACTTTAGCGGAGTAGATAATGAGGACAGATAATATGGAAGAACTACCCCCTAGAAAATATAGCCCTTACAAAAATCATAAGTGTTTTTGTGGAAGAAGTTTGTATCAGTGCGGAATGTGGATAGAGAAAAATAAGTGTATATGTAGTAGCTGTAAGGCAGACATTACAAATTTAATAACAGAAAAATATAATCAAAAACAAAAATATGCCCGAAAATAAAATATTAAAAGCACAGCAAGAAGTAAAGAAAGTTTTTAGTTACGCCCTTGGTAATATTACTTTTTCAGTAACAGTCAGAACAGATATTAAACAAGAAATGAAAGATATGTTAGAAATTCTAGCAAAGGCTCAAGTAGATGTAAAAGAGGAATTGGCTAAAAAATAATTAGTGGTATAATAAGAACATATTTAACTATGAAAAACACAAAATCAAAAACAATTTCAGTGTTATTAGCTCTCTTTTTAGGAGGACTCGGCGCACACAAATTTTATTTAGGAAAGACAGTTGCGGGAATATTCTATCTATTATTTAGTTTTACTTTTATCCCTGCTTTTCTCGGAGTCTTAGACGCTTTATTGTTAGGCTTTATGTCTGACAGCGAGTTTGACTTAACTTATAATAGATAAATGAATTTAGACTTTTTCGCCAGAGAAATACACCACCAGAAACACGCACAGGCTATCGCCGACGGGTTTGGACTGACTGTAAAGAGTAAGGCAGAAGATATTACAGCCGACTATGTTTGTGTATTTGCGTATGGCGACTTAAAGTTAATGGATAAGTTAGGAAAGAAAATTATATTTTGCGAACACGGAGTCGGTATGTATTACAACAACGAACACCCTAGCTATGCAGGATCTAAAGAACACAGAGAGAATGTTGTATTACGCCTATCCCCTAACAAAATGCACTCTGATAAAGAGAAAGAAACGCTTAACTGCCCTATTGAAATTATAGGAGTTCCAAAGTTAGACAAATACGCAGATAAAAAATATAGAGTGATAAGAAAATATCGCCCTACTATCGCTATATCATTTCACTGGGACTGCCTCGTATGTCAAGAAACTAGAAGTAGTTTTAAATACTTTGAGAAAGTCTTACCTCTTTTGAAAAAGAATTTTGAAATTATAGGACACGGACACCCTCGTATTATTGATAAGATAGCGCCGTATTATAAAAAATATGGAATAAAATTTACTCGCGACTTTGAAACAGTTTTGAGTAAAGCCGATGTATATATTTGCGACAATAGTTCAACGATATATGAATGGGGTATTACTAGAAAGCCTATCGTTTTACTTAACCCTCCTTTCTATCGCAGAGAAATTGAACATAAAGGAAACCCTCGCTTTTGGAAACACTCTGATATAGCGCCTTTGTGTGATAAGCCAGAGGACTTAGAGAGGTGTATCTGGGACGCTGTAAAAAATCACGAGTATTATTTACCTAAAATAGAAATGGCGAACAGACATATTTTGTCTTTCACGGACGGAAAATGCACAGAGAGAGCCGTTAATGCAATTAAAAAAAATATCCAAAATGAAAATTAGTTATTCAATAATGGCTATGCCTACAAGAGAGCATTTAGTAAAAAAAATACAAAATATTTTAGGCGATATTCCCGTTTCTTATGATACGGGTAAAGGTATATGGGATAATAGAGTTAAGTCTATGTTGATGTTTGACCCTAATTGTGAGTTTCATTGTGTATTACAGGACGACGCAATACCTTGCGAAGACTTTTATAATGAAGTTGATAAAATAGTTACAGAACAAAAAGCTTATTCTTTGTATTTTGGTAATAGAAAGAATATGCAAGATATAGGACTAAAGGCTATTGAAAACGGAGGAGTTGAAATGGACTGGCTTTCTTGGGGAGTCGCGATAGTTCTTCCTACAAAAATAATTCCGAGTCTTATAAAATATTGGGAGGGCAAAAGAAGTCTGTTGAAAAATGACGACACTAGAATTGCTAGATATTTAAAAGAAATTGGAATGAATGTATATTATCCTATACCCTCTCTTGTTGAACATAACCACCTTGAGAAAAGTATTATTGACCCTACTGGAGAACATAAAAATAGGAAAGCTTTTAAATTTAAAGGATAATAAAAATATGGAAAAAGAAATAATAATTTGTTCGGCAGTAAAGAGTTGCGACGGAAGAATATTTAGAGGTCATAGACACCACGACTGTATTAGAACTATGCACGAGTGCGGTGTTGCTTATTCCTCTAAGGCAGAAGACCAAGGTTTTGTTACCTCTAAGAATAGATTTGTTGGTAGAAAAGAGGGTTACGAAATTCAAATAAATGCAGGGATAAAATCTCATTGTGAAAAAGAGGAAGACAGATATTTACACGGAGAATTATATAGCGAAGACTTATATTAAAAATATTATGATAAAAGCATTTTGGTATAAAAGTAAAAATATAGGCGATACATTAACGCCCATTCTTTTAAGAGAAATTTTAAAAGAAGATGTTGAGTTTGTTGATAGAAATTATCAAGGTAAATTTCTTGGAGTTGGTAGTATTATGACGGCGCTTAGAAAGAATGATATTGTATGGGGAACTGGTTGTATAAGAGATATTCCATATATGGTAAATTATCCGTGCAATTTTTTAGCAGTTAGGGGTAAACTCACAGAGGAATTACTAGGAGTTAAAATAGGAGTTTACGGAGATCCTGCGCTATTACTCCCCCTCTTTTATCGCCCTACAATAGAAGTTAAAAATACTATTGGAGTAATTGCTCACTATGTAGAAAAAAACGAGCCTTTCTTTAAAAGGCTTAAGGCGGACGGAGTAAAAGTAATTGATGTAGAGCAGGACTATAAAACTTTTGTGGACGAAGTGTTGTCTTGCGAACAAATAATATCTTCTTCCCTACACGGAATTATTATCGCAGAGGCTTACGGAATACCTGCTAAGTGGGTAATTGTTACGGATAAAGTTATCGGTAACGGCTTTAAATTCAGAGATTATTTAAGCGGAACAAATAGGGAATTACCAAAGCCATTTATTCCAGAAAAAATGACTGACTTTAAAAAACTTTACCACTTTCCTAAGATAGAAAATTTAAAAGAAATACAAGAAAAACTTATTAGCTCATTACAAAATTATTATTTATGATACGAAACGAAGAACTTATTAAAAAATATCCTTGGAAAATTACTTGGGATAGACGAGCAAAAATGATAGGAGAACTCATTTTAGAATTGAAATTATACTACTATAATTATAGTCTTCTTGATATTGGAGGAGGTATTGGAAATTTATATAATTTTATTCTTACAAAAGACTATACCTCCATTGACTTGGAGGCGTGGACGGATAAGACAGTTGTCTGCGATTTGAACAAGGAATATCCTACTTTAAAGAAGTTTGATGTTGTCGTTGCACAGGGTATAATAGAGTATATAAAAGAGCCGAAACAGTTTTTAGAAAACATAAAAAGATACGGAGATAAATTAGTAATTACTTATAGACTTAATTTAGATACAAGAGTAGTTATGGATAGAAACAGTCTATCTTTTGAGGAATTTGAGGGACTGCTTAAACAGACGAATTGGGAAATAATAAAAAAGGTCGTTATTTATAAGTTAGAAAATATTTATTATGTTGTGGACAGAGCAAAAAAAGAAGAATGATAAAGGCGAGTATGTGTATAGAGTTGAGGACTTCTTCGGAGAGTTATTTATCTATTCAAAAACAAAGCTAGACGGCGATACTCTGGACTTGTTAGAAATGAAGATAACGCCTAACCCTACTGGAGAAAATAAGTTTGTAATTAAAAGAAAGGGTGGTATAATATTAGAAGTAAATTATAAATTAACTAAAAATAAAACATTATGGGAAAAGGACTTACCAGAGCAAAAATAGAGAATGTGAACAAGCTTTACGACGAACTAGATATAGTCGCAGACGCGCTAGATATTGAAATTAAAAACGCCAAGCAGACACAAGGCAATTTAATTCTTATCAAAAGAAAACAAGGAGGAAAGGAAATTGAGATCAGCGAGAAACTAGCTTGGGAAGAAATAAGACTTTTGGGCGCACAGTCAGAATGTTACAACGCGCTTAAAGGACGCTACCCTGCTGTCTTTGAGAAAATGGACGCACACTTAGCTAAGATAAAAGAAATTGATACCTATACTCAAGCCGAGATAGGAATACGCTTTAACGCTATGACAGTAAGAGATGTCATAAACTTGGTAGTCGCCGTTGTAGATATGAAAGAATAATTATGCTTATAGAAAACAAAGTAAAAAATTTAAAGACGACTGATGTAAAAACTTTCTTAAGTTGGACTTTTAATACTTTGAAAACTTCTAAGCGTGATACAACAAAACTAAAGAACGCCATAATAAAAGGAGGTTGGTCTTTCCCGATAATAACTTGGGCAGGACACGACTTTGTTATTGACGGCGCAGGTAGAAAATTGGTAGTTGAAGAATTGATAATGGACGGATACGAGATACAGGAAATTCCCTATGTAGAAATTGAGGCTAAAGACCTTGAGGAGGCTAAGCTCAAAGCCCTTGAGGTTAGTTCTCAATTTGGAGAGATAACTAGAGAAAGTTTTTTAGGATATATAGGCGACTTGAAAGTGGACTTTAATACTTTTGAGCTAAAGGGAATTGACGAAAGCTTAATGATAAGCCCGAATGACTTAAGCGAAGACTTTAAATTACCAGAGGGCGACAAGCCTCCATTCCAAAATATGACTTTCACTCTTGCAGATCCACAGGCAGACTTCATTAAAAGTTGTCTTGAGCAAGTAAAAGACTGCGGAGAGGAAGTAGATAATTTCGGGAATGAGAATAGCAACGGGAACGCCTTATTTTATATAATACAAAAATGGGCAGAGCAAAAGAAATAATAGTTAAGGTAATTCCATCTAGTATAGCGAATAGCTTTATTAAGGCTACTCACTATTCTGGAAAGGTAGTAGCGAATAGTTCTTTACATTTTGGGGCTTTCTTAGATAATAAACTTCACGGAGTTATGTCATTCGGTAGTCCCCTAGATAAGAGAAAGGTCTTATCTCTAGTTCATACAGAAGAAAACAAGCCGTGCCTATGGAATGAAATGTTAGAGCTTAATAGAATGGCTTTTGACGAGTATCTTCCAAGAAATAGCGAGAGCAGGGCGATAGCAATAGCAATAAAGCTTATTAGGAAAAACGCCCCGCAGATAAAATGGATACTTAGCTTTAGCGACGGAGTGCTATGTGGCGACGGGACGATATACCGAGCAAGTGGCTTTAGTCTTACACAGATAAACTCTCATACAGAAAACTGGCGCTTACCTAACAATATGGTAGTTCAAGCGTCCACGCTAAGACAGTCTGGCTATACAAGTTGGCTTAAGCCGTTTATAAGCGAGGCTAAATTCAATGAGATAAGAAGTGGCTCAACTACAAGCAAAAGGATAATGGACTATATCAAAGCCACGAAACTAGAGGGAAGTCAGCTTAGATATATTTACCTTGTAGACAAGAAATGCAAAATAGCCGTTCCAGTAATACCTTTTAAGAAGATAGACGAACTCGGCGCAGGTATGTATAAGGGAAAGAATGTAAGCGTTAAAGATAGAAAATGCGTCGGTAATGTAACTGGTAGCATATAGCTATTCCATAGCTAACGAGGCAGTCCGAGTCTGACCCCGACGCACAATACCACTTCCCTGCCCTACTTACACTCCCCCCGAGCCTTAAAATAAGGCTAAAACAAGACAGGGGACTAGCAGGGGATAGGGAAGATGTGATAAAATATAAAAAACAAAATGGAGAACACTAACAAAGACAATGTTAATAAAGAGGTGGATAAGTTAACAACTAGA
This sequence comes from Patescibacteria group bacterium, assembly GCA_041649955.1. Classification (GTDB taxonomy): domain Bacteria; phylum Patescibacteriota; class Patescibacteriia; order UBA2591; family JAQUPP01; genus JAQUPP01. The sequence continues at coordinate 15,574 of JBAZMD010000007.1, read as the reverse complement.
GATAGCCTAGTTGTTTCTTGTGAAACCTCCTTTATATCCGAGGAAGAAGATAACAAGCCACCGAAAACTGGTGAGAAACTGGTAAAATCTTGGTTTAAGAAAGGATATGACCCTAGGAGAAACTTAGAGGGACGAGGCAGAGGCGTTGAGAACTTTAAGACTATCTTTGAAAGGGCGCTTAAGAGAGTTGCAGATGTAAACGGAAAAGACCCAGACGAACTCTACGAGGAAATTGTAAGTAACGGAATACTCTCTGCTCGTAAGGGCGACTATCGTTTTTATAAAGACTTGTTTGATAGACTTTATGGTAAGCCAAAAGAAAGTATAGATCACACTTCTGCGGGAGAAAAAATAAATAATTCTCCAGTGGAATGGGTAATAAGAGATTATAGAAAAAAAGACAATGGAGAGCCAAGCACAGCAAATTAACTTTAACGAAACTTTCCTGCCCGTCCTAACTACGAGCCATAGATATTATTTACTTATGGGAGGTAGAGCTAGAGGGGCGTCTTATTTCTGTTCTCAATATATAAAAGAAAGAGTAAAAGGAAAACAATATTTTAGAGGCGCGGTAATGCGTTTTATTTTAGGAGATATTCGTAATTCTATATTCCAAGAAATACTAGACAGAATTGAGGAAGACGGCGACGCTGTTCGTTTTAATATTAAAGAGGGAACGCTTGAGGTAGAGAGTGGATTTAACTCCGTGAAAGGTATCGGCTTTAGGAAGTCTTCGGGAGATCAGAAAGCTAAGCTTAAGTCCCTTGCGCAATTTACAGATATTTACATAGAGGAGGCAGACGAAATAGCCGAGGAAGACTTTATGCAACTTGACGACTCATTGAGAACTATTAAGTCAAACATACGCATATTTTTAATATTCAATACCCCGCCAAAAAATCACTGGCTTATTAAGCGTTGGTTTAATTTGCTACCTAGCGGAGTAGACGGCTTTTTTAAGGCAGAGTTGAAGAATGAATACAAAGACAATACTTGTTTTATTTTTTCTACTTACAAAGACAATGAGATAAACTTAAACAGAACAACACTAGACAATTACGAGAGATATAAAATTACTCGTCCAGAGTATTACTATTCAATGATACAAGGACTCGTAAGTGAGGGCGCGAAAGGGCTTATCTTTCCGAATTGGAAAGTTATATCAGACGAGGAATATAATAAACTTGAATACGAGCCTTACTACGGACAGGACTTCGGCTTTACGAATGACCCTACTGCGCTTATAGAAATTAAGGAACATAACAACAAGATATATCTTAAAGAGTTGATATATGAAACAGGACTTACAAACAAGCGTATTGCAGAAAGATACAGTGAGCTTGGTATATCTCGTTCAGCGCCTATTTATGCCGATAGCGCAGAGCCTAAGTCCATTGAGGAGATAAGACTTGAGGACTGGAACATATTACCCGCTATCAAAGGCAAGGACAGCGTCAAGGCAGGTATAGACTACTTGCAAGACAAGGAAGTTTACTATACCGAGTCAAGTAAAAACTTGGCTATTGAAAAGCAAGAGTATAAGTGGTCGCTAGATAAAAACAAAGAGCCGACAAATACTCCAGTAGATAAATTTAATCACGGAATGGACGGAACAAGATACGGCACTTACTCAAATAATAAACAAGACTGGTCGGGTATTGTTTAGTTTTTTATTTATTTGTGCTATAATATTAACAGGTAATTATATTTTGTAAGCAACAGTAAAATGTTGCTTCGGTTGGTCTTAGGGTTAGCGTTTGACTTGTGCTTATAAAATAAAATTATAAATATAAATATTTAAAATAATGAAGAACAAACTATTTGAGAATATATCTGCTAAGGTAAAAAACTTTTTCGGAAATGACGACAGATATTCTTTATATAATTCAGTTGATAGACAAAACTTCGCGAACAAAGGCGCTACTGAATATCTTAACTACAATGATATTTCTCTTTATGTAAACAGAGCTATTGAGGCAAGAGCCGAGAAAGTTTCTGAAATACAATTTGTTCTTAAAGATAAGAACGGAGATATTATCGCAGACCACGCTATTTTAAATTTACTTAATAAGCCTAACGAGTTCCATACAGGTAAACAATTCTGGAAACTTTTTCAGAAGTATTATGATATTACAGGAAACGCATATATCTTTTTAAAAAAGAAATTAGAAATATTTAAGCTAGACGAAATTGAGGCTATGTATCTTCTTAAGCCCGACTGCGTAAAAGTAATTCGTGATAGTGCTACTGGAGTCGCGCTAAGTTATGAATATAAAGTAGGAAGTCAAACAACTATTTATAAAGCAGAAGAAATTTTGCACTGCTTTAACCCAGATCCACAAAGTCCGATAGAGGGCGCGTCATTATTGAAAGCAGGTATCAGAGCTATTGAAACAGAAATATCTTTAGAAGAATATCAAGCAAACATTTTAGCTAACGGCGGAAAAGTTGAGGGTATATTCAAATTCAAAAACGGACTTACAAAAACTTTAATTAACGAGGCTAAAGAAAAATTCATTGAAGATATAGCAGGGGCTAAGAAGTCTGGACGCCCTTTGTTTTTATCTGCCGACGCAGACTATCAGAATGTTTCTCTTAACCCTACTGAACTTTCATACTTGGAGTCTAAGAAAGCAACGCTTAACGATATTTGTATTCTTGCAGGAACTCCACAGGCTATACTTGCGTCTGTTGGCGACCAGACTTTTGCTAATGCGGACGCCTCTCTAAAAATATTCGTAAGAGATACTATCAAGCCACTTGATACGAACTTGGCTAACTTCCTTGACTGGCGTTTAGTTCCTATGGATATGGAACTTACTTACATTGACCCTACCCCCGAAGACATAGACTACAAAATTAAAAAGATAAATGCTTTGTATCAAACAGACAGCTCAACAATAAACGAGAGGAGAGCTATTATGGACTTAGACCCTCTCGCAGAAGAAGACGCAGACAAAGTCTTAGTATCTTTTGCAAAGACTCCACTCGGACAAAGTGATAATAGTTCAACAATAAAAATATTTAAAAGAAAGGATTTGAAAGACGGAGAGTTCATACACCCTTTAAGAGAAAAAGCTTTTAGAGATATGTATAGAAATGTTCAGATAAAAAGAATGGATAAAAAAGAGTCTATCTTTTTTAGTGCTATGAAAATATATTTTGCAGATCAAGAAACAAGACTTAAGAGCCACTTGACTGGTATCAAAACAATAAATAAAAAAGGACTTGTAGACGATATATTTAATCAGAACTTAGAATTAAATTTGGCTAAAGGTATGGCTATTCCTATTCTAAGAAGAATGATGTTAGAGGCAGGGCAAGACGCTACCGAAATGCTTGACTATCAATTCGGCTTTACTATGTCCTCTGCGCTTGAGAAATGGCTAGATGATAGAGCTAATTTATTCGCAAAAGAAATTACAAATACAACTTACGATAGACTTTCAAAACAATTCAGTGAGTCTTTTGACAATGGAGAAACAAGACAACAACTTATTGAAAGAATAAAAGAAACTTACAACGGCTTTGACGATACACGAGCAAGAACAATAGCAAGGACAGAAGTTCACGGCGCAACACAGAAAGCTACTATTGAGGGAAATAGACAAGCAGGAAGTCCTATTAAAATTTGGGTAGCAGTTATGGACGACTCAACAAGGGACTCTCACGCTATGTTAGACGGAGAAGAAAGACCTATTGATATGCCGTTTTCAAATGGTCTTATGTATGCGGGAGATACAAGAGGCGAGGCAAGTGAGGTTATAAACTGTCGCTGTCAAAACTAATAGGTGCGTTAATTTATAAATGTGATATAATATTATTAGTAATAAATAAATAATAAAATGAAAAAAGGGTTTTACACACTACAAACAAAATCAATGAGTGAATACGGCGTAACTACTCATAAAGATTTGTGGGAGAAAGTTAAAGCAGAGGGATACAAAGGCTTATCTGTAACAGTCAATTCAGAATTTATAAAAAAGTCTGTTGACGGCGTAGAGTCCCCTTATTATCACGCTACTTTTTCGTCTTCTAATGACGACAGACAAGGAGATATAGTTATGCAAGTCTTTGATCTAAAAGGCTTTATGAATAACCCCGTTTATTTGGACTCTCACAATTACGACTCTATCGTAAATATTCTCGGTAAAATTCACAACATAAATACTAACGGAGGCGCTTTAAATGGCGATATAGAATTTTGTTTAGATAACCCTAAGGGCGCACTCGCAGATAAAATGGTAGCGGGAGGTTTTCTTAATACAAGTTCAATAGGTTTCATTCCTAAAGTATTTGACGCAGACGGAAAAATATTAGAGTCAGAACTCCTAGAAGTTTCAGCCGTTGCAGTTCCCGCAAATGCAGACGCACTATTTGATAAAAAAGAAATTAAGAAAGAGGAAGTTGTAGAAACAAAAAAGGAGGAAGTAGTAGAAGTTAAAGAAGTTGAATTACCTCAAAGAAAAAGTGTTGCACAAATTGTTAGCAAGATAGCAATAGAAAAAGAAAATACTTACAACACAATTACTAAGCTTGTTAAGGAAATGATTATTGACGGCAAGAAAGAGAAAGCAAAAAAGATACATTCAATTCTTAGAGAACTTTCAAAATAAAATATTAAAAGTGTGGATATTGGGTTTTTATTTCTCCGAACGACCCACGGACTACTTTATTAGTTAATATCAATAATTATGAGTAAATTACTCAAATTGATAAAGTCCTTAATGGCGAAAGGTTTTGCTACTAAGGAAGAAAAAGCGCAGGTAGTTTCTATGGTCAAGGAACTAGACGCCGACGACCAAGAAGTCGTTAAAGAGGAAGTTTCAGCAGTTGAAAAATTGTCTGAAGAAGATCCAGCCCCTAAAAAGGAAGAAGAAGAACTTGAGAAAAGTATCAAGTCCATTTTTGCTAAGTCAAAGAGTGAAGTTAAGTCTGAAATTCTTGACGAAGTTAAGAGTGAAGTCGCTAAATTTATGAAAGCTCAAAAAGAGGCTTTTGAAAAAGGCGCAGGTGCAGGACATAAAGATGTCGTAGCACAAAGAAAGTCTATTAACGCTTACCTTAAAGTTTTCCTACCTGCTATTATTGCAGGAGATACAGCAAAGCTTAAGGAAATGTCAACAGACTCAAGCGGAACTCCTTACGCAGGATACGCAGTTAACAGTGAATTGTCAGCCGAAATAAGAGCCTTAATGACCGAATATGGTATTGCTCGTCAAGAAATGACAGCAGTCCAGTTGGCTAAGAACTCTTACAAAGCAAATGACTTAGTAACAGATGTTTCAGTCTACTGGGTAGACCAAGGCTCTGCTATCCTATCTTCACAGATAGTTCTAGGTCAAGAAACTCTTACACTTGAGAAATTGGGTGCAATAGTAACAATGACAAGAGAATTGTTAGCAGACGAGGAAATAGACTTGTTCGGCTTTATCGCTACAAGAGTGGCTCAAGGTTTCGCACAGAAAGAAGACACAGCGTTCTTCACTGGAACAGGAACAGGAGATACTGCTAACGCAGAATTTGAAGGTGTGTTGAATGTAACAGGTGCTAACGAAGTTGTAATGACTGGCGACGCCTTTACAGATATGACAGCCGACGACCTCTTGGATATGCAAGACAAGAGTCCTCAAGCCGTTGCTAAGAACGGAAAATACTACGGACATAGAAGTGTAAGAAACATCATAAGAAAATTGAAAAACTTAGATGGAACTTATATCTATCAAAATCCTACTGAAAGCGCCCCTGCTATGGTTTGGGGTAGACCTTTCGTGGAAGTTGAGGCTATGCCTAGCGTAGCAAGTTCTGGTGCAGATACACCATTCCTAGTTTACGGCGACCTTAAAGCAGGTTGTATCCTAGGATACAAAGGAGGAATTACAGCAGACAGATTTAATGCAGGAGTAGTAAGAAATGTTGCAAACAATGCAGACATTAACCTTATTACTACTGACAGAGAGGCTGTCCGTTGGGTAGAAAGAGTAGGTTACATAACTATTCTTCCTACAGCTATCACAGTCCTAAAGACTGGATCTGGCTCTTAAATTTAGCCTTTACTCTAACTCTCACTTATGACCGAGTGGGAGTTAGGAATAAGGGAATAAATAAAATGTATAAATACACTTACAAAAACAAAAAAACAGGTAAAGTAATTTACGCTAACGAGCCGATAAAAGGCGACGACTTAATTTTAATTTCACAAATTAAAGACGGAATGATAAAAAGCAACAATAAGAAAGTTGTAAAGAAATAATGCTATGAAGAAAACTGAAATTAACGAACTAAAACAAGAAAGCATACTCAAACAGTTTCTTACTGGCGAGGTTAAGTTCGTTATGGGTATCGTTACTATCTCTCTAGGAGTAATAGCGCCTTACTACGCTATCAGACAGGACATAGCGCTTATACAGCAAGATATATCTATCATTAACACTAATCACGAGGCACATATACAGGACATACTCCAAGAAATTAAGGAAATGAAAACAGCCGAGATAGAATTACAAAAGCAGATACTTTTAATAAGTAATAATTAAAAAAAATGGATAAATATTGTGAAGTAACAGACATAGAAAATTATACACTAACAGAAATTGCTAGTAATTTTGAAACACAAGTAGAAGACTGGATAAGAGGAGTATCCCGAATGTTTGATACTCTCGCAAATAGAAAACTTGTCGCCCCTGCTATCGGTAGCGGAGAGGACTACGAAGTTCAATATTTTGACGGCAACGGCAAAGAGTTTCTTTCAATAGAAGACTGTCAAGAAATAGTAACGCTTAAAATTGGCGACTGCTACGGAGATAATTTAGAAGTAGCGACTGGATATATTACTTATCCTAGAGTTGCGCCATTTAGAAAATTGCTTTTAAAGAGTTCTATGTTTACAGAGGGACTCCAGAATGTAGAAATAACGGGACGCTTTGGTTTTTTTAATGAAGTTCCAGACGATATAAGACTCGCCTGTTCTATTATTGTCGCGGGTATTATTAACGATCAGAACAAAGGAAATCAAGTTAAGAAGTCCGAGAGTATCGGTAATTATTCCGTTTCTTATGTAGACGACAAAGGTGTCGCAGACTTTGAAAGAGCAAAGGCAATAATTGAGGGGTATCGTAGAATAGAATTTTAAAACAATGGGAATACAAGACTTTATGACAAAACTTTTCGTGATATATCGTAGCGTTTGGGCAACAGACGAGGACGGCAATTCATATTCCGAAGAACAGGAAGTCGGAAGTTTCAACGGACATATACAACAAGCTCAAGCCGAAGACATACAAAACTTAGCGCTTACTTTCACAAAGGCTTTCTCAATATGGTGTCCAGTAGATACAGCAGTCTTAGAGGGAGATACGCTTGAGTCAGTAGACGGCGTATATTCAGTTAAGGCAATTCAGAAATATGACACAGGAGGAAACACACACTTGCAGTTAGTCGTTCAAGTGGACGAAGTAATAAGAGGCAGTTAAAAAAATGGACTACACTTTTACAATAGAGGGACTAGCCGAATTTAAAGAGGCAATTAAAAGAAACCCTCAAGTCGTAAAAGAGGAGGTAGGCAAGTTCCTTGTAAGGGCAAAATCAAAATATCTTTCAACAATACTTAATAACCCTTGGAGAGTTGGAATGTCGGGAGGAGGTGCGCCAGTAGCAACGGGAAACTTAAGAGATACGCACGAGTCCCCTGTCAGCACTTGGGAAATGAGTATCTTCCCTACTTCGCCTTATGCAAAATATATTCACGGGACTGGAGGAGCAAGAAAAGGAAACTACCCGCTACGCCCTTGGCTAGACTACGCATTTAAGACAAACGAAAAGGGAGTGCAGAACTTAGAGGGAGAAATGGTAGACACAATAATAGAAAAATTAGTTAAATAAAATGTATACAACAATTATAAACAAAATAAAGACAATACTTGAGGGAATACCTGCTATTAAAGCTATTTATGCTTACCCTCTTGAGGGAAGTCCAAAGACTTTTCCTGCTGTTGTATTTTTTCCAGATACATTTAGCAATTTAATTGACACTACACAGACGAACAAGAAAGAATACAAATTTAAAATGTGGATAATGATAGATATTTCGGGAACGACAGAACAAGCAGTGTTTACAGACATTCTTCCTAAGACTGTTGATAAAGTTGTAGCCGAATTAGATAGCAAATGGAATGACTTTATTGGAAGTCATAGAGCTTGGCTTACTGTTGACTCTGGAGTATGGGGCTTATCAGTTGAGAACAAGTCCACTCGCGCTTTTGCGGAATTATCAATTACTTACAATGTTTCAAATGATGTGTAGGTATGGTATAATATTTATTAGTTAATAATTTAATTTTAAAAATATGAATATAATAGGAAGACAAGAAGAAATAGGAATAGGAGTTGAGTCAGTAAGAGGAACTCCTACAACAGCTAGTCGTTGGTTTAAAAAACTAACTGCTAGTATCTTACCAAGAGCAGAAAAAGCAGTAGACGAAAGTTCTATGGGCGTATTGGAAGACTCACAAGGCGCAAGAATTACAAAGAAATGGTCTGACGGAGATATAGAGGGATACCTACACGCAGATATGATAGGATATATTCTTTTGAACTTATACGGAAGTGTAGATAGTTCTATCGTAGCGTCTGGAGTTTACTCTCACGAATTTACACTTGAGCAGTCTTTGGAACACGCCTCACTTTCTATCTTTAGAAAAGACGGCGATATAATTTCAGAAAAATACGGAGGCGGAGTTGTAAATACTCTTGAGCTTTCAGCAAAGGCAGGAGAATACATTAAGGCAGTTGTAAATATTATTCTAGGAACAAGTGCAACTTCTACCGAAGTCCCTACTTATGGAACTGAATACGACTTTATCGGTAGAGATATTTCTATCAAGATAGCAGACACAGAGGCAGGACTTACAGGCGCAACAGCTATGACAGTAAAAGGCTTTAGCTTAAAGATAAATGCTAATGCAATTACAGATCACAAATTCGGCTCTTATAACCCAGACATTTATAACTCTGCTTTAGGAATTGAACTTGAAGTAATGAAAAACTTTGAAGACTCAACTTTTGAGGCTCTTTATAAAGCGAATACTTACAAGTATGTTCAAATTAAAATAGAGGGAGAGGCAGACTTAGGCTCTGGAAATAAGCCTACTCTTACTATGCTTTTGAACAAAGCACAGATAACAAATTGGGATAGATCAGCAGACGCAAACGCATTGTCAGAGGAAACAGTTACATTTAAAGCTTTCTACAACGCAACTGATACTCAAGCGTCCTCAATAGTTCTACAAAACAAAACAGTTAGCTACGCGATAGGCTCTTAATTATAAAATTATGAATATCAAACTATCTAAAGCAGAAGTAGAAATAGCAGACTCACTTACTTGGGGACAGCAAGAACTCGTTAAGTCAGTTATGCTAGACGGAATTACTCTTAACGGAGGACAGCCCTCTGGTATAGACGCCTCTAAGCTTGTAGACGCGAAGTATAAGCTACTTGAATTAAGTATTAAGAAAATAACTGACGACAAGGGTGTTGTAATTCCTTTCTCTAAAGACTGGGTATTCAACTTATCAGTAGAAGACGGAGAATTGCTTTACAATACAGTTGACGGAATAGGTAAAAAAAAATAGTTTTTTCTGAATACGATTTAAAGTTGCAACTCCAAGGTAAGAATGGGCTTAGTGATATTGTGATTATGGAAATGTTATCTGAACGCTACGGGTGGACGCCAGAAGAAATACGCAGTCAGAGAAAAGAGGACATTGATAATTACTTAAATATTATTAGGGCGAAAGAGAAAATAATTAGAAAAAAACAAAATGGATAAACAACTTAAAATATTACTCTCACTTAAAGACGACGCCAGTTCGGAGTTAAGTAAATTTGACAAGAACGCTAGTAAAACAGGTCTTAATTTAGGAAAATTAGGCGGTATCTTTGCTAGTGTTTTTGCTACTGGGGCAATAATTAAGTTCGGCTCGGACGCAATAAAAGCTTTCCAAGAGGGCGAAGTAGCTATGACGAAGTTCAATACTACTATGGCTACTGTTGCGACAGGATCTAAACTTGCGACTATGAAAACGCAGTTGTTGGGAGTAGCGGAAAGTTCTAAAAAACTAGGCTTTCAAGACGAGGAAACTTCTAACGGCTTAGCTCGTTTTGCACAGATAACAGGCGACGCAACAGAGGCTACAAAACTCCACCAAGTTGCTATGGACTTGGCTCGTGCTAAAGGAATATCTTACGACGAGGCTAGTCAAGCCGTCCGCGCTACTATGGCGGGTAATGTCAAAGTCTTAAAGGACTTCGGTATTGCTATCACGGACAATATGACTCCCCTACAAGCTATCGGTGCATTACAGCAACAAGTAGCAGGACAGGCGGAGGCGTTCTCTAAGACAAGCACAGGACAAATGGCTAGTCTTAATATGGCTTTTGAAGACTTACAGAAAGCTCTCGGCTCAACATTGAACGAGGCTCTTTTGCCTTTGATAACAGAGTTTACAGCTTGGCTTACTGACCCTAAAGTGCAGGAGAACTTAAAAATACTTATTGACGCTATTGGTATCTTCCTTAAAGGGGCTATCTGGGCTGTTAAAAGCGCCTTTGACGGGTGGTATCAGATAATAACAAGTATCTGGGGCGTAATGGTAGAGGTAGTAGACTTCTTGAAGAAGATATTTATAGGCACTTTGAACAGTGTAAAAGACGCAGTGCAGAGTGTTATTGATACAGTGCAAAATTTGATAGATAAATTCAACGAATTAAATGTCGTAAAAGGTGTTAAGTCTTTCTTGGGAAATGTTGCGGGAGGCGCGGGAATTGTAGGTAATGCCGTAAGTAGTTTCTTTGGAGGAAGTGTAAATGACGGAGTTATGCAGAATGGTAAAATTATTTCTACACACCCAGACGACTATCTTATTGCTACTAAAAACCCTAACGCACTTGGCGGAGGAGGACTAAGTATTGTTATAAATGGCGATGTTACAGGCACGGAGATAGTAGATAAGGTATCACAAGCCTTAATGAAACAGTTACGCTTTGATACAAAATTTGCAATATAATGCTACAAGTAAAAGTAAACACAGTAGATATTTCAGATCAGATAAGCTTTCCCAGTCTATCGGTAAAACAACAACTATCTAGCACAGTAGATACGGCTAATTTTACTGTAAAAAAATACGGGGATAAAACTTTTACTCCTGCTTACAATGACGAAGTAGAAATATACGACGGCGCAGTTAAAATATTTGGAGGAAGAATTGTTGAAATAAAAGAGTCAACAGAGAGTCTTCCTAATGAGAAAATTTACGCAGTATCTTGTATAGACCACTCTTACGAAATGGACTCTATCCTCGTAGCAAGAACTTATACAAGCGAAACAATAGGAGATATTATCGCAGACTTAATAGCAGACTTTACTCCAGTAGGCTCGGGCTTTACTTCTAACAATGCAGTATCTACTTTCGTAATTACTAAAATTGTTTTTAATCAAATTCCTATTTCACAATGTCTACGAAGACTCGCGGATATTGTTAAGTATGAATGGTATGTAGACGAGGAAAAAGATATACATTTCTTTCCTAAGTTTACGACGACAGCGCCGTTTAATATGGTAGACGGCAAGTATATGATAAAGTCTTACGAAAGAGGTATAGACGGCTCTCAATTAGTTAACAGAGTGAAAGTAAGAGGAGGGCTTTATGACGGCGCTACATTTTCAGATACGATAACAGTAAAAGGAAGTGCTACTACTTCGTTCAAACTTCCCTACAAATTTTCTAATTTAACTATCAGTGTAAATGGAACTCCTAAAGTTGTAGGTGTGGACTTCGTAGACGACTTCACAACGAAAGATGTTTTATATAATTATACCGACCAGTCTTTCCATTTTGAAAATGCTCTCACTGACGGGGACGCTATTCTTTATTCTGGTAATCCTAAAATTCCAGTTCTTGCTATCGCAGAAGACGGCGAGAGTATTTCATTATACGGCGCAAAAGAAAAACTTATTAAAGATACCTCCCTTATCTCAAATGTTACCGCAAGAAAGAGAGCCAGTGCAGAACTTTATGTATATGCGGACTCTGTCATAGACGCAAGTTTTAGCACTTATGAGTCTGGACTTAGAGCAGGGCAAATAATTGTTACTCCAGAGGGCGACTCTATGTTTATTAAAAGTGTTGTATTCGCCTCTCTTACTCCGTTTGAGTTCAGATACAATATTAGCCTTATCTCTACTCAAAAATACGAATTGATAGACCTCCTACGCAAAATTATAGCGCCAGAAAACGAGAGCATTGACGAAAACGAGGTATCAGAACAGATATACACAACTCAAGAAGAAATGAATATTGTAGAAGAAATTGACTTTGTTACTCCCCTAGCTACGGAAGATATAATTACCTTTTCAGAAGACATACAACTTAACCCTTTTGATCCTGCGGACATAAGGTGGGTATATGGTTTTTATTTTCCAAGTAGTATAAGTGATGTAAAAAGAATGGCGCGTTTTGATAGAGGTGCAAAATTTATGTAAAATGTTATAATATAAATATATGGAAATTCTAAAAACAAAAGAACAAGCAAGTATTAAAGGAGAGTATCAATTTGTAAAACTTTCTCCAAAACTCCAAGACTCAAAAATAGAAAAAGAAGTTTTACCTCGTCTTAGAATTGCCTTAAGAAACGAGGATATTTCAGCGTTAGAAAAAATGCAGAAAGAGGGAATTATTGAAAGCATAGAAAAGAAAACAAATATTATTCCTACTGTTGGAAGAAGTGTTTTTGCTAGAAGACTCGCAGGAGATACAACTTATACAGGAGAAATAAATTACGGAGCTTTGGGAAGTGGAACAACTGCTTTTACAAATGCGTCTACTCAACTTAATACGGAGGTATTTAGAAAACTTGCGTCTGACTCCTCTTTTGACGACAATATAGCTTATGTAGACTGGTTTATAGCAAGCGGAGATGTAGCAAATGCAACTTATGAGGAGTTCGGAGCTTTCATTGACGGAGGTGCAGGAGCAAATTCTGGACAAGCATTTTCATTATTGATAACAGGGGGTTGGGTAAAAACAGGCTCAATATTTATCAGCGCTAAGTATACAATAAATTAAAATGGGAAGAATAAAGCCTAACAATTTTGTCGCAGGGGACGATGTAATAGCAAGTGATATTAACGAGAACTTTGACGACTTATATTCTCAAATTAAATTCGGCGGTAATGGCGCGGACGGAGCTTTAAATGTTTCAAGTGGAACTACAAATATAGACTTAGGAGGTCTTGCTTATGTTATAAAAAATTACACTTATATTTCTATCACTGGAACTGGTAAAGTTACCTTTTCTAACCCTAACGCAAATGGAACTATTATTGTTTTAAAGTCGCAAGGCGATGTTACTCTTACCTCAAGTCAAGCGCCTATGCTTGACGCGTCTGGAATGGGAGCAACTGGAGGAGCAACAAATACAACGGGCGACGGAGAAAATGGAAACACAGCAAACTATATTTTTGGTGGAGATAGTTCAAATGGTAAATTAGGAACTGGAGGTAGTAGAAGTGGAGGCGGAGCAGGCGTAATATATACAACAAAAAATATTTACGGAATTACTCAACAACATATTTATAGAAAATGGGGACTTTGGATAACTGCGGGATCTGGTGGAGGAAGTGGTGGAGTTGATGTTGGAAATGCAGTTGGAGGAGCAGGAGGAAATGGCGGAGGCGGACTCGTTATAGAGTGTGCAGGCGCTTGGAATTTTACCACTGCTTTAGGTATTTCTGTCGCAGGTAAAAATGGAGCAGACTCAACTATCGGCACAGGTAATTCTAATGGCGCAGGAGGTGGCGGAGGAGGAGCAGGGGGAATGTGCGTTATACTTTATAATACTTTAACTGCGAATAGTGGAACTATAAATATTTCTGGAGGAAACGGAGGTAATGCTAGCGCAGGCGTTGGAACTGGACTTAACTCTTATGGAGGCGACGGAGGAGGAGGAGCAGGAATGTTCGCGGGAGCAGGCGGAGCAGGAGGACTAGGAGGAGGACAGAACGCAGGCGGAGCAGGCGGAGCTGTTGGAACTCACTCGGCTACAACTGGCGCAGGTAGAGGAACTGGAGGAAACGGAGGAAGTGCCTCTGGAGGAGGGACGCCTTGTGCGGGAGGAGGAGGTGGAGGAGGCGGAACAGCAGGAGAATATGTTGTGGCTCTTAATACTGAATACTAAAAATTATGACAAATACTTGTCCAAAAACACCATATAGCAAAAAGACAAGTCCTTATTCACAAAAGGTTTCGCCATTTACTGTTAAACAAAGTCCTTATTCAGAAAAAAGTTTTTGTCCCGTAAATTTTTTGTTACAAGAGAACGGAGGACATTTACTTTTACAAAATAAAAAAAGAATAATTATATGAACGAAGACAAAACAATAGAAGAATTACCAAGCGGAATACCACAGGAAACAGATATAATTCCCTTTGTAGATCTACAAACAAATACAACAAAAAAAGCCCCTAAGAGTTCTCTTAAGGGACTTTCTGGTTTCTCTGGATATTCTGGTATAGGAACAAGTGGCTACTCTGGTTACTCTGGACAGTCTGGCGCGTCAACTAGCGGGTATTCTGGGTATAGCGGTAAGAGTGGCTATTCTGGTTATAGCGGACAGGACGGACAAAGTGGTTACAGTGGATATAGCGGTATAAGCGGATATTCTGGCTCTGGCGTAAGTGGATATAGCGGATACTCTGGATACAGTGGCTCGGGAGTAAGTGGTTACAGTGGCTTTAGTGGATACTCTGGACTTAATGGTATAGCGCAGTCTGGTGTTTCTGGCTATTCGGGTTACTCTGGATATAGTGGTATCTCTGGACAAAATGGAGAACAAGGAGAAAGCGGATACTCTGGCTTAAATGGACTAGACGGCGAGTCTGGATATTCTGGTATAAATGGAGAGTCTGGAACTAGCGGATACTCGGGATATTCTGGATACTCTGGTTTCAGTGGAATTTCTGGTTTTAGTGGAAGTGGAGTGTCGGGATACTCTGGATATTCGGGCTTTAGTGGATATAGTGGAATTAACGGAGAGAATGGAGAGTCTGGTTTCTCTGGATACAGTGGAGAGAAAGGAGATCAAGGCGACTCTGGATATAGTGGCTACTCGGGCTATTCTGGTATATCTGGCTATTCTGGAAGTAATGGAATAGACGGAGAAAGTGGTTACAGTGGCTATTCTGGTATTTCTGGATATAGCGGTAGTGGAGTTTCTGGTTATAGCGGATACAGTGGATACTCTGGTATTGGAACAAGTGGATACTCTGGTTACTCGGGTTATTCTGGAATAAGCGGATATAGCGGAACAAATGGAACAAACGGAACTTCTGGATACAGTGGCTATTCGGGATATAGCGGTATATCTGGATACAGTGGAACAAACGGAACAAATGGCGCAAGTGGAACTTCGGGCTACTCGGGATACTCTGGACAGTCTGGTGCGTCAACAAGCGGATACTCTGGTTACAGTGGTAAGAGCGGATACTCTGGTTACAGTGGTAAGAGTGGATACTCTGG